>CAYLME010000372.1:0-1520 GCA_964384585.1 uncultured Gemmatimonadaceae bacterium | reverse complement strand
TGCGCATCGTCATCGAGGCCCTTCAGTCCGACCAGAAGCTCGCCGAGCTCTGTCGCCGCGAAGGCGTCAGCCCCACCCAGGTCTACGAGTGGCGGCGTCTGCTGCTCGGCTCGGCCGAGGCCGTCTTCACGCCCAAGCGCGAACGCGGCGCCGACCATCGCGTCGAGAAGCTCACCGCCGAGAACACGCGGATGAAGGACGTGATCGCCGAGATTACCGCGGAGAACCTCGATCTAAAAAAAACGCTCTCGGATTGAGCGAGCATCCGCAGCTCCCACCCGAGCTGCAGCGCCAGGTGAGCAGCATCGTGACCCAGACCCAACAACGCAGCGGCTGGCCGGTCCGCCGGACCCTCCAGGCCCTCGGCGTGCCGCCCGCCAGCTACTACCGCTGGCGACGGCAAGCCCCGCCGGCCGCCGCGCCGCCCCGGGCGTCAGCGCGTCGTTCGTACTACGAGGTTTTGCCTGCTGAACGCCAGGCGATCGTGGACTACGCGCTTGCCCATCCGGAGATCCGCCATCGTGAATTGGCTTGGAGAATGCTGGATGACGGCGTCGTGGCGGTATCGGCGTCGACCGTCTATCGGGTGCTGCAGGAGGCCAACCTGGTCTGTCGGTGGCCGGGTAAGACCCGGGTCAAGAGCCGCAACCGCCCGCTGCCTCCGACCCGTGCGGACGAGCTCTGGCAGACCGACATCCGCTATACGAAGGTCGGCGCCCGCAACTACTACCTGCTCAGCTTCGTGGACGTCTATTCGCGCTATGTGGTCTACCACGAGCTGCTTCGCACCATGGACGGACTGACGGTTTCCATCGCGGCGACCGCGGCTCTGGAGACGCTGCCGCCCGGTGTGCGACCGACCATTCAAAGCGACAACGGCTCGGGATTCGTGGCCCAGGAGTTCGCCGGCGCCCTGGCCGGAGCGGGCGTCACGCACACCTTGATCCGTCCGCACACGCCGACCGACAACGCAGTGGTGGAGCGGTGCCAGCGGACCTTGGGCGAAAAGATCGACGAGCACGAGCTGACCAGCTGGGACCAGGCCTGCCAGGTCATCGCGGAGATCATCCGGTACTACAACGACGAACGGCTGCACTCTTCGTTGAAGTTCCTGCGGCCGGTGGACTATTATCGCGGAGACCCGGAGGCGCTGCTGGCCGAGCGTCACCGGAAACTGACTCAGGCCAGGGAACTGCGTAAGCAGGAGAATCTCAAACTGCGGCAACGTCTGATGCCTTGGACCGGACCCGAAACCCTACTTTCCGCCAGAGGGCGAGCTGTCTCACTTTGATTGAAACAAATCACCAATCATGCTGAAGCAGGGCCCGAAGGCTGCAAAATCCACCAGATCGATCAGGCAGTTTGCGTCGACATCACCGAACGTGTTCACCGGCCGGCCCACGACTACAAATGCGAGGTTATTTGCGATAGGTCCTTGGCCCAGGTCGGAAGTAGCCCAGTTCAATCCGGTCGAGTTCACGTCGGTGGAATCCGCCCCGTGCAGGCTGTCGAAATTTCCA
>CAYLME010000371.1:0-1545 GCA_964384585.1 uncultured Gemmatimonadaceae bacterium | reverse complement strand
CACGATCCACGATCGGGATCGTCTGGCCGGCATAGTCGACGAAGAGCTTCTCGCCGGCCTTGTGCTCCTGGCGCAGCACCACGTCCACCGAGGACTGCCAGTCCCGGAAACGCTTTACGAACTGCGTGTACTCATACCCGTCCGGATGCGTGGCCTTGTACTCGGTCCAGAGCAGCAGAAGCGTCACACCCTTCTTCTTCAGCTCCCGCGCGACCTCAGACCAGTCCGGCAGCGGCCGCGGCGTACTCGCTGGCGGCGCAGGGGGAAACAGCGCCGCGATCAGCGCCACGTCGTCGAGCGATTCCGCAGCCTCGGCGTCTACGCCCGCGGCTGCCGCACGCCGCAGGTAGCTGGCGGCCGTATTGTGACTGATGCTCAGGCTTCGACTGATCTGCCGGTGAGTCAGCCCTTTCGCCGACAGCCGGAGCACTTCTCGAATCTTGCGCACGGACAACCTCTCTGCCGCCATCCCCACTCCTGGTAGAAGTCCGCAGGAAGGGGTGGGCTCAGGGTGAAGGTGTCCAGCATCGCCGCCGCCGCTCGCCTGGTCAGCTTCGACCGAAACGGGTGGTCAGCTTGCTCCGAAATGGGTGGTCAGATTGGACCGAAACGGCTGGTCAGCTTGGAGCGAAACGGGTGGTCAGATTCGAGCGAAATACGCAGCGCGACCACCAAGTCATCGGAGACGAGGTGTGGAGCCGCTTCAGGGCGTCCGGCGACGAAACGCTCGGCTACTACCGTGCACTGGCACTCGCGTACCGCTACGCCGGGCTCCATGGCTTCCTCGTCGGCGAGCTCGATCGCATCGTAGCGTTGCTTTACGATCGAGTCGGGCTCAATATCGAAGCTGCCATCCCGCTGTAAGCCAGCACACGGCGGGCGTATCACCGGCGCAGCACCGTGACCGCGGGCGCATCCACCGGCCCGCGAACAAACCTGACATCACGGCCAGCGATGCCCGCGACATGAGCACCTTCACCGAATTCGCGGTCGGACAGGCGGCACTCACCTGGCTGGAAGGCATCGGCTGGCAGATAACCGACGGTGCCGAAGTCGCACCCGGCGAGCTGCTGGCCGAACGCGCCAGCTACAGCGATGTCGTGCTCGAACGCCGCCTTCGGCATGCTCTGACCCGCCTGAACCCGGAGCTGCCGCCGGACGCCATCGAAGACGCGTATCGCCGGCTCACCCGGATCGAAGCAGGTACCGACCTCATCCAGCAGAACCGCGCTCTCTACCGCATGCTCGTCCACGGCGTCAACGTCGAGTACCGCGACGACGATGGCCGCGTCCGCGGCGCCCAGGCACGCGTCGTCGACTTCGGGGCGCGGGTGGTTCAAGCCGTGGCGCACGATCGAGGGGCAGGCCCTCGCCGATCCGCACCTGCCGGAGATCCAAGTCGTCATCTCGGGCATCTGCGATCAGGGGTCGGTGTCGAATCGCCGGGCGGAACGCCAAGCGAACCTGGGCGGAACCCACATTGACGCGCGTCACGTGACACGCTACAATCTATGGTATGATCAAGACCTTCGCGGACAAACGGAC
>CAYLME010000370.1:0-1584 GCA_964384585.1 uncultured Gemmatimonadaceae bacterium | reverse complement strand
GGCGCTCGGCACGGGCATGACCGACGGGATGGAGGTCAGCTATCAGCGGCTGGAGCAGGAGGTACTGGCAGCGGCGTAAGACGACGGGCGAGCGAGACGGCAGGCGACCTCTGCCGTCTCGCTCGTGTCGTATTACACGCGCAGCATGCCGCGGAACCCGCGCGCCGCGTAGTACGACTCGGCGCCGTTGTGATAGACGAAGACCGTGTCGTAGCGACGGTCGCAGAAGAGCGCGCCGCCGAGCTTCCGGATGCGCGCCGGCGTCTGTATCCAGCTCGAGGTCGTCGTGTCGAACTCGCCGAGCTCCTGCAGCTGCCGGTACTCCTCCTCCGTCAACAGCTCGATGCCCAACGTTTTAGCCATGCCGATGGCGCTGTCCTTCGGCTTGTGCTCCTTGCGTGACGCGAGGGCTTCGGGATCGTAGCAGATGCTCCTGCGACCCTTGGGGCTCTGCGCCGAGCAGTCGACGATCAGGTACTCCTTCGTCTTCCTGTCCTGACCGATGACATCCGGCTCGCCGCCGGTCCGTTCCATTTCACTGAGTGACCACAGCTTGCTTGGGCTCTTCTTCAGCTTCGCCTCGACGTCATCCCAGTCGATGCCCTTGTGGCGCGTCGCGTTCTTCTCGAAACGGGCCTTTACGGTTTCGAGCAGCTCCGTTCGTTCATCCGCAGTCAGCTTCTTCGTTGCCATCGTTCTCCCCGTGCCGCCGGCCTGTGCGTCCTCATCGGCTCACTGCAATCTTACTGAAGCAGCCACTCCGTCGCTGCCATCCATCGCAACGTACCCGGTAGTGTACGCTCAGGCGGCGTCGGATCCTGCGTGACCAGGAGCGCCTCGGCATCGGGGTGCTCGCGCGCGGCGACCTCGAGCGAACGCACCTCGCGCCCCCAGGTTTCATCCCGCGTCGTGTCCACCGACACCTGCACGAGCAGCGGCCGGTCGCCAGGACGTGTGGCGAAGAAATCAACCTCCAGGTTCTCGCCGACGCGCAGCCACGTCACTTCGTACTCGCGTCGCTCGAGCTCCAGCAGTACGGCCGTCTCGAGCGCTCGTCCCCGGTGTCCCCGGCCGGGGCGATCGTAGAGCGGAATCAGTCCGAGATCGATCGGATACGGCTTGCGCGCGTTCACCATGCGCTGACGCTCCGACGTGCTGTGCATTTCGAGCACGCGCACCAGAAAAGCGTCCTGCAGATGCGCGAGGTATTCGTGGAGCGTGTCCTTGCCGACCGAGACGCAATTTGTCCTTCTGTCAAGGATGAAATTGGGCGAAGTCGTCACTGTGGGAATGATAAAAACGCCCGCGCGTGGGCGGGATTGACCTGAACCCTGACGGGAGCATCCGGGCCGCAGCACTGCGACCCCGATCCTAAACCGTGCGCAGATACTCGTGGATCACGCTGACGGTGGCCGAGCCCTCACCCACGGCTGCAGCCACGCGCTTCCCCGACCCGCTGCGCGAGTCGCCCGCCGCGAAGATTCCGGGCACGCTCGTTTCGAAGAGGAAGGGATCGCGGTCCAGCTTCCACTGCTTCGGCCGCGTGCCATCCTTCATGACGTCGCGGCCGGTGAGGATGAAGCC
>CAYLME010000369.1:0-1605 GCA_964384585.1 uncultured Gemmatimonadaceae bacterium | reverse complement strand
CCGGCGAGGCGGATGCCCTCGCGCCCGTCGCCGGCCTCGCCCACCACCTCGAAGCAGACGTAGCTCTGCAGCAGCGAACGGATGCCGCTGCGGAACAGCGTGTGGTCGTCGACCAGAAGGACACGGATCTTCTCTTCAGCCATCAAGCCAGCACCTCGTTCGTTCTCGGCAGTTCCAGTCGGATCTCGGTGCCCCGCCCGGGCGACGAGCGCACCGCAAAGCGGCCACCGATCCGCATGGCGCGCTCGCGCATGATCTGCAGGCCGATGTGCGCCTCGCTGTCGGACGCGTCACGGTCTTCCGCAAAGCCCACGCCGTCGTCGCGCACCGTCACCGCGAGCCCGTCGCGACCGCGCCGCACACCCACGGAAACGGTGCTTGCACCGGCGTGCTTGCGCACGTTGGAGAGCGCTTCCTGGATGATGTAGAGCACCTGGGTCTCGGCCTCGGGATCGAGCGGTGCGCCGTCGCCCTGCACGTCAAGGTCGGTGGCGATGCCGGTCTGCTCTGCGAGCCGGCGCAGGGCTGCGGCGATGGCGGCATCGAGATCCTGCTGCTCGACCCGGGTGCGGAAGTGCACCAGCAACTCGCGCACATCCTCATAGCTCTCCTGGATACCGCGACGAAGCATCTCCACGGTCGTACTCACGTCCGCGGCGCGGTTCTCGGCGAGCGCGCGTTCCAGCATCTGCACCTGCAGGTTCAGGAAGGCCAGGCCCTGGGCGATCGAGTCGTGCAGTTCGCGCGCGAGCAGGTTGCGCTCTTCGGAGACGGCGAGTTCGCGCTCGCGCGCGTGCAGGCGCTGGTTCTCGATCGCGATGCCGAGCTGCTGTCCGAGAGCCTCGAGCAGCTGGCGATCGGCGTCGCCGATCGCATCCGACTGGTCGAAATACAGGTTGAACACGCCGAGCGCGCGCTTGCTGGCCGTGATCGAGGTGGCCGACACCGTACGGAACCCGGCGCGCCGACAGGCATCGCGCGTCACCGCGAGCGCGGCATTGCGTACATCCAGGGTCAGCGAAAGCCCGCTGCCCTGGGCCGCCTCGCCGCAGACGCATTCGCCGCAGGCCAGCACTTCCTCGCGATCGAGGAAGTCGTCGCCCAGCCCGTCGTGGACGATCATGCACAGGTTTCGCGATTCGAGATCGAGCAGGCGCGCGGAGCTCGCACTCGCACCCATCGTCTTCTGCACCCGCTCGAGGAAGCCCTTGCACAGCGTGTCGACGTCGTTGGGTTCGCGCAGGAAGGCGACGATCTCGTAGAGGATCTCGAGCTCGCGGTTCTTCTCTTCGAGGCTGCGGGTCTTGGCGACGACACGCTCCTCGAGCGTGTCATAGACGTTCTGCAAGTGGGCTGCCATGCGGTTGAAGCCGGCCGAGAGCTCGCCGAACTCGTCCTGCGACAGCACCGGCACGCGGGCATCGAAATCCTCCTGCCCCATGTGCTTGACGCCCTCGTGGAGCTCGAACACGGGGCGGACCACGGTGAGGAAGAAGAAGCGCAGCAGCAGGATGGTGCCGATCACCGCGAGGGCAACCAGGATCACCTGCGAGGTGCGCAGGATGTTGGTGTTGCGCGCATAGCTCTGCTCCATGCGCAGCACGA
>CAYLME010000368.1:0-1631 GCA_964384585.1 uncultured Gemmatimonadaceae bacterium | reverse complement strand
CGGCGACGACCCACTGCCGCTTCCCTACCTCACGGACGAGTCCGACCAGCGCGAGGGCGGCTTCGACATCGGCACGCAGATGTATCTCTCGTCCGCGAAGATGCGCGCGGCGAAGCTTCCGCCCGCGCTCCTTTCGCGCTGCACCTTCCGCGACTCCTACTGGACGGCCGCGCAGATGGTCGCGCACCAGACCTCGAACGGCTGCAACCTGCAGCCGGGCGACCTCCTCGGCTCGGGCACCATCTCCGGCCTCACGCCCGACGGCGCGGGCTCGCTGATGGAGCTCACCCAGGGCGGCAAGAGCCCCATCCAGCTGCCGGGCGGCGAGACGCGCACTTTCATCGAGGACGGCGACGAGATCGTCCAGCGCGGCCGCTGCGAGCGCGAGGGCGCGGTGGCGATCGGATTCGGCGAGGCGGCGGGGGTGGTGAGGCCGGCGACGAGGGTGTAGCGAAGGAAGTGTCGATTCGGCGCGCAATCGTCGCCGCGTCTGGCCTCTGCGCAGGTTTTGGCCTTTAATACATCTCCCCTTTTTCCGGCCGGATGAATCTCCCGGCCGGAAAAAGGGGAGACGATAGGAAACCCGACGCAGGCACTGCCTCCGATTAACGCCAGCCATTCACCCGCGCAACCCGACGCAGGCACTGCCTCCGGTCAACGCCAACCATCCGCCCGCGAAATCCAACGCAGGCACTGCCTTCGATGAACGCCAGCGCCAAGCTAAGAGGCGACTACTCCAAAGCCGCCCCCGACTTCACCGTCGAGCAGGACTGGAACGCGTACATGCCGGAGGAGCACGCGCTCTACCGGCGGCTCTACCAGCGCCAATCCAATTTCGTGCATCGCTACGCCTGCCCCGAGTGGATCGCGGCGATCAGTCGGCTCGATGCCGCGGGCGGCATGCCGCGCTTCGAGGAGGTGAACCGGCGCCTGGCGAAGGCGACCGGCTGGCGGATCGTCGCGGTGCCCGGGCTCATTCCCGACGAGCCGTTCTTCACGCACCTCGCCAACCGGCGCTTCCCGGTGACGGTGTGGTTGAGAAAGCCCGAGGAGTTCGACTACATCGTCGAGCCGGACGTGTTCCACGACTTCTTCGGACACGTGCCGCTGCTATTTGATCCCGTGTATGCCGATCACCTAGCTGAGTACGGCAAGGGCGGCCTCAAGGCGATGCGGCTCGATGCGATCCGCATGCTCGCGCGGCTCTACTGGTACACGATCGAGTTCGGGCTGATGAAGACGCCTGCCGGCTTGCGCGCCTACGGGGCGGGGCTCATCTCCTCGGGCGGCGAGCTCGCCTATTGCGTCGACGATCCGCGTCCGATCCGCCGGCCCTTCGAGCTCGAGCGCATGCTGCGCACCGACTTCCGCATCGACCGCTATCAGGACTGCTACTTCGTCATCGACTCCTTCGCCCAGCTGATGCGCGAAACCGCGCCCGACTTCGCGCCCATCTATGCCAGACTGCGCAATCAGCCGCCGCTCGACCCGGCGGCTTAATTAGGGACGGACCTCAATTTTCTCATTTGCGAAAAGTTCGCAAATGAGAAAATTGAGGTCCGTCCCCAATTACGCCAATTACGGAGGCAACATGAAGCGATTGGCATCTGGCGTCGCCGCGGCGGTGGCGC
>CAYLME010000367.1:0-1633 GCA_964384585.1 uncultured Gemmatimonadaceae bacterium | reverse complement strand
CGAGAGCTGAATGGCCTCATACACCACGCCCTGCCCGCCGCGATGCAGCTCCCGGATGATTTCGTATCCGGGGATGCTGTGCACCGGGACCGCTTCCTTCTTGCGACGGCTCGAGGGTGTCGTCGGCTCCGTGATCGTCGGCGCGCTGCTGCGGTCCTCCGGTTTGCTCTTCAGCGAGGGCGAGTTCATCAGCACCGGCCTGGCCACCGCCAGGAAGGCGTGATTGGCCCGGCACTCTTCCAGTTGCTCACGACACATGTCACATGATGACACGTGCGGCGTCAGCGAGAGGATATCCTCCTGCGAGAGATCTCCCGCCGCCCATCTCTCGAGCATCTGTAGTCCCGGACACTCGCTCATGACACCCGTTCGCTTGCTCATTGCTCACTCACACCGCTCACCAGTTGCTTTCCAGGGTCGACTGAATCTGGCGCATCTTGCTCAGCACGCGATTCTTCGCGATCCACACCGCGTTTTCCGACATATCCAGTTTTTCGGCCACTTCCGCGGCCGTCATGTTCTTCAATGCGAACAATTCAAAGGCCTCGAACGTCTTCGGCTTGACCTGCTCGCGAACCTGCCGGAGGCACTCGTCCAGCACCGCCTTGGCCCACTCCGCCTCCCATATCTCGCTCATGCTGTGGTCGTCCGGGACCTTGTTCAGGAACCGGGTGCTGTCCGCCTCGTCGACGATCACCAGGTCCCGCCCGCGCTTCCGCTGGATGTCGCGCACCTTGTGCGAAGCGATCCCGAACAGCCAAGTCCGCAGCCGGCCTTTCATGCGATCGTAGTTCCCCTCGCGATACGCGCTCACGAAGCTCATGAGAGTTTCCTGGGCCGCATCCTGAGCGTCCGCATCCTTCAAACCGAGCCGCTTGCTGAACGCCACCAGCAGCGGTTGATAACGCTCAAAGAACGCGTTCCAGATCTGCGCGTTGTCCTTGTCACGCAGCCCGTCGAGCAGAAACGTGTTCGTGATCGTCAGCATGGGATCCTCGTCGTGTGAGCTCAGAGTGGAATCGACGCACGCATCCGTGCCATACACGGACGCCAGCACTTCCATCATAGCTCTCTCCGACGCGATCGGGAAACCTTCGTCGTCATGACCGTCATGAGGCATCCGCTCAGCCTCCCGTTACCGCTCTCGCGGCCCGGATCCGCGTACCGCCCGCGGCGCAGAGCCAGCCCGCAAGTCCTGCCGCCAGCATGGGGCCCGTACCGCCGCCGCAGCCCATGGGAATCGTCTGCCCTGGAGACGCATCAGACGGTTCGACCATGACCCGCAGGGTGTATGGACCGCCCCTTCCGCCGTGCGGAGCGACGGCCAGGAGATACGCACCCGCCGGAAGCGTCGCGTCAATCAATTCGTTCGAGCGTGTACCGGTCGATCGTGCCTGCTCCGCACCGGCGGTATCAAACAGGAACATGTCCAGGTCGCCACTGTGCCCGTTCAGCACCACAGATACCCTGCTCGCGGCGTCCAACTCCAGCCGGAACCAGTCCTCGTCGCGGCATACCAGTTGGTAAGGCGCGCCGGGTTCAATGTGCCAGGCCTTCGCGGACCAGTCGTTCGGCTCGTACTCGTCGTCCATGCTTTCAACCGGGCTCAGGACCGGTGCCAGATCGATCGATG
>CAYLME010000366.1:0-1677 GCA_964384585.1 uncultured Gemmatimonadaceae bacterium | reverse complement strand
AAGCGCTCCTCAAGCGCTCGCTCTTCCGCCGGAATTTGCACACGATGCAAGTACACCGCGAATACGCCAGGTCCTGCGAGTGCGAACAGCGAGCCCAGTGCGACAGCAGCACCTACCGCTGCGCAGACGAAGCCCAGATACATCGGATTGCGCGTCCAGTGATAGACGCCGTCGGTAACGAGCGCGCTTGCTTGCTCCGGATATCGCGGATCAACGGTGGTCTGCTGCCGTCGAAACGCCAACACACCCGCCAAGGCCGTGGCCAACCCCGCGAGAGCAATTATCACGCCTAGGGCGCGAAGTCCCACAGAGGATCGTTCAAGGGGGTCAATGCTAGCCAGCCGGACGCTCAAGCCGACGGCTCCGAGCAGCATCAAAGCAGGAGGAACACGCATATGGCTAGAATCTCGCGATTACGGGTTGGTCTGGGCCGCGCCGCAGTCGAATCCGCATTCACCAGCTCCTTCCAGCGACGCTGCCGATGCCAATAAAGATGATGTGCGAAAAGCCACTCAAACGGGGTGAGAGGTCCTGCCCGTACCTCAACGCGATCGCGATACACCATAGCCATCTAGCCCTGCTCAATGGAAATGAGATGGTCCCGAGCTGGAATCAGCGCACTGTGGCCCGCGTCTCGGAGAGCGAGTCCAGAGGCGACCGGAGGACACGAGACTACCGTGGTCTGTCGCCCCAATAGAAGGACACCAAACAGCCAAAGGCGGACCCAGCGCGTCCTCGCCATCCATGCCGGCGGAAACGCATCGGTGCCTACCGGGGAGAAATGAACAAGTGGGCGGGCGACGTACTGCAAAGGGTGCCGACCAATAGAACTAGAAGTACGTGGCAACGCCAAGCTGCAGGGCACCGGACCTCGTCGCCGCGTTCCGAAGGAGGTCGTGCGCCCATTCTCGCCGATAGTTCAGCTTGAGCACCGTGCCCGCTACAGGGCGGAAGCTCGCGCCGAGGGTGATGGCCATGCGGTCATCGCCGATGACACCGCCGGTAGAGGCGAAGCGACCAACGTTGAAATCCACGTACTCAAGTCGCGTCGTGAGGCTCACGGTGCCACCGCGAAACGGACCGCTTGGTAACCGAAGTACCGGCACGATGACATCTAAATGGGCCCCCCATTGCTTGTGGCCGAGCACCTCACCCATGCCCCGGGGAAGCTCAATCCGTGCTAACGCAGCTTCGCCCCGCACCTCAATGGCGCGCGGCAGGAGCGTAGACACATCAACAGCGAGCAGCGAGAGACCTCTGCGTTCATCGATCTCCACGCCATCTAGGCGGAAGGTGTTGTACGTTGTGCCGTACCAGGAGAGGCCGGCCTCTCCAAACTCTCGCGACCGTAGCGCGACACGTCCCGACGCGGCGGGTACGCCATTATCGTCGCCAGCGAATTGTCCCGCACGTTTGCCGCTCGCGAAATGGGTGCGTCCCGTTGAATTGAGTACGATGCCCTCGCCGAGCCCGTTGGTCAGATACGCGTCATAGGTCAACGTCAGCCCGGGAGCCGGCGCGATCCGACCGTTCACGCCGAAACCGACCTCCGAGAGCGTGGACGGGATGATCTCAGTTGACACAAGCGGCCGATCCACGAACTCCCACCTCGGGCCGTCGTGATTCTGATTGAACGCCCCTACGGGCGGCAGCAGGATACCGGCACGCACAACCAGC
>CAYLME010000365.1:0-1687 GCA_964384585.1 uncultured Gemmatimonadaceae bacterium | reverse complement strand
GGGCACACGGGGCTGCGCTTCAGCGAGCGGATGCGCACGAGCAACGGCGGGATTCCCGTGCGCGTGGTGGAGGCGCAGGGCTGACGGCGACGTGCGGAGCCAGGCGTCGCGCGGAGCCCGGCGTCGCGCCTAGAAGGTGAATCCGATCGCGAGATTCACGTGGTGCGCGCGCTCGTAGTCGCCGACGTCGTACCAGGTGGTGATGCGACGGTACTCGAGCCCGAGCAGCAGCGGTCCCGCGGGCGTCCACTGCGCGTGGAGGGCGTCGACTTCGTTGCGCAGGCGTGCCCCGGTGGTCAGGTCGTCGCTGTGCGGTGCATCGATGCCGCTGCCGATGCCAAACGTCCAGCGCGTGGTGGGACTCACGTTCAGCTGGCCCCAGCCCCCGCGCGTGCGCACGGGGCGGCCGTTCGGCCCCACATTCTGGCTGATGCCGCCGCCGCCGAGTCCGGCGAGGGCCTGTCCGTCGAAGGCCTCTCCGCGGAACTCGAAGTACCGCGCGAACGGCACGTGCGCGGTGACGGCAAGCGCCTTGCTGTGGCGCACGACGGTATCCTGCTGGACGAGGAGGCGACTGCGATGCACGCCGATTCCGACTTCGGCAGCGGTCTCGTCGCTGCCCCAACGCGCACGCAAGCGGGCTTGGAGCGAAGGCCAGCGGGAGCGCTCGGCAGCATCGAAGCCCGTGCTGAACTGCGACTGCGTCGAGGCTGGCGTGGGGGCGAGCACTGCGCCCTGGAGCGCGAAGCGAACGGGAGTCTGGGACTCGAGCGTGGCGCGGACCTGCGGCAACCAGAGCCAGAGATTGCCTGCGGCGGTGAAGCCCGGCGTGCCCACCGACGCGAGGCTGATTGGATCGAGATCCGCAATGAGCGGCGTTTCCTGGCCGGCCATCAGGGTGACCCGGCTCCACGCGAGTTCGGCACGCGCCGTGCGTATGCGCAGCAGCGGGAAATGCCGTCCGCCGGAGCTCGCGACCTGTCCTCCGAAGAAGTCGACGTCGAGGTCACCGCTGAAGTGCGCGCGGAGAATGTCCGGTGCGGTGACGGCGAATCCGAGCATCGTCTGCCGGACGGAGATGGTGTTGCCTCCGCGGCTGAGACCGAAGGTCGATCCCCCCGCGAACAGGGGGACATCGGCGTTGTTCGCGACATTGCTCGTATGCACGGCATTCATGAGCACGCGGCCCCGCAGCTGGAGCGCCACGCGCGACCGCGTACGCACGGCGGCGCCGGCCTCGGTGGCGAGCTGCTCGCGCAGCATCTCGACGGTGGCTTCGAGGTCCTCGAGACGCTGCCGGAGCGAATCCACGGCCGGGGCGCCCGGGTCCTGCGCAATCGCCGGTGTGACGGGAGTCACGAGCGCGAACGCCAGGACCAGGTTGCGCATTAACTTCTGGGCAGCGTGCGTCGGTTGCCTCGGCGTGCGGGAGTGCATCGTCAGGAGGGGCTCGTGTTGCATCGGGACGGATCCGCGAAAGGCGTGAAGGTGCGGCGACTGACGATGCTCATCGGGGCGCTGTCAGCGTGCGGCCTGCTGCTGGCTGCGCCGCCGCGTGCCCTGGCGGCACAGGGCGCCGTCGAAGGCCGGGTGACGATCACCGAACGCGCCGGCGAACGCACCGAGGATCTCGGCAACACCATTATCTACCTCGTGCGGAACGGCGGCGCGAGTGCGCGGCCGCGGC
>CAYLME010000364.1:0-1692 GCA_964384585.1 uncultured Gemmatimonadaceae bacterium | reverse complement strand
CGCAGTGATGCACGCCAGTGCCCATGCGCCTCCTCGACTTCGGTCGCAAGAGGCAGTGCATCCGCATAAGCATCGAGGATGCGCCGCTGCTCGCTTCGACGCAGCAGTGTCTGGTACTCGTGCTGGCCATGCAGGTCGACGAGCTGCCGACCGATCGCGCCCACGAGGGCGGCCGTACTGGCGGCACCGTTGATCCAGGCGCGGTTGCGACCCTCTGCGGCCACCTCACGGCGCAGGATCAGAATGCCGTCCTCGGGCTCGATGCCCTGCTCCGCGAGCGCGCCCACGATCGCCGGGTATGCGCTCAGGTCGAACACACCCTCGACACTCGCGCGCTCGGCTCCCGTACGCACGACGTCCGCAGACGCGCGCTCACCAAGCAGCAGCGACAGCGCGCCTACGATGATCGACTTGCCTGCACCGGTCTCGCCGGTGAGCGCGTTCAGGCCCGCCTCGAGACGCAGTGACAGGCTCTCGATCACCGCGAAATTGAGGATGCGCAGCTCGATCAGCATACGCGGCGAAACCTGGAGGACACGACGTGCGGCGCCATGTGCGGATCAGCCGCGCGCGCCGCGGCGCTCATGCTCGAGCCCCCAGTGCAGCTTGCGACGCAGCGTGCTGAAGAAGCTCTGTGACGCGAAGCGGACGAGGGGGACGGTCGCGCTGCCGCGACGGACGACGAGCTTGTCCTGCGGGTGCAGGTCGGCGCCGTCCTGGCCGTCCACGGTAAGGATCAGCTCACCGGTCGTGGAGACGACCTCGATCGTGATCTCGACGGTGTCGGGCAGCACGAGTGGCCGGAGTACCAGTGTGTGCGGACAGATCGGTGTCGCGAGGATGCAGTCCACGGACGGATGTACGACCGGCCCGGAAGCGGAGAGCGAGTATGCGGTGGATCCGGTCGGTGTGGCCAGGATGATGCCGTCGGCCGTGTACTGCGCGACCTGCTGGCGATTCGGCCCGACGAATACGGCGAGGCGAATGACGCGCGCAAAACCGCCCTTGTGCAGGACGGCGTCGTTCAGTGCGAGGAAGGACGGTCCCTCGCGGCCTTTTCCATCGACGACGCGTGCTTCGAGCGTGAAGCGTTCGTCGAGCCAGTAGTCGCCGGCGAACACGCGCGGCAGTGCCTCGTCGAGCTCCTGCGGCGCAATGGACGTGAGGAAGCCGAGACTGCCGAGGTTCACGCCGAGCACGGGGACGTTGCGGGTCGCAACGAGGCGCGCGCCGCGCAGCAGGGTGCCATCGCCGCCGAGCGTGATGAGGAGATCGACGTCTTCGGGCCGGAACTCGGTTGCGCCGGGAAGGAGGTCGAGCAGCTCGCCTTCCGCACTGATCTCGACGTCCTGCGCCTCGAGCTGGCGGCTCAGGACATCGAGCGTCTCCGCGAGTCCGTCGCTCTGCGCCGGACCGATGACGCCGACGCGGCGGAAGCGAGTTGCGAGTTCGGGCATCAGGCCGTCGAGCGCACCATGTCAATCGGCAGCGATGCAGCGGCAGTGCGCGCGCGCTCGCAGATGCTGTCCACGTCCAGGCCGCATTCCGCGAGCTGCTCCTCGCGCGATGCGTGCTGGATAATGCGGTCCGGCACCCCGAGAATCTCGTGCACGATCGGGTGCTCGTGGCGGTAGGGCTCGAGCGCACCGGCCATGAGCGTGCCGAATCCGTTCACGACGGTACCCTCTTCGA
>CAYLME010000363.1:0-1701 GCA_964384585.1 uncultured Gemmatimonadaceae bacterium | reverse complement strand
TACGAAGCTGTCAAAACGTGAGGATCGCTGGACTCAGATCCGGGGATCCCCGCCCAGCACCGCGCGCATGCACGGGCCGGTCGAATCCGAGCGGCCTCGATGAAGAGCTGATCGCTCGTCGCGGCGTGCGCGGGCCCGCGGCGCTTGCGGCATTTGTGCAGCGTTCAGCCGCAATTCAGCCGACGCAGGTGGCCAATCAGGCGGGTCGGTCCGCCACGTTCCCATCATCGCGCGCCGTCCAGCGCCTCGCCGATCGTATATATCGGTGCGCAGTTGAGTCCTCATGGTCCACACACAACGCCCATCGTCAAGGAGGGACCGTCCCATGAGAACCAGCCTCAGGTGCACGGCGATTCACGCGATGCTCGCGATCGGCAGCATCGCCGGCCTCGGATGTGGTGCCGCCGACGAGAACACGCAGGCAGCGCCGGCCGCAGCGGGCGAGCAGACCGTGGCCGCCGACATCCCGCAGGCCTGCGACGTGTTCACGCTCGAGATGGCCCGGGAGTTCCTGGGCCAGGGCGCGCGACAGAGTGAGATTTCCACGCCCTTCGCAGGATCGACGGACGACATCGCGGGCTCCACGTGCACGTACGAAGCCGAGGACCCCACGCCCGCGGGCAGCTTCGTGTCGACGCTGACGGCGTCGATTCAGCTGAATGGTGCCCGGACCGACACCGGCAGGCGCTCGATCCGCTCCCAGTTCGACAGCGGCAGGAGCGAGCTCGAGCAGATGGGCGCATCCACGGAGACCGTGACCGGCCTGGGCGAGGCGGCGTTCTACATGGGGGACGTGATCAACCAGATGCACGTGCTGCTGGGCGACGGAGACTTCGTGCTGGTCACCAGCGTCATGGATCCGGAGGGCGACGACCGCGCGGCGACGGAACGGCTCGCGAGATTGATCGCGGACAGGCTGTAGGCCGTATCGGTCACGAGGTCCGCGATTCAGCCGACGGAAGAGTCCGTCGGAGACGGTCCGCGGGTGTACGGCGACGGCTGCAACAGCATGTTCACCCGCCGGGCGCTCGCACGACGCGGTGCGCGAGTGTCGTTGTCGCGGTCGTCCTGCCGTGGTTCTCGCGCGCGGCGAACACACTGCCGACGGAGCTGACGCCCGTGTCGTATCCGCTACCTCGCCCTGGGAGAACGGGACCTGGCGCTCGACTGGCTCGAACGCGCATACGAAGAGCACGCGCATTCGATGGCGTTCCTGAACGTGGATCCGCAGCTCGAGGCGCTGCACGGCGACGCGCGGTTCGAGAGACTCGTCGCGAGAGTTGGCCTGTAGCCCGGATCACCAAGTCGGGCACATGCCTCCCGGTGCGATTACCTGCTCTCGCGCGCGATCGGTACCCGCACTTCCGTCGCACACACGTCGCCCGGGCCATCAGGCCCGCCCTACGTCACGCGGACCGCCGAAGTACTTCCGCTGGAAGTACAGCGCCACGTTCACCAGCGCGATCAGCACCGGCACCTCGACGAGCGGCCCGATCACAGCCGCGAACGCCGCACCGTGCGCGATACCGAACGTGCCGACCGCCACCGCGATGGCCAGCTCGAAGTTGTTGCTCGCCGCGGTGAACGACAGCGTCACCGTCTTCGAGTAGTCCGCGCCGACCTTCCGGCCCATGTAGAAGCTCACCAGGAACATCAGCACGAAGTAGATCAGCAGCGGGATCGCGACGCGTACCACGCCGA
>CAYLME010000362.1:0-1717 GCA_964384585.1 uncultured Gemmatimonadaceae bacterium | reverse complement strand
CGCGTCGGACGAGGCGCCCGCTGGTGCGCCCGACTGCCCACTCGGCATGCTCATGAGCGGCGCGTGCAGCATTGCGTTCCTGCCGGCGCCTGCTGCGCCCGTCACGATGTATGCGCCGAACGAGGTCCTGCTGTCTGACGCAGCGCCGGCTGCGATCGACCTGCTCATCGCCGCACCACCATTCCACCCTCCGCGCGCATAGCTCTCCGGCCGGGATGAATCCGGCTGCGTTTTCCTGAACATCAGACGTTTCGCCGCCCCGGCCGCCTGTGAGCCGGTGCGTACGCGTATGCGGTCGGGACGTCGTCCAGTGAACGAGAGCCATGTCACGCACGTTGTTGCCTGCCGTGCTGCTGCTGTTTGCGGTGGCTGCGAGCGGACAGGAGACCGAGCGTCCGGGCGCGTCCGAGGAGACGCGGCAGACGCCCGCACTCACCCTCGAGGAAGCATACGCGATCGCTGCCGCGCGCAACCCGATGCTCGCGGCGACCCGCGCCGCCGTTGACGCATCGGCAGCGCGCGAGGCGTCTGCGGGCCTGCCACCAGACCCGCGCCTCGAGATCGCGGCGATGAACCTCTCATTGCCGGAACTCTCCGATGACATGCCCGGCGCGATGGCGCCGTCCATCACGGCGATGCAGATGCTCCCGATCGCCGGCCAGCTCGGACTGAACGGCCGGATCGCGAAGCAGAGCACACAGATCGCGGATGCCGAGGCCGCGGAGGCGTGGTGGATGGTACGCGGCCGCGTCGCGGACGCGTTCTACGACATCCACGAGGCCGACGCGGCGCTCGTTGCCATGCGCGAGACGCTGGTCTGGCTCCGGCAGTTCGAGCAGGTCGCGACCACGCGCTACACGGTCGGCGGCGGCAGCCAAAGCGACGTGCTGCGCGCCGGCGTCGAGGGCGCGCGCACGCAGGCGGATATCGTGCGGATGGAAGCCATGCGGACGAGCGCCGTCGCGCGCCTGAACGCCGTGCTCGGACGACCTGCGGAAACGCCGATCGTCAGTGTCGTCCTGCCCACGCTGCCCGATGCCACACCCGACATCGAGACGCTGCAGGCATGGGCTGCGGAGAACCGGCCCGCCCTCGCGCGCGGCCGCATCGCGCTCGAGCAGGCGCGCACACGCGAGACGCTCGCACGCCGGGAGATCTGGCCGGATCTGTCGATCGGCGTGCAGTACGGCCAGCGCTCGGCTGACATGGGCACGGAACGCATGGGCAGCCTCATGCTCGGCTTCACGGTGCCGGTCTTTGCGGGGCAGCGACAGCTCCGCATGCGCAGCGAAGCGCAGGCGATGCAACAGATGGCAGCGGCCGAGCTCACCGAACTCGGCGTGCAGGTGGATGCCCGGATCGTGGAGCTGACCGCAGGTCTCGAGCGCGCACGCACGCTCGTGCGCCTGTATCGCTCCGGCGTCCTGCCCCAGGCCGAGGCCAACGTGACCTCCGCACTCGCTTCGTATCGCGTCGGCCGTGTCGACTTCATGACGCTCGTCGACGCGCAGACAGGTCTGAACCAGTACCGCCGCGAGATGGCGGCCCTCGTCGCCGAGTACGGGCGCACGATCGCAGAGCTCGAGATGACCGTCGGCCGCGTGCTGCCGGACGCGACCGCATTGACGGTGGAGGAATCGTGAGAATGATGAGCACACGCGCGCGCCGCGCACTCTACGTGGTGCTGCCGATGGCGGCGCTGGCCGTCGCGTTCGCG
>CAYLME010000361.1:0-1734 GCA_964384585.1 uncultured Gemmatimonadaceae bacterium | reverse complement strand
ACCCGCCGTTCCAGACCCGCCGTTCCAACCCGCCGTTCCAGACCCGCCGTTCCAGCACACGCCCTCACTCCACCACGAACACCCGAGCCCGCCTCTCCCCCACCCCTTCCAGGTCCCGCGGCACCCCGATGTCGAACGACGCCACCATCCGAAGTCCCGAATCATCGAAATACGTCCGCCCCGCGTCCGCGATCAGCACCAGCGCACCACGCGCATGCGCCCGCTCGAGCAGCGCCCGCTGCCCCGGCGCCGCGTGACGCTCGTACGACAGGTCGCTGGCGAGCACAACATCGAACTGGTCGACGAACGACGTGTCTTTCGTAAGGTCCCCGGTGTGTGTCTCGACCTTCAGTCCCTGCTTCGATGCTGCAACGCGCGTGACTGCGGTTGCCCACGGGTCCACGTCGTTGGCCACGACCAGGGCAGCGCCAGCATGCGCCGCCGCGAGCGATGCGACGCCGCCACCCGCTCCGAAATCGAGCACGCGGCGTCCGCTCGCCAGAGCGGGCGAGTCGAGCAGCACGCGCGCGAGCGCGATCCCTGCCGGCCATGCGTATGCCCAGAACGGCGACGGCACCGGGCAACCCGCAATCGACTCCGCGGCCTCCCACACCTCCACGAGCGATCGTGCCTGGAACACGCGGATCTCCGGCACCAGTGCCGGCGACTCGAATGCGGTATGGCGCTCGAGCAGTTGCGTGATCGATGCGAGCGCCGGAAGGGGAGGATGTGTCAACGTGCAGCCACGCGCAGAAGCATCAGGCCGATGCAGTCGCGGGAAGTGTGGAGCATCGCGATCAGCGTCGCCGGATGAACAGCTGTACGACGTACCAGTTGCCGCGCTGGTCGCGCGCGATGCCGACGCCCGTGTGCGTGTAGTCCGGCTCCAGCATCTGTGACCGGTGCGACGCGGATCCCAGCCATCCGGTGACCGCAGCATCCGCCACGTCGAGCGTGGTATGCGGCAGCTGGATCAGGTTCTCTCCCGCCAGCGTCCAGGCCGGAGCGCCTTCGGCTGCGAGTCGCCGGGCGAACGTCTCGCGACCGGGGGTTTCCGATGCGTGGTCGAGCAGACCGCGCCGGGCGAGCTCCTCGGCGTGCCCGCGTGCAGCGCGCGTCATAGCACTGTTGGCCTCGAGCGATCGTGCCGCGCTGCTGGAGCGTGCATGATTGACGACGGCGATGACGTCACGTTCGAGTGCCTCGCGAACGCTCGGCGAAAGCGGCTCGGCCTCGGGCGGTGGCGGCGGCAGCTGCACGGTCTGAAATACCGGCATCTGGCAGGCGGCGAGCAGACCCAGCGGAAGCAGAAAGGCGGTGCGGCGCATGGCGTGACTCCGGCATGAGGTGTGACCGGTACTTCGCCGTGGCAAGAAGCGGCCCGACCATGGCCGCGTCGATACGTCAGCTGCCTGCGCGACCTGCCCGCTCGTGCAGTCCCGCAGCGATCCAGCGTGCGACGCCCATGATCGTGAGCGACGGATCGACCGAGATGCTGGTCGGCACCGCCGCACCATCGGCCACGTACAGGTTCGCCACACGGTGCGCCTCGCCAGTCGGCCCTGCGAAGGAGTCGCTCGGATCCGTGCCGAGCGGCGCCGTGCCGATCAGGTGGCTGCCTGCAGCGAACTGCGCGTTCGGGCGCACGCTGCGCAGCCCGATTTTCGTCTCGATGTCGTGCTCGTTGCGGACCACCGTGCCGTACACGTCGGGGATCCAGACTTCCTGCGCACC
>CAYLME010000360.1:0-1749 GCA_964384585.1 uncultured Gemmatimonadaceae bacterium | reverse complement strand
GAAGAGGATCACGGGGTGCCGATCAATCAGCAGAACGCCCTCCACGTCGGCCGTGTCCTCCGCAGTGGGTCGGCTCAGGTCGCGCAGGGAGACCGCCGGCTGTCCCGAGCGTTCGGCGGTCAGAACACGCTGGACGAACTCCTCGAGGAGGCCGCCCCAGTCGATGTCCGTGGCCTTTGCCCGAGCCGCTAGGTACCGGGCGCGCTCTTCGCGAGCGCGCTGCGTCGACAGGTTGAAGTCTCCAACCGACAGCACGCCATCGTAGGTCCGGGCGCCCGCCAGATCGCATTTCACCGTCAGCTCGCCGACGAGCTCCTCGAAGCGCCGGCGCAGGCGGTCAATGGTGAACTCGATCCCGATGTCGCTGATGGAGAGCCGATAGCAGCCTTCGTCGACCCGCTCGAAGTCTCGCGGCATGCCGTCAGTCAGTGCCTGCGTATCAGGGCCGAAGATCTCGGCCGCATGAACTCTCGTCATGCGGCAGCCTCTGTCCCTGGGGCACGGTGGCGCAGCTCTTCGCGGAGCGCCTGCGACTGTCGGCGGGCGCCGTCGAGCGCCTTGTCGTAATCGGCCAGCATGCCCACCGCGACCCGGTAGGCCTCGCGCAGCTCTGAGACCTCGAACTTGAGCCGGCGAATCGTGTAGATCTGGTCGAGCACGAGCTCGGTCAGGTGGTTTGTGCTACCGTAGGAAACATCGCTCATGAGAATCCTCGTCTCTTGAGCGAAGCGCCCGCTGCAGAGCGACCTGCACGGGCGCTCCGCGTTTCAGGCGGCCTCTACTGGCTGCCGTCGGGCGTCAAGCCACGCGGCGATGTCCGCCAGCCGATAGCCCTTGCGTCCAGGCGAGATCCGAACAGGCTCCGGGAACTCACCGCGCTGGCGCATCCGCCAGAGGGTGGTGTCGGAGATGTTGCCAAGCATCCGCGCCGTCTCGCGCGGAGACAGAAGGTCGCAATCCTGGCGGTGTGACGGTGAAGTAGCGACGCAGTGGCCCATTCGTTTCCTCCAGCCTGCAGTGTCAGGCAGGAGGTATCACCGGGGCTACGTCTATAACTCTTCCCGGACTAGGAGTTCTGGTACGTACGAGAGAAGCCAGCGAGGAGCGGATCCAGGATGGCGCGCGCTTTCCGTTGCAGCTCTTGACACTGGCGCAGGTACGGCCTGAGGCCTGCTTCTGACACGGCTGGGAACCAGTCAACACACGAGAAGACAGCCCTCAAGATCAAGTACCCCGGGGACTCGTAAGAATCCTTGATCCAGACTCCGTGCTTCAGGCAATGAGCCGCGACGTCGAGCAACAGCATCCTGACGGCGTAGTTCTCCCGACTACTGCGCCGGCCGGTTCGGTGGCCCTTGGATGCTTGAGCGAGTACGGATGCGATCCGCTGGCTGTCCTTGAGCGAGTCCTCAAGCCCGGAGAGCACCTGGACTGCGCTCGACAAGCCGTGCCAATCTCGGATGGGATTCCCGAGCGCGAGGCCTGCATCTACCAGAGCCTTTTCGGAAGGGGAGATAGCGGAGTCACCTCCCACCAGCAGCACGGCCGATACTCGCTGCCGTCGCTGCATCTCAGCCTCAACAATTGTCTTCGCGGCCACGATCGCACGACGCGAGCGTTCTAGGCGGGGGCGTTCAAGTGGCGTGACGCTATCGCCGAATTGGGCGGCCAACTGGTACGTGAATTGGCGTTTGCTCGCAAGGCCCTCTAAATCAGAAGCGAGCGCGTCGAGCGCCGGTCCGGCCGCGG
>CAYLME010000359.1:0-1750 GCA_964384585.1 uncultured Gemmatimonadaceae bacterium | reverse complement strand
GGTCCAGGATCTCGAGCACGATTTCACCGTGCTGGTCAGAACCCTCCAGCTCTACCGTCAGCATCCCTTCTGCGGCCTCAAGAGCGTCCGCGGAGAGATCTTCCCAGTCGAACCCGACTACCGAGGCAACCGCCTTGGCATGGTACTCGGTGAGCTGGCGGATCCGCGCTACCCAGTCGGCGATATGCTTGGCGTTCTGTGCTCGTTCAGATGCAGAGGGCAGGTCTTCCTCCGCAGTCCCTGCGGCACCGTGCGAGTCCTCGTCTTCGAACCCCCATTCTTCATCGTCGTCTGGTTCGGTCGGCCACTCACCCAGCACGTAATGCATGCGGAAGCGCTGATCCGCGTGCTGCAGGAGATCGCGCGCAACCGCGGCGTCATCGTGTCCCTTACGTGCAGTTAGGCAGGCTGCCGTGACGCACTCCTGCACATAGGCTCGCACGGCCCGCTCAGGCAGGAACGTCACGATGCCGCGGTAGTCGGTGTCGGACGATGTCACAACCTCGAGATCCGCTACGGTCGTCTTACCCGGAGAGGTCGAAGGGAAACGGTCACGAGTGGGATGAGTGCCGATGAGCTGGCGCAGTAGTGTCGTCTTTCCTGCGCCGGTCGTTCCTACGAGGAGGATCCGGGTATATCCGTCCTCCGGCCCTGGCAGCGGAATCGAGCTGTCCCGCACCTTTTCTCCCGATTCACCGGGTGCCTCCAACCCTGAGTAGAAGGCCTTCACCACGACATCGGAGAACCGCTGCGCGGCGTCCGCCTTCGCGGCGATGGACCAGTACCGCTCGTCGGAGAGGAGCGTTTCTAGCTCGGCAACAAGACGGTCCGCCTCCTTTTCGTCACTCGTGCCGAGGCCACGCCGGACCTTGAGGCCAGGTTTGCCGCGCGAATCAGTGCGCAGCGGATGGCGAAATGTGACCGAGAAGGCCTGTCGGCCATCCAGGCGTGATTTCTGAGCTGTGTAGTAGGGTCCCGACATGATCTCTCCGATGTTCCACGATGTACCGGATTGGACAAGGTAAGAACTGCCGGCACCCCTGTCAAGCGTAATCGGTACATCTTGGAACATCGTTCTACGAGCGGAGCTTCCGTCTGGGAAGGACAGGGGGCGCCGTAGGGGCTTCCTATTCGGCCAATTGTGGCTAGACGATCCGGCGTCCCTGCGCACGGGCGAGCATCACCTCGCGCAGGGCGGCTGCTATTGTCCAGTTACGACTGGAACGGATCCAACTCGGGAGAGAAGCAGGCTCCCACAACTCGTCGAAGTGGAGGAGCATGATCGTCTCGGCCAGGAGATCAGCCGGCGTGCTCTTATCCGCGAGGAGGGGTTCGGCCAACTCGACGACGTTAGCGCGAATCAGCACCATGGCCGCGAGAGCGTCGCGGCGGAGCGCCGGATCCGGCAAACTGGCGAGAGAGCGCAGGACGACGGGAGAACGCAGGTTGCGGCCAAGCAGTCGAGCGCCGGCCGCGAGGGCAGCCGAGGACTGCGCCATGAGACGGTTAGCTGCGTACGGCAGCGCCTCGACCCGGTCCGTTGTGAATCTGAACGCACGCTGTCGATCGGTATCCCGACGATGCGTGTAGTGTGGATTCATGAACCGGCGGAGAGGAACGGCCAGCCACATGAACTCGGCTGCGGTGTAACCGCCAAGGTCGTCAGGTGAGAACCAGGAAGCGTATTCATCGGGCGTGACCAGAGGACGTTCAGCGGAGAGCACCGGCGCGGGGTCCAAGCCAGATGCAC
>CAYLME010000358.1:0-1754 GCA_964384585.1 uncultured Gemmatimonadaceae bacterium | reverse complement strand
GCATGTGTCTCCCGAGTTGCGGATTGGTCCGGTTGCACGCATTTCGTCCAGCCACCGTACCAGGGCGCGCGCCGACGGAGGTGATCGATCGGATACTGTGCAGGTGTGGTATTACGTCGGCCGGCCGTGTCGGCGAGGCCATGCCGCATGGCCACTTCCGCCGCTGAACCACGTCCGCTGGCCTTTCGCTCATTGTCCGGCACCCGTCCGGCCATCTTGGCAGACCCCCTGCGTTCCGGTACCTTCCGACCCAGCCACTGGCACGGCTCCGCCCGGCGGATCCGCGGTCAGTCCGAACGGAGATAAAGCAATGTCAGGTATACAGATGCACGCTACTACCATCGTCGCGGTCCGGCACGACGGTCGGGTCGCACTGGGCGGCGACGGCCAGGTGACGATGGGGGACACGGTGATGAAGGCGTCCGCGCAGAAGGTGCGGAAGCTGAAGGATGGCAAGGTACTGGCGGGTTTCGCCGGTTCCGTCGCGGACGCATTCACGCTGTTCGAGAAGTTCGAGGAGAAGCTGGAGCGCTACCCGGGCAACCTGCCGCGTGCCGCCGTCGAGCTCGCCAAGGACTGGCGGACCGACCGGTTCCTGCGGCGGCTCGATGCGTTGCTGACGGTTGCGGATGCGCGCCACCTGTTCGTCATCAGTGGAGACGGCAACGTGATCGAGCCGGACGACGAGGTGGCCGCGATCGGCAGTGGGGGGCCGTACGCGCTGGCCGCGGCGCGCGCGCTCAAGCAGCACGCGCACCTGTCCGCACTGGAGATCGTGCGCACGTCGCTCGAGATCGCGGGCGACATCTGCATCTATACGAATCGGAACATCCTGGTCCTCGAGCTGGACGGCGGGGCAGGGGAAGCGAAGTCAACGTGAGAGACGTCGAGATAGCCGAAGCGGCTGCAGCGGCGAACGGTGCTGCGACGGGCGAGCCCGCGTGGCTGGAGGAACTGACGCCGCAGCAGATCGTCGCCGAGCTGGATAAGTACATCGTCGGTCAGCACGCGGCGAAGCGCGCCGTGGCGATCGCACTGCGCAACCGCTGGCGCCGCCAGCGCGTGGACGATGAGCTGCGGGACGAGATCGTACCGAACAACATCATCCTGATCGGGCCGACGGGTGTCGGCAAAACCGAGATCGCGCGGCGTCTTGCCCGCCTTGCGGGTGCGCCCTTCGTGAAGGTGGAGGCATCGAAATTCACGGAGGTCGGCTACGTCGGTCGT
This sequence comes from uncultured Gemmatimonadaceae bacterium, assembly GCA_964384585.1. Classification (GTDB taxonomy): domain Bacteria; phylum Gemmatimonadota; class Gemmatimonadetes; order Longimicrobiales; family RSA9; genus DASTYK01. The sequence goes on along the minus strand of CAYLME010000358.1, from coordinate 527 downwards.
GACGTGGAATCGATGATCCGTGACCTCGTGGACATGTCCGTCAACATGGTGCGCGACGAGCGCGAGGCGGACGTGGAGGAGGTCGCGCAGCAGCACGTCGAGGAGCGGTTGCTCGACCTGCTGCTGCCGCAGCCGGGTGACGAGCATGACGACGAAGACGTGCAGCGCCCGCAGCGGCCACGCGCGTTCATTGTCGGCAGCGATGCCCGCGCACGCGAGGAAGAGCAGACCGAGGAGGACGAGCGACGTCGCATCAAGGAGCGGCGCGAGCGCACGCGCGAGAAGCTGCGCACGCTGCTGCGCGACGGGAAGCTCGAGGAGCGGATGGTCGACATCGAGGTCCAGCAGAACCTGCCCATCGAGAACATGATGCTGCCGATGGGCGCGGAGGGCATGGACAACTTCACGGAAATGCTGCAGGAGATGATGCCGAAGCGGAAGAAGCGCCGCACGGTCAGCATCGCCGAGGCACGCCGCATCCTGCTGCAGGACGAGCTGGACAAGCTCGTCGACATGGACGAAGTCGT
>CAYLME010000357.1:0-1758 GCA_964384585.1 uncultured Gemmatimonadaceae bacterium | reverse complement strand
GATCGTAGCTCCGCGCCCGCGTCTCGCCGTCCGCGGTCAGCGCGCTCAGCCGCCCGGCGGCGTCGTAGTCGCGGTCGATGAGCTGGCACAGACCGAGCGTCATCATCCATCGTTCCAGGGCACGGCGACAGTACCATCGGCGCGCATGAAGTCCGCCTCACGCCCGGAATCAATCTGGGCAACCCAACGTTCAACGTCGTTGTGCCCCTTGGTCCACACCTTTCCGAGTTGTACCAGGTAGTGCCGCACGTCGTCGACGGAACCAATATGATGGAGCCTGGCCGCCAAATCTAGATAGGGACCGAACGTATCCATGAAGAAACCGGCCTCCGGTGGAACGGACGCTGCGAGGTGGAGACTTGCAGCCTTGAGGTCACCTCTTTCCAGCGCGACCAAACCGAGTGTTCCGTGACCCCAATGGCGGAGCGCCGCACTGTTGAAGCCGTCACGATGCGCCGCGACCATTTCCTTCGCAAGCTGTTCCGCATCCTCGTGTAAGCCAGCTGCGTAGAAAGCCACGACGGCCGTTGGGAGCAGCCCTGCCCGACGATAAGGGCTTGGAGCCATGCGCAATGCTTCGTGGCAATTCCAGGTCGCGCGACGTAACAATTGGATATCTGCCCGCCTGCGTCCGTGGCGCAAGAAGAAGACGGCCGCTGCACACGTCCATTCATATGTGCTGGTGAGACCCATCGCCTCTGCACGTTGGAGAATGCTTCTCGCATCATCAAATCGCTCGGCGCCGACAAAGCGAAAGCTGTTGCAAAGCGCACGTGAGTCCTGAGACGTGTTAGCAACTTCCAGCCATGCATTGGCGACCGTCGCATACTCGGCTGGATTGCGCCGGGCTTTTACGAGAAAGGATGCGAGGTCATCGAGACCAGGACACGCGCGAATGAGGTCAAGAAGGTGGGGAAGGATTAAACGCGCCTCGCGCAGCATGCCATAGTGACCGAGCAAAAGCGCCCGCGCGCGGAGATTCTCCGGATCTGCGTCCAGCGACGCCTCGAGTTCCGCAAGAGTGGGGCTGGAGAGGCCTTCCGCCCCCTCCTCAAGTGCGGCCTTGATTAGGTGCATCTCTACTAGCATCCAAACACTGACGCGCACGAGTTCACGCAGGAGCGAAGCTCAAAGAACTCCTCATAACCCATTTCCCGGCAAATGCGCTCGCACTCCTGCCTCACCTTCTTGCAGTCGGGGGGATCGGGCGGCGGCGGAGGGGGCTCTCGATACGGGTGATGACACGTATCAATGCCGCCATAAACGTCATAATCTTCTTCCAATAGATCGAAGAGATCGTACAGTTCCTCACCGGCGACCCACCACGCGGCCGCCGCAGCCGCGGCTGCGGCGACCAGTGGATTTCCCTTCGCGATCTCGACAATTACAGTAATGTCGCTACCTGTAAGGAGTCCTGCTGGATCCTGGCGGTTTCCAGGATCATTCGACACATACAGGTAGACATTGCTGTCGCCTCCTCGAAACATGAACGGATCTCTGTTGGTCCATCGCCCGACGCTCGAATCATAGTCTCGGGCACCGAGGCGTACGAGCCCTGTGTCCGGCTCGTAGAGGCCACCACCGAAGCCAAATGGCTGAAATCCTGGCGTAGTGTCAGCAAGCACATTCCCCCAGGCGTCGTAGTCGATGCGTTGTGCAATCACCCCGGACGCCGCATCCACGACGAGCCGCACGCTGCCGATCTGGTCGGTCACCAGGCGATAGGTGACGCCGCCCTTGACCATGTAGTCCGGCACG
>CAYLME010000356.1:0-1803 GCA_964384585.1 uncultured Gemmatimonadaceae bacterium | reverse complement strand
TAGAAAGTGCCCGGACCGTCATGCGGCCGGGCACTTCGTTTCGGATATGATCTCGTCCTAGAAGTCCGTTGAAAAAGGGTCGTCTCGTTAATGGTGGAGCGGGGGCAGAGGCATTAATTTCGGGGAGCCGTATACGACCTGCCGCCCGTACTCCAAACCGCCAATGCTCGGACGTAACACCACCCAGCCAGCGCTGTTTCAGATGGTAGATGTCGAAGCGCTGGTGCCGCCAGATCATCGTCTCCGGAAGATCGACGCCGTACTGGATCTGTCGTTCGTACGCGAAGCGGTGGCCAGCTGTTACAGCACCCGCGGCCGGCCGAGTATCGATCCCGAGCTGTTCCTACGCATGCTGCTGCTGGGCCGGCTCTACGATCTCTCGGATCGGGAGCTTTGTAGCGAGGTCGAGATGCACGCCGGCATGCGGTGGTTCTGCCGACTGGATCTTCATGACGAGGTTCCCGACCACTCGACGCTCAGCAAGCTGAAGGACAAGTGGGCTGCGGCGGGCCTTTTTCAGAGCGTCTTCGACCGGGTGGTTCTGCAATGCTCCCAGGCCGGGTTGATCTCGGGTCGGCACCTCTCGGTGGATGGCACGGAGGTCAAAGCGAGCGCGAGCATGAAGAGCCTTGCGCCCCGTGAGGGAGCCGCGAAGCCGAGTCCAGACGGAACGGGCGGTTCCAAGGTGAAAGAGCCGCAGCCTGATGGCGGGTGGAGCGGGCACGGAGTGAGGTACTCCAACGAGACGCATCGCTCCACGAGTGACCCGGACGCTCGGCTCTATCGCAAGGGCAAGGGACGAGAGACGAAGCTGAATTATCTGATGCACGATCTGATCGATACGAAGAGTCGCGTCATACTGCGCCGGAGAGTCAGCCACGCCCACTCCTCGGCGGAACGCGAGGTCGCGGTCGAGATGCTCGCGGAGGTGATTCAGCAGCAAGACGGACTGGGTCTTCCGAAGGCGCCGGAGATCTTGAGCGCGGACGCCGGTTACGGGACGGGCGAGTTCGCCGCGGACGTGCTGGACCTCGGGGTGATGCCGCACATGCCGCTTCAGGCAAGCGCGGCGCCTGAGGAAATCCCAACCTGGAAGCGCGGGACCTTGGATCTGTCGCAGCTGCGAAAGCGGCGCGAGAAAGTTCGGCGCGCGCAGGCCCGCAATCGTGTCCGGGAGCAGCATCAGACGAGAGGCTACCAAATCAGTCGACGCCTGCGAATCCGCAGCGAACACACCTTCGCAGAATCCAAGGTGTGTCACGGAATGGGGCAAGCCCGTCAGCGTGGGCGAATCAAGGTGCAGGTTCAGGCGGACCTCACAGGAATCGTTCAGAATCTCAAGCGTCTGGCCGCATTCCTGGGTCGCCGGAAGGCCCCGACCGCCCAGGCCGTGCAGTTGAATCACTCCACCGGCTCACCCGGCCGCGCTCCGCATTCGTCCGCTCGAGGGGGGCGACGCTCTGCCAACGTCCTGACGCCCGGGAATTCTCGCATCACCCGGTGCCCCCGCGGCAGGCATTCTTCAACGGGCTTCTAGATGATGCCGTGCAGCGACCCGCCACGCTCGCCGAGCCGGTCCACGCGCTTCTCCACCGCGGGGTCGGCGACCAGGGGCGGCGCGTGATGCGGCTTGATGCGCGCATCGATGATGAGCGGGCCACGGCAGCCCCAGTGCTTGTGCTCGACGAACGATCCGACGCCGTGCACGTCATGCGACGGATTGCTGCGCGTGAAGGTGACCCACACGAAGTTCGCGATCGACGCGGCCGCGAAGTTCGCGTCGTCGCAAAGCACGATCAGGGG
>CAYLME010000355.1:1357-1807 GCA_964384585.1 uncultured Gemmatimonadaceae bacterium | reverse complement strand
ATCGCCGAAACCCAGCCAAACGTCGGATGGAATCTCGGCGTCGAGGTCTTCCAGCCGGCCGGCCGTCTTCGACGCGGCCTGGATCAGCAAGTCGAGCGCGGACAGGTGCTCGTCGGCGCGTTCGTCAAAGAGGGGCTTCAGTTCGCCAGCGTCGAAGCGCCGCGCGGTTTCCCGCAGCGCAGTCATCGCATCGTCAACTTCCGCCGCGTCCGCGTCGCGGCCGCACAGTTCAAGCCAGATGATGATCGCCTTTGCTGGCCCGCGGAATCGCTCCAGCTCGTCGGATGCGCGGACGTCCTGGTCAGCATCGTCCGGCTCCTCGCCCCATCGGCGAAGGCCAACGCGCCGTAATGTGCTGACCCAGTCCGTGAAGTCCTGCACGAGCTGCCTCAGCGGTTCACGGAAGCGGGACTGGCTGGCGGTGCTCATCTCATCCTCGTCGGCTGGCGC
>CAYLME010000355.1:0-1347 GCA_964384585.1 uncultured Gemmatimonadaceae bacterium | reverse complement strand
GCGCAGGATTCTCTTGCGCTGCCGATCGCTATCTTACCGCTGACGAGTTGCGCGATCCGCGTTTACGCCCGCGCCGCAGCACGGAATCCCCAGTGCGATAAACATCAGCGTCTCGCATGGCCGGGTTCCCGGTCCCGGTCCCGAGGGGTCGAAAAACGCGGGAAGGCACGGCGGGAATCTGTGCCCCTGTCGCCGGCCAAGGTATACCGCAGCGTCCGACTGTCCGACCGCCACAAACTACGGCGGTGTTCGGGCTATGTTTGGTCGAGACGGCCAGGCAGCCGTGAAATGGGAGGCTGATCGCATCGTGCCAGACCATCATCAGCAGGCGGCGGGCCACTTCCGCGCCTGGGAGCACTGGCCGCGCCGACGACGACGCAGAAACACGTCGAGAAGGCCAAGCCCGAGGCGGCGAAGAACGTATAGGAGCGGATGGCGAGGTCGTAACGTTGGCAACGCTGCTCAGGTGGACGAAACAGGAACGCGGATCTCCAAAGCGTTTTCCGTCGGGGTCTGCAGTTCAACACGCGTCACTTGCTGCATAGCCCGACCACTTCCCCAGCGCTCCCGCTCTCCATGTCGTATCGTGCCGCCTGTCAGGTATTAACTACCGGTCCGGCTCCCCTCGAACTCTGTGATTCCTCGCGCTCTCGCACGCACTCGAGGTAGAGGCCCTCAGCCACACACAGGTACTCACCCACCGAGTCGGCCAACACTTGCGGAGTCCTCGGATCGGCATCCTCCGCCCATGCAACGTATACCTAGGCATCCGCGGCATCGCGACGAACCAGCGCCCTTGAGCCCTCCCCTAGATCTCCGATCACAACAAAACGCTCGTTCGCTTCATAGGGACTTACGGCCTTTCTGTCAAATGCAAAGACATAATTATCAAAGTTAACTTCGCAATACTGCGAGGCCAGTTTCTCTAGACTTGGGTGAATCGGCTGGCACATCTCGGGAACGGCCCACGGCTCAGCTCGCCTGCCCCATTTTTCTAAAATCCGACCAACATCATCGGCCGTGTACATTGGCTTCATCCGTGGCCGAGCCGGCGGCGCGGGCTCCGAGTCTACGCGGCGAATCACGCGCCTGACCACTAGGTTCAGCAACAGGCCGAGTACTACAATGACGGCCACAAACCACAGAGTCATCAACTCATGGACCCTCCTCATGAATGCTCACTGACGTACCATAGCCAAAGAGCGGCGCATAGCCCTCCCCAAATCCAAACTCGATCCACGCTCGCCGATGCACCCAGGCTCGGATGCGTATCTCATCCCAGCAAGGACAGTTGAGGCTATCTCAAAACCGCTGAAAGCAACAGGAGCGTGCACGACAGATGCAGGA
>CAYLME010000354.1:0-1814 GCA_964384585.1 uncultured Gemmatimonadaceae bacterium | reverse complement strand
ACCGGGCTGAATATCGGGTGTCCGAGAAATGCCGCGGACACGAGGGGTTGCCTCAGGGTCGCAGAAGGGGCCCCAGCTGCATGCACGGTTTCGACGTGAGCGTCACTCTCAAGTACAGGGCCAAGGCCGGCGCGGCCTGAGACTGCCGGAACCGCCGGGAACTGCAGGCGGTCGTCGAAGTCGTATTCTTCCTGTAGACCGTATGGCGACCGATCGGAACGTTCTAACGCTCCGCTGCCCTCACTGCGGGCATGGGCACGAAGACGACTACGAATGTCTGGACGCAGGCGTGCCCGGAACCGTGATCTGCGCGGGTGCGGCGTGCCGCCAGCAGTTTTCGTTCCTGATTCGGGAATGCCTCGAATGCGGTGAGGAAAGCGTATTCACCTGGAAGGTCATGCCGGCGCCCGAGACATTGGCGCTGCTGTCGTGCAACCACTGCGGGGCACCGTTCGATGAGTCGACGAGCCAAGGGCAAAGCCCGGACCCTGCTCAGCGGATTTAGCACGAAGGTCGGCAGCGAGACGGTCAACGTCCGCATCTATCGCGACCACAAGACCTTCGTGTGCGAGCGGGAGCTCGTCGAGCGGGACGGGACTTCGTTCACGATGGTGGTTCCGTTCAGCGAGCCAGAAGCTGCACGCCGGCTCCTGACCGCCGACCCGCACTATCCACGGCTGCGTTCAGAGATAGGTCGGGCACTCGCAACCCTGGACAAGGCAATGCGCGAGAACCATGGAAAACGAGCGGACTGACGCGCTCGAATCGCCCCACGACGCCAGCCACCGGATCTCATGGATCGGAGGATACGAGACCGAAGCAGAGGTAGAGGCGGCGGCGAGGCAGATCGTCGAGTACTTCGGACTCCAGGCGTTCGTGTTCGGCGCGTTCTTCCGCACCGGCGAGCGCGAGAATTACCGCTACCTCGTCGGTTGCGTGCCGGAGTGGTGCTACCTCTATAACGGCAACAAGTGGTACGCGATCGATCCGTTCATCGACTACGCGCTGAAGAACGCGAACCCCGTTCTCGCGTCCGACATCGGACTTAGCAGCGCAGGGCAGGAGCGGATGATGACCATGGCGGCCGACTATGGGTTTCGGTCCGGTATCGTCGTGCCGGCGCACAGTGCCTTCACCGTGCGCATCGGTGTCCTGTACCTCGGCACGAGCGAAGGCCCGGACCATGCGCGCGAATGCCTGGCGAAGCATCGCAGCCTTATGCGGGCGTTCTCCCTCGAGCTGCTGGAATGGTGGGACGCGAAGCTGCGAGAAACGAGCCTCGAGGATCTGGAGCTCGACGAGCTCGATCTGGACCTGCTCGCCAAGGCGCACGAGCAAGCGACGGCGGAGGAGGCGGCGCGCGAGCTGGGCGTGACGGTATCGCGGGTGAAGTCCCGTTACGAGCGGCTGACGAGGAAACTCGAGGCCCCTAACAAGCGTCTGGCGGTGGAGAAGGCGCTCGCGCTCGGGCTGATCAAGCGCTCATGATCGTGGAGAATGCGAGCGTCAAGCTGGCGGGCTATTCACTTGCCCTCGGCGTGCCGCTGCTCACGCCGCTCGGAATGGCCGCGGACATGCCATGGCTTGCGCCGTTGATCGTGTTCGGCATATTTCCCATCCTCGGGCTCGTGATTGGAGAGGATCGATCGCTGCCAGTCCTCGGCCTGCGGCGGTCGGCTTGGCGCGTCGCTTACCTGGAATGGCTCCCACGGATCTACGCCGTCGTATGGATCGCCACGCTGCTATGGTCCGCCGGCTATGTAGCCAATGCTGACGTGGATGCGGGGACCATAGCGTGGCTGATCGTGAGCGTC
>CAYLME010000353.1:0-1825 GCA_964384585.1 uncultured Gemmatimonadaceae bacterium | reverse complement strand
TCGTTGAAGCCCCAGCAGTACGCCGCACCGCCCGTCGCCAGGCCGCAGGTGAAGTAGTTGCCGGCGAACACGCTCGTGAACTCCACGCTCGACGTCAGCGCGAAGCTCACGCGCTCGCTGCGGCCTTGCACCGTCGCGCGCACCGCTGCGCTGCCGGCTAGGTCGCTCAGTTGCACCGTCGTGCTCGCGAGCCCGTCGGCGTCCGTCGTCGACGTCGCCGGCTGCACCGTGATGCCCGGGCTCAGTGCGTCCGTCCAGCTGATCGTCACGCCTTCCACCGCGTTGCCGAAACGGTCCGTTACCCGCACCACCAGCGGATCCGCCAGCGCCTCGCCGATCGTGCCCACCTGCGCATCGCCCGACACCCGCGTCAGCACGCGGCTCGTGTCCACCGTCGCCGTCGCGCTCACCAGCACGTCCGCCGCCGTCGGCGACGTCACCGTGAGGCGCATCGCGCCCGGGGCCGTGCCCAGCGTCCAGAACGTGCGCGCCAGCCCGTTTGCGTCCGCCGCCACCGTCGTCGGCGACACGCTGCCGCTGCCCGCGTCCGCCGCGAAGCTCACCAGCGCACCCGGCACCGGCGCGTCGTTGATGTCGCGTACCTGGATCACCACCGGCTGCGGCAGCGCCGTGCCGAGCCGCGAGATCTGCGCGTCACCGCTCGCGATCTCCAGCCGATCGGCCACCGCCGTCGCGTTCACCGTGATGTCCGGAAAGTCCGAGAAGCTGATCGTCAGCGACATCGCGCCCAGCGTGTTGCCGAGGAACCATTGCACCGTCGCGTGGCCCGTGCTGTCCGTGCGGGCGATCAGCGGGTCCGTCGCGCCTGAGCCCGCAGCCGGGCGGAACATCACGTCGGCGCCCTTCACGCCCTGTCCGCGGCGGTCGCTCACCTTCACGACGATCGGTGCCGCGAGCGGTGCACCGACGCGGCCCGCCTGGTTGGCGCCGCTGACGAGCGTCATCGAGACCGCGATGTCCTCGGGGCTGTTGATGTCCTTGCAGCTCGCGAGGGCGAGCCCGAGCAGCAGCAGGACGGCGAATGGCCGTGCGGAGAATGAGAGATGCATCGGTACTTGGCTCCTGATGAAGGCGGGGTACTGACAGTCCACCTTCCACGTTGGAGCCACCCTCTGACACTGCCTTCGCAGCCGCCGGAAACGGCCCAGGCCGTTCTGCCGATTGGCGGGTGCTGGAGCACCGAAGCACCGATGAATAGTTTGCTCCGTGTCGGCCGGCGCCTCGGCCGACAGCGTGAAGAGCGCGGCGAGGGATCCGACCCTGTGACCCGCGCGCCAAGCCGTCACCCTGCGCAACGGTGCGCCAGAGACGGTGGCAATGTCGGCCGGTCAGTGGACCGGGACCACGTGCGAGCTAGGCGCGAACCGCTCACTCGAAAGGGTACTGCCATGACCGAACGCTCGGTCCTCGTGCTCGAACGCACGCGCGACGAACTCCGCAGCGCCGGCGAATCCGCCGTCCGCTTCATTCCGTTTGGCAACCAACTGCTCGCTGCAGCCGTGGCGGTTGATGCCGTCATCGCCGAGTGTCGGGCGCAGCCGTTCGCAACGAATGAGCTTCGGTTGGCCGCGCACAATGCGATGGGCGCGCTCGAAGTCCTGTTTACGCGCGGGCAGGAGCTGCGGCATCCCGAGGCGTATCAGGTGCTGTTGGACCTTGCGTACCAGTGACGCGCAATGTGCGCGCGGCTACGGCGCTCGCGTCGGGTCCGTCCATTTCAGACGCGGAAAGCGCGCAAAGTCTGAGTCCGCGGAACAGAGTTCTGCGCCGTTGGCCACCGCGAGCGCGGCAAGGTGCGCGTCGT
>CAYLME010000352.1:0-1826 GCA_964384585.1 uncultured Gemmatimonadaceae bacterium | reverse complement strand
GGCGAGCGTATCTCCTGGGAGGAAGCCGACAGCCGCTACGACGACGAGTCTCAGGAACGTCACCACACGTTCCTGTTCGAGGTCGACGACGAGACGGTGATCGATGCGGGTGTCCGCGGGAGCGGCGTGAAATACATCAACCACTCCTGCGATCCGAACTGCGAAGCCGTGATCGAAAACGGCCGCGTCTTCATCGATGCGATCCGCGCGATCCGCAAGGGCCAGGAGCTGTTCTACGATTACAGCTACGTGCTGGACGAGCGGCACACGCCCGCAGTGAAGAAGCGTTACCCCTGCTGGTGCGGGTCGAAGAACTGCCGCGGTACGATCCTGGCGCAGAAGCGCTAGCTCGAGAGTTCGGGGATCTGAAAGCAGAGAGCGGGGCCGTCGTTCGACGGCCCCGCTCTGTTCTTCCTGCACACGCCGTGAAGTCTATTCCGGTGCGATAACGCCCGCTGCACGCACCGCAACGACGTCGTTGCGCCGATCGCCGATCACCCAGATGCGCGCAGCGCCGCCCGCGCGAATCGGCTGCGGCAATCCCTCGAGCGTCAGCAGGCTGCCATCCCGCATGGTGAGGTGCGTGCCGCTCGCGTCGAGCAGCCCCACGAACGGTGCCTCGCCCTGGATCTCGAGGATGACGTAGCGCGCGACGTCGATGCCGCCGCTGGGTGGTGTGTCCGTTCGTCTGCCCTCCACTTCGACGTACGCGCCGTTGATCCGCCGCAGCTCCGGCTCCAGCGCACCCTCCATCACGATCGGCGATGTGCTGTCGGTTACGAGCGTCGTGAGCGGGCGCGGCCCCATGCTGGACACCGAGATGCGCCCACGCATCGGCTGCGTGGCGCACGCGCCCGTGAGCATGGCGACGCCGAGCGTGAGGAGCACCGCGCGCATCACTGTACGCGCACGACCCACATGCGCCCGCTCGCCGGGAGTGCGCCGCCCGTCTGCGTCGTCGCGCGGATTGCAGTCGCGGCCCGGGCACCACCCACCAGGAAATACGCGCTCGAACCGCCGCGTACCGATACGTTACGCGAGGCATCGTTGAACGTGTACGCGTAGGGCGCGAGGCGCGCGTTCTCATTCAGGCGCTGCTCGATGTCGTACAGGTCCCAGCTCGGCAGTGTCAGCAGCCCGCCGACGCCGGCATAGCGGTCGTCCGTGTACAGCGTGGCGGCCCACTGGCCCAGCAGCTCGTCGATCGGACGGCCGATGATGCCCGTGATCGAGGGGAAGCCGCCGATGGTGTTGTCGATGAGCTGCCGGTGCAGCTGACCCTCGCCGCCCAGCGCGTCACCATAGTGGTCCGAGAGCCAGCGCAGGAACGACCAGCCCGTATAGACCTGGCGCTGTGCAATGCACGGCACGCCGGGGGTATCGTTCGCGTGCTCCACGAACGTGCACTCCTCGGGCGCACCGCTGGCACGTGTCGTCGCGGACTGGAAGCCGTAGTAGAGCGCGAGGTCCTGGAACTTGTCGCAGTACCACGCGATGCCTGTTGCGCCCGATGTGCAGTTCTCCCACGCGATATCGAACCCGTAGTTCTGCCGCGTCTGGAGCTGCTTGAAGCGGTGGCCGATCACTTCCTCGGCGAGTGTCGCCTGGCTTTCCATCTCCCAGAGCGCCTGGTAGTCCGTGGCGCCGGGGACCTGCAGGCGTCGACCGAACTGGATGATGTGCGTCATCTCGTGCGCGATGAGCGCGGGCACGTCGCGGCGGGCGGCTTCCACGCTGTACGCATTGCCGTACTCGCCGGTCGGGTCCGGAACGCGGCCGTAGTAGATCTCGCCGTAATCGCTGGACGGGCAGGTGGTGCGCGGGAA
>CAYLME010000351.1:0-1828 GCA_964384585.1 uncultured Gemmatimonadaceae bacterium | reverse complement strand
GGAGCTCGGTGCGCACTATGGGGGGCTCACACGTTGCGCATCCTGCAGCCACGTGTTCGCGGACATGGCGATCGACGACACGCGCCTGCGTGCGCTCTACGCCCGCAATTACTTCTTCGGCGAGGAGTACACTGATTACCTGGCGGACGTCCCGAACGCGCGCCGTAATTTCGGGATGCGGCTCGCCACGCTCGAACGTTTCCTGGGACCGCAACACCGGCGACTGTTCGAGGTCGGGTGCGCGTACGGCATCTTCCTGGACCTGGCGCGTGGGCGGTTTCCCGAGGTCGCCGGAATCGACATCAGCGAGGACGCCGTGCGCTACGCCAGCACCGAACTGCACCTCGACGTCCGCTGCGCCGACCTGCTCGATGTGGACCTCGGGAGCGTCCATTACGACGTCGTCTGTTTGTGGGATACCATCGAGCACCTGCGGACGCCCGCTCGTTACTTGGCCAAGGCCGCGGAGCGCATGGCCCCGGGGGCGCTCGTCGCGTTGACGACCGGCGACATCGGGAGCCTCAATGCGCGGATGCGCCGTGAACACTGGCGGCTGATTCATCCGCCGACGCACCTCCAGTACTTCACGCGCCGGTCGATGGCGACGATGCTCGATCGGCTCGGATTCGACGTGGTGTACGCGAAGCACTGTGGAAACTCCAGGAGCGCGGGATCCATCGCCGATGGCATCCTGCGGATGCGATGGGGCTGGGAACGTGCCGGCACGTGGCTGCGCAATTCCTGGGTCGGGTCCGTGCCCGTGTATCTGAACCTGTTCGACGTCCTCTACGTCATCGCGAGGAAGCGCGCGTGACACACCGTACCCCGAACGTGCTGGTCGTCGTGCCAGCCTTCAACGAGAGCGCCGTGCTCGGTGAACTGGTCGAGCGATTCCTCCAGTTCAGAAGTGGAATGGCCGGCCGGGCGAACTTGCGGCTCCTCGTCGTCGATGACGGATCCTTGGATGATACGCTCCAGCACCTGCGGAAGGCCGCCAGCGCGCACCCGTCCGTCGTCGGCTATCTGTCATTCGCCGCCAACTCCGGGCACCAGGCGGCGCTCATTGCCGGACTCTGCCACGCGGGGGACTGGCCCGACGCGATCGTGACAATGGATGCCGACCTCGAGCATCCGATCGAGGTGCTGCCGCGCATGATCGAGGTGTGGGCCGAGAACGGCGCCGTCGTGGTGCACGCGATCCGCCGGGCTTCGCGCCGACTGCCATGGCCGAAACGGGTGCTGTCGCACCTGTTCTACCGGCTCACGGCCGCCCTCACGGGACTCGACCTCGCCCCAGGGCAGGCAGACTTCAAGCTGTGGGATGCGGCGACCGTGCGCGGCGTCGCGTCGTACCTGCCGCATATCGGCTCGCTGCGGGTCTTTGCGGCCTGGATTGCAGGACAGAAGGCCAGCATCGACTACGAGCAGGCGGTGCGTGCCGATCGGCAGTCCCGATTCACGTTCCGCAAGAACCTGCAGCTTGCGACTGTCAGCATCGTGCGGTTCTCCAACGTTCCCCTGCAGGCGATTACGGTGCTGGGCACGGCCGGTCTCCTGTTCTCGCTTGCGTACGGGGCGTACGTGGGAGTGGCCTCGATGCGAGGCGACACGGTGCCCGGCTACTCGAGCACGGTTCTGATCGTCATGACGATGGGGTGCCTGCAGTTGATCTGTCTTGGCATCCTCGCCGGGTACCTGCGGCGCCTGGTGTTCGCGCGTGATCTGCCTCCTTTCATCGTGCGCGAACGTCGCTTGGCGGGCGAGGCGCTGCAGGGACAGGCCGCGAAGCTGTACAATCGCGAGACAGGACCCCACGGGACGCCACCCC
>CAYLME010000350.1:0-1909 GCA_964384585.1 uncultured Gemmatimonadaceae bacterium | reverse complement strand
CCGCGTCCATCTCGAACAGCCAGTCGTACCCTCGCTCGAGACCCCAGCGGAAGCCGGCGATGTAGGCGGTGCCGAGCCCCAGCTTCCCTGCCCGATGCATCACATGGACGCGGCCGGACTCGGCCGCGAGCCGGTCGGCGATTTCGCCGGTGCCGTCCGGCGATGCGTCGTCGATGATGAGCACCTCGAGGCGCTCATCCTGCTCGAGCACGAGCGGGACGATGCGCGGCAGGTTCTCGCGCTCGTCGTATGTGGGAATGATCACCAGCCCGCGCTGGCACGGCGTCTCCGTCAAGGCGTCCTCACGACGTCGGAATCGATGGGCCGGTGCTGGTCGCCGTCCGGCAGCAGCGGCACGAATGCAAGTGGCAACAGCTCGGCCGCGGTGAACCACAGCCGCGACGCGACGGAGATGAGTACCGCCGCACTCGCCGGGATCGCCGGATGCTGCACCAGCAGTGCGGACATGGTCAGCTCTCGTACACCCGCGCCCGCAGGCATGATCATCACGACGTACCCCGCAAGGTAGCTGGCGGCGATGACGCCTGCGTGGAAGCGCGCGTCGGCAGGTGATGACGCGTCGGGCACGAATGCGCTCACGAAGAGCGCGAAAGCGGCTCCGAGCAGCAGCCACGTCATGGCGTAGAGACCTTCCCAGCGCACTGCATCCCCGACACGGACGCGGTCGGCGATCGAGAACGCTGTCTCGAGCTTCGCGCGGGCCGGACCCGCACGGCGCAGCACCGCCTCACGCGCGCGGTGCCCGAGGGGCGTCGCCACGATCAGGTACGCGCCGAGTGCGCCCACTGCGATCAGCACGGCAGCGATCAGTGCCGGCCAGAACTCCGCGTACGCCGGCAGCAGCACGGCGAGGAGCAGGAGTCCGGTCGTGAGGAAGGCGAACTGAGCGAACACGGCGGCGGCCATGGAGGTGCCGGCCGGCAATCCCGCACGCTGCGCGAGCACGGCGAGCCCCGCGAGCTGCCACACCTTTCCCGGCACGTAGCGTCCAAGACTCGCAAGGAAGTAGACGCGGAACGTCGCGCGCAACGACGCACGTGGCGCGGTCAGGTCGGTGCTGATGCGCCGCCAGAGCAGCGCATGCGCCGAGTACATTGCCAGCAGAAGCGCGAACGACAGCAGCAGTGGTGCGATTGCCGGCCGCCACTGCAGGAAGTCGTCGAGCGTAACACGCGCGAGCTCGGGCGCGAGGCTGCGCCATACGAGCCAGGCGAGGAGCACGACCAGCGCGGCCTGCAGAGTTCGCACGAGCCATCGCGAGCGAAGTCCGCGTGTGGAACCAGCTTGCGGCACCCGGTCGCTCACGGTTTCCGCGCCACGATGCCGATCCGCCTGCGCAGCAGCGCAACCCGTTCCGCGAGCGCCCGCTCGAGGAGGTTGAGCACCGGCAGATGCGATGGCAGCCACTTCACGGCAGTCACATCGAATCCTGCCGCACGCACTTCCGCCGCCAGTTGCTCTGCGGTACGCACACCGATGTGCGACGGGTCCTGCTTCATCACGCCGGCATCGCGCAGCCGCTCGAAGATGTGGCTGTTCTCGGGCGTATAAACGACGAGCGCCCCGCCGCCGCGCAGCACGCGTCGCGCGTCGCGCAGCACACCCCGCAGTGTCGCGTCATCGAGGTGCTCCGTGATGTCGGCGGCAACGATGATATCGGCACTGTCGTCGCGCAGCGGCATGCGGACAGCGTCTGCGCGTGCGAACCACGCGTGGCGCGCGCCCTCCGCACGCGCGACGGCGGCGGCTGCCGGCAATGCTTCCGGTGCGAAGTCCAGGCCGAGCGCGTGTGCGCCCTGCTGCGCGGCCTCTACCGTGAACGTGCCCATGCCGCACCCGATGTCCACGAGCACACGATCCGCGAGCGGCGGCAACAGCGACATCACGT
>CAYLME010000349.1:0-1910 GCA_964384585.1 uncultured Gemmatimonadaceae bacterium | reverse complement strand
CGCAGGCCGAGGAGCTGGCGCGGAGTCAGATCGAGAAACGTCGCATGCGACGTCTTGATCTCATCGAGCCCGGTGACGCGATGGTTCGTCTCGATGCGACCTCCCGCTTCTGCGACGATCGAGGCGAGCGCATCGATGATGCGCGCGGAGCCGCCGCGTGCGAACGGCCAGCCGACGGCGTGACCGGCTGCGATGAGCATGAGACCGAAGGACGCCGTGAGCAGATGATCGGGCGGCGAGAGCTGATGCGCGGCGACGCCGCAGAACAGCGCACGTGCGCGTGGCCCGTCGAAGCGACTCGTGACAAGGCCCGTCGCGGAACGGATGCCGGTGAGGCCGAGCCGGGCGTAGAGCAGCGGATGCTTCGGTATGCGCACGGGTGGCTGAAGCGCATCGGCAATCAGGGCATCCCAGTTCTCTACGAATGGATCGAACAGCTCCGACCACCTGTTCGTATCGGCGGAATCGAGTGTCGTGCCGGTGTCTTTCGTCGAGCGGAGAAGCAATGCCGCGGTGCCGTCGTCGAACGGGTGCGCGAGCATGATCTCGGGATGCACCCATTCGACCTGGAGCCCGAGCGCGCGAAAACACGGCGACGCGACGCCCATCGGATGCACGGACGAGCACACGTCGTGGAGGTAGCCGGGTTCGGTGAGCGGTTCGGTGCGCGCGCCGCCGCCGATGCGCGACTGTGCTTCGAGTACGATGGGTTTCCAGCCGGCGCGCGCCATCCTGGCCGCGGCCGCCAGTCCGTTCGGACCCGCACCGACGACTACGATCTCGTCTCTAGCCATCGCGCGCGCAGCCGCTCGCGCAGCGTGCGCCGGGGCCCGCGGTCGTAGATCAGTGCGGTGCCGAGGCCGAAGCTGAACGCCGCCGTCGCGAGCACCGCTTCCATGCGCCAGGTGCGGTCCTTCGGGCGTCGCTCGACACCCATGCGGACGGCGGCACCCCACGTAGGGAAGGTGACGCCGTAGATCAGGCTGCCGAGCAGCAGGCCGCCCACGATCGGTTTCACGGGATGCCGGTCGTACATCGTCGCGTAGAGTCCGCCCCAGAACGCCGCGTAGCCGAAGTGGAACGCGCTCGCGGCCAGCCATTTCATGTCCTCGGGCAGTGACTCTCCGGCCATGGATGCGAGCCGTGACACGAGTCGCGGGCCGAGGTCGGCGTCCTCCCGGCTCGGCAGGAACAGCTTCTCCTCTGCCTTGGTCAGCAGCACCTGCGGCACCCCCGCGATCAGTCCGGCCTCGATCCCGCGCTTCACGTGTGCGAAGCGGCCGTTGTCCAGCAGGCTCATGCGTTCCTCCTTGCTGCCTTCGCGGAGTGCACGCTCCGGGCCGTTGCGGACCGCCCAGTCTTTCGCGTGTCAGAGCCTCGCCCCATGTTGTGCCGGTACCAATCCCCAGTCCGAGAGACGATGGCCCGCAAGAAGGCGAAGAAGCCAACCGAGTCGTCCATGGCCTCGGAATACCGCCATGAGGACGCCAGGCGCAAGAACAATCCACCGGCCGGCCTCGCCGCACACGGCACTTCCCGGCCGGCGCCCAAGCTGCGCTACGCGTACGATCCTCACCTGCCGCCGGTCCTGCGCTTCGATGCGACGGGTCGCTCCCAGTACCTCGATGAGCTGATCAACCGCGCGGTTGGCGGCACACTCTCCGAGGAGGATGCGGAGCTGCTGCGCGAGCTGCTCGGCGCAGGCGAGCCGTGGCTGGAATGGGCAGGGAAGCGCGAAGCGCAGGAGTTCGTGGTGGATCCCGTGGCGCTCCACATCCACGAGCGGGTGTCGGCCCGCGCGATCATCGGGTCGCTCCGGCGCGACGACGTGCAGCGTGACTTCTTCGCGGACCCACAGCAGGAGTACCGCGAGGCTGTGCGGTTCTACGAGCACGACGTGGACTGGTCCA
>CAYLME010000348.1:0-1929 GCA_964384585.1 uncultured Gemmatimonadaceae bacterium | reverse complement strand
CGCACGTCGCGCAGCAGCCAGTCGAGCCAGCCGATCACGTCCGCATCACGCGTGCGCTCGCGCTGCACGTCAACGTTGCCCACGCGACGTCGCGCCTCGCGCAACGCATCCGCCTCCGACAGACCCGTCGCGCGCAGCGCCGCCGCCTTCTCCTCGACGTGGAACGCCAGCTCCCGCTCGATCTCGCGGTTCAGCCAGTCGGTGCGGCCCAGGTTGCGCAGACGATCATACAGGCTCATTGCCGTTCTCCGGATCGTGCCTGCTCAGGCGAACCGCAGCACGCGGTTCACGCCGTCGCTCAGTCGTGACCAGCTTTCCTGCTCGGCTTCCAGCTGCCGCCGCCCCTTCGCCGTGATCGCGTAGAAGCGCGCCTCGCGGTTGTTCTCCGTCCGCCCCCACGAGGAGCGCAGCCAGCCGTCCTGCTCCATCCGGTGCAGCGCCGGATACAGCGAGCCTTCCTCGACGCGCAGCGTGTCCTGCGACACGGTCTGGATGTGCGTCGTGATCGCGTACCCGTGCAGGGGTCCGCTGCTCGCCAGCGAACGCAGGACGAGCAGCGCGAGCGTGCCCTTCAGGTCATTGCTGGGTCGTGCCATGTCGCCTCCCTTTGGAGCTATGCATAGATAGCTAGGTATCGGGCGGGGAGCCAGCAGGCAGGGATGGACGGACGGAATGGAGGGGCGGCGCCGCGGCGAGCCGAACCTGTGCCTCCCGCCGCGCCCTCCGGATGCGCATAATACCCCGGGACGACGACCACCCCTGGAGGAAGCCGGCATCCGCCATGTACCAGGAACTCCGACTCGATCGCATCCTCGAGACCCTGCGCACGCTCCAGGGTCGCATCGACGGCCGCTTTCCAGGCGCCGGCCTGGGCCGCGTCGCGGGCGAGCTGACGACGGTCGGCGAGACCACCGCCCCGCTGCTGGAAACGGTCCGCCGGCCGAACATCTATCTGCGTGCAGGCGTGGCAGTCGTCATCCTGCTGCTGGTCGCGGTGATGATCTCGCTGGTCATGCAGTTCCGGGGGCTGCGTGCCGACATCGACGGGTTCAGCTCGCTGCTGCAGACGATCGAGTCGGGCATCCAGGACGTGGTGTTCCTGTCCGCTGCGATCTACTTCATGGCGACGATCGAGGGGCGGCTGAAGCGCAAGACGGTGCTCGAGAACCTGCACCGGCTGCGCAGCATCGTGCACGTGATCGACATGCACCAGCTCACCAAGGACCCGGAGCAGGTGCTCAGTCCGGGGCTCATGCCGAGCACGGCGAAGAGCCGCGAGATGACGCGGTTCGAGCTGGTGCGCTACCTCGACTACTGCGCGGAGATGCTGTCGATCTCGAGCAAGATGGCAGCGCTGCACGTTCAGTACGTGAACGACCCGGTCGTGCTCGATGCCGTCAACGACATCGAAGTCCTCGCCTCGGACCTGGCGAGCCGGATCTGGCAGAAGATCGTGATCCTGGACACGTCCGCGATGATCCCGCAGCGGATAGCGGAGGAGTGACAGCGACGCGTTGATGCTCTCCTGCGTGTCAGCCGTGCCACTCCGGCGCGGTGCGCGAGTCCATCAGCACCTGCCGGACACGTGTGCGGGCCATGATGTCGGCCGGCTCGCGCGAATGCGACGTCGCATGCTCCTGGCTGTTCATGTAGCGCCGGAACGCCTCGCGGCTCTCCCACGCCGTCAGGAACGTGTGCGTCGCTTCGCCGCCCTGTGGCCGCAGCAGCTGCAGGTAGAGGAAGCCGGGGAAGCTGTCCCCGAGCCGCGAGCGTTCCCGGAAGTGTCGCTCGAGCGCCTCGTGGTCTTCGGGCGGCACGGTCAGGTGTGAGATGAAGACGAACATCTCAGTTCATCGAGGTCGTGAGACGATCGACCAGCGCGATCCCCTCGTGCAGGTCCTTGCCGAAGCCGTCCGCTCCGAGATCGCG
>CAYLME010000347.1:0-1940 GCA_964384585.1 uncultured Gemmatimonadaceae bacterium | reverse complement strand
TGGTTTTAAAACTACCATTGATTTTGGGCCGGGTTGCAGGGGTTCCGGTACGGAAATTGCGGTTATGGCTTGAAGAAGATGAATGCGCGTCCATGCGGCGGCTCCTGTGGAAGGCGAGCCGGTCCAGGACGGAGGCGGGTAACAGCGGATGAAGACAAGACATCAAAAGCTCGCGCGGATCAGTACGCGGCTCGCGGGCTGGGGAGCGGTGGCAATTGTCGCGCTCTCCGGACTGAGGGCCAGCGCCTACGATGCCGGAGCGAACGACCTGTTCCAGGCAACCCAGCTCTCGATCAAGTCTGGTGCTGACCTTACGAGCCTTCCTTTGTCGGGCGCCTGCGGCCCGAATGCCGCCGCCTGCATTCCTCCAACACTTCCGCTCTCCGACACCACCTATGCAGTCGATGTCGCCTCCTCGACGGCCGGTGATGCGACGACCATCGTGGTCTCCGGCACAGTCGATGTCGCAGGCTCTGGCGCTGCTGCCAAGGACGTCTGTTCGGGATCAGGTTGTGTCACGGTGCAGGTGGTCGCCCAGGCGGGGAGCCTCTGCACAGGTGGCGGCTGCGTTGTGTCGGCGAACGGCAATGTCATCGGTATCGGCAGCAACCGCCCGTTTAACGCCGAACTCCAGCTCAATCCGGCGAGCTTTGTCGGCGGCGGCTCGACGAGCGGCTGGCTGCTGCTATCGGTAACGATGACCGATCTGTCGCCGGCGCTCAGCGAGACCGAATATTTCCGCGTTGACTACACGTCCCCGGCCGCGGTGATTCCGCAGGTCTGCTTCACGAACCTGCCCGGCGAGAACGAGCGGCGTTCCATCGAGGGCGGCACGATCCCGAAATACTGGATCTCCGGATCAAGCTACCAGATCAACGCGAAGGTGAAGCCGAACACCGGTACGCCTACACCTGCCACTCCGAACCTGAACGGCGTGAGTATCCTCTTTGGCGGACCCTCGGGCACGCTGGAGGCGACCCACACCGGGCCCTATGCCGCCGAGGCGAACAACTGCTCCGGTGCCGCCGAGGCCGGCTGGCTCAGTTTCCAGAGAAGCGTGACGCTGCCTGTGGATGCGGAGACAGACATCCATCTGCGTGCGCAGAACACACTCAGCGTTAACAGCGTTGACGATACCACTCCACCGGATGACGACGACCTTTACCTCATCCGGGACGCCTCAAATCCGACATTCGGCCCCGTCATCAAGGTCCGGGACGCCTCGAATGCCGTGGCCACGGTTTCCGCCGGCTCCGTCAGCGTAACCAATGCCTCGCCCTACGTCATGATCGAGGGTACCTTCAGCGACATCGCCCCCGGCCGGGTGAGCCAAGTTTCGATCGACACGACGAGTCAGGCGGTAACCGCGGCGCTCGCAACTGCCGCCGCCGGCAGCACGTCATCTGTCGTAACTGGTAGCGGTCCCCTGAGTGCGGTTACTGACTACTACAAGGGCTGGACCGTCACCTTTTCGTCCGGCGCCCTGAACGGACAGTCCCGCCAGGTGTCCGCCTACAATGGCGCCACCAAGCAGCTGACGCTGGCTTCGGCATTCGGTTCAGCTCCTGCCAACGGTGATGCCTTTTCGGTCTCGCCGATGAATGGTTCGACGACGATTTCGGTCGAGAGTACCCTCCTCGCCACCCTGTCCGAAAAAGCCCCGCTCAAGGTGAGCGATGTCATCCAGTTCGTGAACGAAGTGGGCCAGCTGAACCAGGGCAAGGGTGTCCGGATAACCGGCCTGACTGTTTCCGGCGTCACGACGACAATCACGCTTGCCACGAACGCCATCGACGGCACTCCGGTCGTGTATGATCCCTCAGCAAGTTTCCTGGTCCGCCACACCGGTTTTGCCGCAATGGATGGCGTGATTACCGGCTGTCCCGGCGCGTGTCTCCTGTCGCTTCCGGGTGGCGCGTCCACCGCCCAGCAGAAGGCAT
>CAYLME010000346.1:0-1949 GCA_964384585.1 uncultured Gemmatimonadaceae bacterium | reverse complement strand
CGAGGCGCGTGAAGTCGAGCCAGCCACCGGGTCCGATCTGCAGCTCGCGCCCTTCGAGCCCCGCGTACCCGAACTCGAGGCGCCGGAGCTCGGCGGTGTGCCGGTCGATCCAGAGCGTTCCATCGATCTGCGTGATGCGCCGCGTGCGGGCGGGCCGGAAGCCCACGCCGATCCAGTCGGGTCGGTCCGGCCGCGCCTGGGCGAGGTGGAGGCAGTAGTCCGCGACGAAGCGGTCGTCGACGAAGTAGTCGACGCTCGGCACGCGATAGTTCACGGCGACGTCCATCGCGCGGCGCATGCCGGCGAACCGCTCCTGCTCGCGCGTGATGAAGCCGGACTCGAAGAGCGAGTCGACGGGGAGCGTGGGGAAGGGCTGTGGCGAGTCGGACCGGGTCTCGCGATAGGTCGACTCAAGCACCTGGGACTCGTCGTGCTCCCAGAGTTCGTTGGTCGTGCGGATGCGGGCTGCGACTGGGCCGTCGGGCGAGGTGAGCAGCGAGGCCGTTAGCGCCGTGCGCGCGTTGTGGAACACCGTGGCGACGAGCGAGGCCGAGTCGGGGTGGACGCGGCAGCGCGCGTCGGAGGCGGTGCGGCGCGCGGGGAGGACGACGGCGATGCCGGGGAGCGTCGCGTTCAGCTGCCTGTGCTCGCCTACGGCGAGTCGGAGGGTGTCGAGGACGTGCGGGGGGAAGCCGATGCGGAGGACGCGGAGGACGAGGGGGTCGGCGGTGAGGCGGAGGTGCCAGGTGCCGCGGGTGCTGGAGACGGTGCGGGCGATGGTGCGGCCGTCGAGGAGGCGCTGGGCTTCGATGATGGCGCCGGATGCCGGGGCAGAGATGTCGGCGCGCAGCAGGGTGCCGGAGGCTTCTTGCGTAAGCGCGGGGCGAGCGGCTGCGGCCGCGGACATGATGACTAGTAAGACGCGACGTGGCAGCCTCATGGCGGTCTCCTGCGTCAAGAGCTAGGTGCAGAGGCTTCCGAAGATTGCCAACCAACATTCTGCGGCAACCGCTGCGCGACGCACTGCCTGGCGTCGGACCGCCCACTGTCTCGGATGCTGCGAGTTCGCCGGAACAGGAAGACCGAATCGCGTCGGCACCAATACGTGGCGCTAGGTAGCGCATGTCGCGGCGATGACGGCCTTCCACGTTGCCCAGCCAAAGAGCGCGAATGTTCCGAGGTCAAGCAGAATGTCGATCCAGTACTGCCGACTGAACCAGTCCGCCATCCTGAACAATCGTGCGCCCTTAAAATCAGCATTCTCGGCGGCGTAGTAGCATGCCCACATAGCGTTCTTGTTTAGAAGCGCGAGAGCCACTTGCGCTCCAACACCGAATAGAAAGGCGATCGCAATGGTTTCGGCGGAGCCGGAGGCGAGCACCTTCTCGGCGAACGTGTCGCTCGTCGTGAACAAAACTGGCGCGCCGATACCATAGGACACCAGCCATACACGGAGAGTCTTCGCGTACTCGGAGTAGACTTCGAAATGACCAACGGGGTCCCAAGAACTGTCGATCCGGATGAGAGGACCACCCTTCGAGGGCTTCCGTCGCTTCGTCATGTCAGCTTGTCTTGGGTGGAGCTGTATTGGTCTGATACAGACCGAGGGCGGCCACCACTGCGGCGCCGCAATCAGCTATCGCGGAAGCGCAGACAGCTTCGCCTGCGCGGCGGCAAACATCGCACGCAACTTCTGAAGATCGGAGGCGTTAGTCTGATGAGTAGCTGTGACTACTCGGCCAGCCTGAATGGCATATCGCACATCGCCCTTGCCGGTATTGAACGCGATGATTTGCAGTTCACCCCGCGTGCTGTAGCGAACCTCGAATTGCTTAAAAGCGGTCGGATTCGCTTTGACTTCGAGTAACGCGTCGATTCCTGCTAGAAGTTCAGCAATCGCGTCCTCATCGATGAATACGGGCCCCTGAGGGTAAGTGCTTCCAAGGACG
>CAYLME010000345.1:0-1949 GCA_964384585.1 uncultured Gemmatimonadaceae bacterium | reverse complement strand
TCCTGGGTTCGGACATCTACAACCCGATCCAGCGCGCTCGTGGTGCGGCGGACGATTACGCAAGCCGCCTGCGCGAGATACTCGGTGCCGATGCCGACCGGGATCTCGGGCTCGCCCGTGTGCATGCGTACGGCGGGTACGCCTACGTGATGCTGGGCGAGTACTTCTGCGAGTCGCCGGTGAACCCCGAGTCGGGGGCCCTCACGTCGGCTGAAATCCTCGCCGCAGCGATCGATCATTTCGACGAGGCGATCCGCATTGCGACCGCAGCCAATGCGGGCGCAGCAACCGATTCTATCGTCGCGATGGCACGCGTCGGTGCGGCTCGCGCGCATCTCTGGCGCGGTGAGAATGCACAGGCGATCACGTACGCGTCGCAGGTGCCGGCCGACTTCGCGAGGTACATCGCGTACAGCAGTGCGACGTCGGATCCGAACAACCGCATGCAGGCGGCGACGACCGGCGCGAGCCAGTACCTGGGCGTGGATGCGGCGTTCCGTGATCTGAACGATCCGCGTGTCACGCACATCGCCGCACCGGTCCGCGGCCACAATGGTCTGACCGACCTGTACACGCCGTTCCAGCCGCCGTCATACTCGGAGTGGGCGTCCGGCCAGCAGGTCCCGTTCGGTCTCGGCACGGACATCCGTTTTACGTCCGGTCTCGAGGCGCGCTACATCGTGGCGGAGGCACAGGGGCTGAACGCTGGCAACGTCGATTTCCTGAACGAGCGGCGTGCGGTCGGCGGTCAGGCCGCGCTGGTGATCGGTGATCTGACCGAGGCCAGCTACCAGGCCGAACTGCGGGATCAGCGCCGTCGTGACTTCTATCTCGACGGTCACCGCCTGGGCGACCTGCGGCGTTACATCGCGAACTACGACGTCGATGACTTCCCGTCGGGTCCGCATCCGAACGCGGAGTGGGGCGCCTATGGTACGGCGACCTGCTTCGTACCGCACAACAACGAGCGGATCGGCAACCCGAGCTACTGAGTCACAGCGCCGGTGCAGTACCGCCGGTCAGGTGGAAGGGCGTCGCAGCGGAATGCTGCGGCGCCCTTCGCCGTACGCACCAATGCGCCCATGCGGATGATGGAGTGCGCCACGGCACGGCGCGCACGCGTGCGGGTATCCGTTCCCATGCCCGCGACCACATCTCTGACTGCACGTATCCGCCACAGGGCGCAGGAACTCGGCTTCGAGTCCGTGGGCTTCACCGCGCTGCGCCCGAGCGATCATGCCGCCGTCTATCGCGCGTGGATCGCCGCAGGTCGTCATGGCGAGATGGGCTACCTCGCGCGTGCGGATGCCGTCGATGCGCGACTCGATCCGCAGCAGAAATGGCCGGAACTGAAGAGCGCAATCGTGATGACCATGCGCTATGCGACGTCGGACGACGAACGTACGACGCCTGATCGCGGCATCATCTCCCGATACGCGCGCGGCCGCGACTACCACAAGGTCATGAAGAAGCAGCAGCTCGCGCTGCTGCACTGGATCGAGCAGGAGACCGGCCAGCGCCTGGCTGCCGCGCGCGCGTACGTGGACACCGGCCCGGTGCTGGAACGCGAGCTAGCACAGCGGGCGGGCCTTGGCTGGCAGGGGCGCAGCGCAATGCTGCTGCACCCGCGACGCGGATCGTACGTGTTCCTGTGCACGCTGCTCGTGGAGATCGAGCTCGACTACGACGAGCCGTTCATGCGCGATTACTGCGGGACCTGCGAGGCCTGTGTGAGCGCATGTCCGACGGGTGCACTGCTCGGCCGTGACGAGACCGGTGCGCCGATCATGGATGCACGACGGTGCATCTCGTATCTCACGATCGAGCAGCGTGGCGCGATCCCGCGGGAACTGCGCCCGTTGATGGGCAATCGCGTGTTCGGCTGTGACATCTGCCAGGAGGTGTGCCCGTTCACGCGCAAATTCTCGACACCGCCATCAGAGCGGGCG
>CAYLME010000344.1:0-1962 GCA_964384585.1 uncultured Gemmatimonadaceae bacterium | reverse complement strand
GTCGTGACGGCGGGGCGTCGCCTGCAGCGGCTGGCGGATGCGCCCGTAGCGATGGAGGTCGTGACGTCGCGCGAGATCCGCGAGACCGGCGCGGCGGATGTGGCCGCGGTGCTGACGGAGCGCACGGGCCTCGAGCTTCAGGGCGGACACCCTGCAGGATCCGGCGTGATGATCCAGGGCATGGGGTCGGAGCGTGTGCTCGTGCTGCTGGATGGCCAGCCGTTCATCGGCCGCATGTCGGGCGCGATCGATGTGTCGCGCATTCCGACCGCGATGGTGCAGCGCGTCGAGGTCGTGAAAGGTCCGCAGTCGACGCTGTACGGTTCCGACGCGATAGGCGGCGTGGTCAACGTGATCACGCGTCCGCTCGACGCTGCGGCGTGGAGCACGTCGCTGAGTGCCACCGCCGGGGATCAGGGGCGTCTCGAGGTGTCGGCGCACGCGATGGGCGGCCGTGGTCCTGTTGCCGGTGCGGTGGACGTGGGGCATCGCTCGGTGGAGCTGGCGCCGGGGTTGCCGGGCGCGAGCGGCGCGCTCGCCGAGCGCTGGGATGGTGCAGGCAAGCTGTCGTGGCGCACGCCGATCGACGGGCTGCGACTCGAAGCGTCGGGCGTGCTGCTCGTCGAGGATCAGCGCTGGCGCAGTGGACAGCTCTACGACTTCGTCGACAACACGCAGTGGAGCGCGCGCACGGCCGGCATCCTCGAGCGCGGCGCGCATCGTCTTTCCTCCTCACTCTACATCACCGCGTTCGACCACCTCGCCCGTTCGGCGACGAGCGAGCGGCCGGTGTCGGCTGAAGGCGAGGAGGAGACGCAGCGGCTGGCTGAGGCGGAGCTGGTTTACGGCTTTGCTGCCGGTGCGATTGCGGTGGACGTCGGCATCGAGGCGCGGCGCGAGGCACTGACGTCGGAGCGGATCGCCGGCGGCGACCGCGATGAGGATACATACGAAGCGTTCGCGCAGTCGTCGTTCGGCATCGGGCCCGTGACGCTCGTGCCGGGTGTGCGCGCGAGCTGGAGCGATCCGTGGGGCACGCACTGGACGCCGCGCGTCGCAGCGATGGTGCGGCCCGTACGGGAGTTGGCTCTGCGCGTCTCAGCAGGGCAGGGATTCCGCGCGCCCGCGTTCAAGGAACGGTTCATGGAGTTCCTGAACGTGGGGCCGGGCTTCGGCTACACGGTGCGCGGGAACCCGGATCTCCAGCCGGAGGTTTCGCGCAATCTGACCGCGAGCCTCGAATGGTCGGGCGCGCGCACGTATGCGCGCGTGCAGGCGTTCACCAACTCGTTCGACGACTTCATCGAAACGCAGGCGGTCGGTGACTCGAGCGGCATCACCGTGTTCACGTACGGCAACATCGACGACGGCTGGACGCGCGGCGGTGAGCTCGAAGTCGGCGGCGTGCTGGGCGCGTGGCGCGCGGAGCTCGGCTACAGCCTCCTGCGCACGAAGAACGAAGCCACGGGCGAGGCGCTGCTGGGCCGGCCGGAGCAGTCGCTGCGCGGCACGCTGACGTGGGCGCATCCGTCGGGCTGGCGCTTCTCGGCTACGGGTGTGCGCACGGGCCGCACCGCGATGGCGCGTGCGGACGAAGGGACCGACTGGCGCGATCCGTTCGCGCGTTTCGATGTGCGCGCTGCGTATTCGCTGCCCGGCGGCTTCGAGCTGGCCGCGGGCGTGGACAACGTGTTCGACACACGCGTGAGCGACTGGCCGGGCTTCACGGGCCGACACCTCTACACCACCATCACCTGGCGGGCGGTGCACGACCGATGAACACCATGCGACGTCTTCTCGTCACGATTCCGGCGCTGCTCTGCGCCGCTCCCGTCGCCGCGTTCCAGGGCAACGTCGGCACGATCGTGGTTGCGCACGGCGGCTCGGCGGAGTGGAACGCGCCGGTGCTGCGCATCGCGCAGCAGGCGCCGACGGGCGGTCCGGTCGAGGTGGCGTTCCTCA
>CAYLME010000343.1:0-1963 GCA_964384585.1 uncultured Gemmatimonadaceae bacterium | reverse complement strand
GAAGCCCGGCGTGATCACCGCCACGCTCTTGATGCCGCGCGCGGGGAGCGCCTCGAGCACCGCGTCGGTGGCGGGAGTGAGCCACTTCTCCGGCCCGAACTTGCTCTGGAAGGTCAGCGTGGACTTCTCCACCGGCCAGTTGATGGCTTCGAGCAGTGCGGTGGTGGTGTGGCAGCAGTCGGAGGAGTAGGCGCGGCGCTCGTTGCGGTCGTAGCGCTCGGGGATGCCGTGGTACGAGATGACGATGTGGTCCGGCGGCGCCGGCTCGTTGGCGATCGCCTCGAAGTAGCGGTCGGCCTGCGCCTGGATGTAGCCGGGATCCGTCGCCGGGATGACGCGGTCGATGACCGGCACGCCGAGTTCGAGCGCGACGGCCGACTCGAAGGCGCGGCGGAAGGCCGTGCCCGTGGTGCTCGAGGTACGCTGCGGGAACAGCGGCACGACGACGATCTTCTCGACGCCCGCGGCCTTCAGCCGGGCCTTCTCCGAGGCGATGCTCGGTTCGCCGTAGCGGTAGGCCGCGCTGACCGTGAAGCGTCCCTGCGACTGCGCGTGCAGCTCGGCGACGATGCGTTCCGTGGACGCGCGCAGCGGCGAGCCCTCGGGCGTCCAGATGGACTCGTAGGCGTGGGCCACCTTCTTCGGGCGCGTCCGCAGGATGATGCCCTGCAGGATCGGCTGCCAGAACCACTTCGGGAAGTCGATGACGTCGGGGTCGGAGAGGAACTCGTCGAGGAAGCGACGCACCGACTCGGGGGTCGGGGCGTCGGGGGTGCCGAGGTTGACGAGTAGGAGGTGGGGGCGCGGCATACCCGAATAAACCGGAACGCCGCACCCCCTGTGTCACCGAAGTGTCACCGAAACTCCTTAGCGAAGCCAGCCTCAGCGCGAGATAGGTCCGACATCAACCTGCCGGACCGAGCCGGACCGCGGATGTTCTGTTAGCGACGCCACCGCGGATTGAGCGAGCAACATCGTTGCGGCGTCTACAGTCGCCTGAGGAATGGCCCCCAAGAGTGGATACGCAGAAACGGGGAGCCGTGCCTCAAGACCCGCCTGCAGCTCCGCCATATGCTCGCTAGCTGCAAGTCGCTCATAGACGGCGAGTGCGTTCGCCAGCGACTCGGCGTCCGTTGCACCGGCTCCGAGCACAATCTCGTCGGGCCCCAGCTGATCGCCACGGAACACAACCTGAACCGACGAATCGCTAACGTCGGATCTCACAATCAGTCTCAAGGTGCGAGCCGCAGCTACCTCCGCAGCATCGCTGGATACGCCCGAACTCGATTGCTCGCGAAGACTTCCGCCCTGTTCATAGATGCACCACCGATCCGTACGTAGAATGATGCCGGTTTCGACCCAGTAAGTGATGGTGGTGAAGCAACGCCAGTATCCCGGAGCGGTTCCGCCTCCGCCGGGACTGCAATTCGGATTCGCGTACACGACTTCATCTTCGACCGAGGCACTTCGACGCAGCTTGGTAACAGAGGTCCGAGATGGGCGCGCGCGCACCGGACTACCGCGCAGTTCGTCCAGCGGCCCACCGCATGTCTCGGGCACAGGCAAACACCCAGCGTCCGCACCGTGTGATGAGCTGGGGATGGCTGTACTTACCACTCCGTCGTGCAAAAGGGTTGCAGAATGCGATGACGTCATTGTAGCCGTGAAGCAGGTGCCGGCAGCGCTGCCTTGGACTGAGAGTGAAGGAAGCGCCAGACTCAACAAGTTCGCGGTACCGTCGGAAGGGATAGCGATGGTTGGTGTCACACTAACCCCATTCGCTACGACGCTTGGTCTCGAGATTGCTGAATGTGTCCAAGCGCCTTGACCGGTCGCGCTGATGCATCTGGAGTGTAGCATCACTTGCCGAAACGGGACCCGATCGCCTGGAACAGACCCCGGTGGTATCGTCAGCTTCCCCCTGAGGTAGACAGTTTGCGCTAGACTTGGGACGGTGCTCATG
>CAYLME010000342.1:0-1981 GCA_964384585.1 uncultured Gemmatimonadaceae bacterium | reverse complement strand
TATCGAATATGAGATTGGCGAGGAGTCGCGCAGCGAGGGTTTCGCGGCAGGAGCGCGCCTCCTCATAGTGCCGACAGTGGGGCTGCTGGCCAGGGCGGGACACGAGCGCTACGAATCCGGTGCTGCCGGATCCGAGGTCAAGGGAAGTCTGTGGAGCACGGGTGTGGAGTGGACCCCAAGTACTCGCACGCGCCTCGTTGCAACGGCGGGCAAGCGATTCGATGACGACGCCTACAGTCTGGAGTTCCGCCATCGCACTCGACTCACGTCTTGGGGCGCAACATACACCGAAGACGTGACGAGTTCCCGCTCCGAGCTCTTTCTGGCAAGGACATCAGACACTGCGACGGCGCTGGATCCGCTCTTCTCCGCTCGGTACCCGGATCCAGCGGAGCGTCAGAAGGCGATCCAGGAATTTCTGGCCCGGACTGGTCTACCGCCGAGTCTGGCGGCGCCCGTCAATTTCTTTAGCCAGCAACTCTTCCTACAGAAACGCTGGTTTGCGTCGGCGGCGATCAACGGGGTGCGCAATACGCTAGTGGGCTCGCTCTTTTCGGAAACGCGGAAGGCGCTGTTCAGCAGCCTGGGCCTCCCAGCGACGGGAGACTTTGCCACAAGTGACTCAATCCGGTTGACGGGCGGTAGCGCATCGTGGAGCTGGCGGCTGAGTTCGAGGCTGGCATGGAACCTCGGGATAAGCGCGTTTCGCAATGAGTTTCTGGATACCGGCCAGTTCGACGACTACACCACTGTGAGGATGAGCCTCACCCGGCAGCTCCAAAGGCGGCTTTCCGGGTCCCTTTCATACCGCAGGCAGGAGAAGGAGTCGACGCAGGCCCTGAATTCGTACATTGAGCACGCGTACATCGCATCTCTGAGAATGGACTTTTAGCGGCCATGTACGACACCTTCTACCGGCTGCAGTCCAAGCCCTTCCAGCTCGGCCCGGATCCGCGCTTTTTCTTCTCCAGCAAGGGCCACCGCCGCGCCATGGCCTACCTTGTCTACGGCGCTCACCAGGGCGAGGGCTTCATCGTCATCACCGGCGAGGTCGGCGCCGGCAAGACGATGCTCGCCGCCACGCTCGCGCAGAAGCTCGCGGCACAGAACCTCGTGCTCGCGCAGGTGGTGAGCACGCGGCTCAAGGACGACGACATGGTGCGCATGGTGGCCTCCGCGCTCGGCCTCGTGCAGGACCCGAGCAAGGCCGTCCTGCTGGATCGCATCGAGCAGCACCTGCTCGCCTGCCACCTGCAGGGCAAGCGCGTCCTGCTCATCGTGGACGAGGCGCAGAACATCCCGCCGTCGTCGGTCGAGGAGCTGCGCATGCTGTCGAACTTCGTTCACGGGGCGCGCCCGCTGCTGCAGACGTTCCTGCTCGGCCAGCCGGAGTTCCGGCGCATCCTGCAGAGCCCGGCAATGGAGCAATTGCGCCAGCGCGTGATCGCCTCCTGCCACCTCGGCCCGCTGGACGAGGCCGAGACCGAGGCCTACATCCTGCATCGCCTGAGGACAGCGGGATGGCGCGACGACCCCACCTTCGCCCCGGGCACCTTCGCCGCGATCCACCGCTACACGGGCGGGATCCCGCGCAAGATCAACGTGTTCTGCGACCGGCTGCTGCTCATGGCCTGCCTCGACAACAAGCACGCGGTCGGCGTGCAGGAGGTCATGGCGATGGTCGAGGAGATGCAGCAGGAGTTCGCGCCGTCCCCCCGTCGGGTGGGCGAGGAGCCGTAGGACAGCGGCGCAAGTCTGCAGTCGCCCCAATCTGTCCCGGATTCATGGAGTTGCAGTGAAATACTCGCGCACTATCTGATGCACCTGCATTTGCGTTTGAAACTTCCCATCTCGTATCAAGAATCGGTCGTATCCCAATGAAGGACAAGTGTACTGGTACCTCAT
This sequence comes from uncultured Gemmatimonadaceae bacterium, assembly GCA_964384585.1. GTDB lineage: Bacteria > Gemmatimonadota > Gemmatimonadetes > Longimicrobiales > RSA9 > DASTYK01. The sequence continues at coordinate 76 of CAYLME010000342.1, read as the reverse complement.
TACCGGTATGGATTTGCGTTTCGCTCTGTCGTACATTGGCGACAGCCGTCGTTTCGAATTTGCGGGGTTTCAAGGG
>CAYLME010000341.1:0-1982 GCA_964384585.1 uncultured Gemmatimonadaceae bacterium | reverse complement strand
AGGACGACGAGCAGATCAAGTTCACCGGCCACGAGCGCGACCTGTGGAACACCACGAGCACCGCCGACGACTTGGACTACATGCACGCGCGCCACTACAACCCGCAGATCGGGCGGTTCCTGCAGATCGATCCGCTGGCGGGCTCGGTGCGCGCGCCGCAGACGTTGAATCGGTACTCGTACGTCGCGGGCAACCCGCTTCGATACATCGATCCAACGGGACGCAACCTGCAGCACACGCCGGCATCGTTGTGCACATGGGACGGCGAGACACTGACCTGCCCCGGCTTCCAGGTTCCCACGGAGGCTGGCGGCACGGCGACTCCCTATCTTCCGGGCACATACACCGGGCCGGGGGAGAACCAGGGTGGCGCGGGCGGGGGATGGAGCGGTGGCGGTGGTGGAACGAGCGGCGGCGGTGGTGGCGGCCCCGAAACAGATGACGATCCTGAAGGCCCCGATAACGGACCCGAGGATCCTCCGGACAACGAAGAGTGCGCTCAGCTGAGTCCTGCGGAGGCGCGGTATCTGAGCTCGTGGAACTCGTACGACTCGACGCTCAACTCCATGCTGGCCGATATCGGCGAAGCCAAGGAGGGCTTGTACCTGCACATGGCAGGCACAGCCATCATGTACGGCGCTGGCTTCGCCGGAGGTGGAGCATTGGGGTACGGACTTCAGGTTGCCCCGAGTGCGCCGGCTTCTCTCATTACGGGTACCCAGGGTGGGTTCCTCGCAAGCCGGTTGGGCCAAACGCTGTTTCGTCCGAAAGGTCTACTGAACCGCGGAAGATTCCTACGAATTGGAATCAGCCAATCACCATCTGCTTGGACGTTTCGGATCGCCGGCGCGGCTGTGAGTAGATGGGCGAAGGGTAACGGCCACCTGTTTGATCTCAAGATTTGTCCCAAGTGAGTTCAGTTAACCAGGCCCGATACAGCTTTGCCGAGCCCGATGAAGACGATGACTGAGTATCAGTGCCGTGCCGTCAAGGCTGTCACGCATGCAATTCACCAACTTGGTGGAGAGATAGAGTTTCACAAGGCGGGCATAGAGGGCGACTTCTTACGAGGCACTGCAAACTGCTCCCGGGGGAGGATTTCCGTTGATTTGAATGAGGACGACTACGTGGCGACCTTCGAAGTCGGTGCAGTCGAGCGAGTATTCGAGAGGCCAGATTATGCTTCTGAGCGCGAGATGATCGATGCGCTTTGCGAGGCGCTGCAGACCGAGATCGCCCAAGGGTCATTTCCATTTTTTGGTCAAGGAGGGCATGCCCCGCTGCTGTGAGCAGCAGGGAGAGGCCAGCACCTCGTCAGTGCTCGGTCGAAGAGTTCGCGATTCCTGGCAGGGCCGGAGCGGGCGGAGCAACAGGCGGCGTCGGCGCTTCTGCTTCTGGATGTGAATGATGCGATTCCTGAGTGGGTTGCTCGCCTTCTTCCGGCAAGGGACGCCGCACTTCATGGCGTTGGAACTCGCAGTGCTCAATGCCATTGGAAGTTGCTTGGACTCTGACTCTTCGGGACGTGTGCGCAAGCAGCTGGCCCAGGTTCGGTTGGTTCAGCGGCTCAATGGAGGCTGCGAGACGAACTGCTACCCTGGACTCGGCAGAGGCTCACAATGGGATGCGGATACGCTCTTCGCAAGCGATCGGGACGAGAAACTCCTCGCGACTTTCGAGTTCAGATCGGTGGACGGTGTGAAATTTACCGGGAAGGCTTGGATAGTTGCGGGACACATATTTAGCCTTGAGTTTGACCGCCCGACCGAGCACATCCTCGAGGAGGAGCCGCAGGATCTCAGAGTACAGTTGACACGAGAGAGTCGGGCATGACAAGAGCTTGCCGTGGCAGGTGATAGCCGACGTGTGTCACGCTCTCGACGCCGACTTCGAGCGCGACGAACCGGTTGACGAGCCTCGGCACGCAGTGAATCGGCCCGGGAAAGCCGGAGGCTCCGACTCTTGAGAGGATGGAGCCATGA
>CAYLME010000340.1:0-1984 GCA_964384585.1 uncultured Gemmatimonadaceae bacterium | reverse complement strand
TGCTTGCCGAGCTCGACGCCCGGCTGGTCGAGGGGGTTCACACCGTAGAAGCCGCCGCCGTACACGGTTGCGATCTGCAGCATCATGATCAGCTCTCCGATCGCGCGTGCGTCTGCGCGCGGCAGGCTGATGGTCATGTTCATGCGGCCGTTGGCGGCCAGCGCATGTGTGGTCGCGACGCGTTCGGCATCGAGGAGTGCGCCGAGCGAGGTGCCGCCGAGATACGAGAGCGCGTCCAGTTCCGGGTGCACGTCCGGCACGACCAGGTCCATGCCGCCTTCCTCGAGCGCGAGGATCGTGACCGTCTTGTCGAACGGCCCTTCCATGTAGAGCTGGACCTGCGAGTGCTGGTCGGTCGGTCCGAGAGCCTTCACGGGTGTCGGCCCCACGAACACCTCGTCGCCCACGCGGTTCACGCGCTTGCCCAGGCTCTCCGCCCACAGCTGGCGGAACCAGTCGGCGAATCCGAAAAGCCGGTCGCCGTACGCCATCATCACATGGGTTCCGGCGCCCTGCTCGCTGTGCGCGGCGAACTGCAGCGCGGCGAACAGCGCCGCGGGGTTGTCGCGCAGCACGTCGGTACGACAGCGCTCGTCCATCGCAGCGGCACCGGCGAGCAGCGCATCGATGTCGATGCCGACGAGCGCAGCCGGCAGCAATCCTACGGCGGAGAGCACGCTGAACCGTCCACCGACGTTGGATGGAACCGGCAGTGTGGCTATGCCCTCCTCATCGGCGAGCTTGCGCAGTACGCCGTCCTTCGGATCCGTCGTGAAGACCAGGTGGCGGCGCTCACCGTCAGGGTCGCCCTCGAAGGTGGAGCGCAGCATGTCCCGCACGATCAGGTACTGCGCCATCGTCTCCGCGGTCGAGCCGGACTTGCTGACGACGTTGAACAGCGTGCGACGCATGTCGAGGCGCTCAAAGAGCGGTCCGATCGTTGTGGGGTCGATGTTGTCGAGCACGTACAGCCGGGGGTAGTAATCGCGCTGCTCGTCGTTCAGTTCGTTCCAGAACGGCTTCAGCAGCGCCTGCTGCAATGCAGTCGCGCCGAGCGCCGAGCCGCCGATGCCGAGCACGACGAACGTGTCGAATGCCTGGCCGACGCCTTCCGCGAACGTGCGGATCTCCTGCGTGATGGTTCGCTCGTAGGGCAGCGCGAAGAAGCCGAGCTCGCCGCTCTCGCGACGCTTCTCCGTATCTGCGTAAACCGGGCGGAACCGTTCGGCCATGTGGTCCAGCACGGATGGCTCGAGGCCGCGGCCACCGGGCCGCGCCACGAACATGTTGCCGTAATCGAGTGTCAGGCGCTCCGCCATTCCCTGCTCCGTGGAAGGTGCCGGCTCAGCTGTCCGGCACGTCAACAACGAGGCCATCGTACGCAGGCGCCACATCGTCGGGCAGCGTTGCAGCCAGGTCCGCGTGACGCGCCCGGTGTGCGAGATGGGTGAGGTACGTCTGCTGTGCTCCCACCGCGTGCGCGGCGGCTACCGCTTCCTCCACGCTGAAGTGCGTGGGGTGCGAGCTGCCGCGCCAGAGTGCGTTGAGCACGAGTACACGCACGCCCCGCAGCGCGTCGAGCGCCTGATCGTCGAGCTGTTTCGCGTCCGTGATATAGCCGAGGCCGCCCGTGCGGAATCCGAAGACGCGCTGGTCACCGTGCGGCACCTCGATCGGCAGCAGCTCGAAGCCGGCGGCGACGACAGGCTCGCCCGCCTCGAACTCGTGCACCTCGAGGTTGGGCCGACTGGTACCGGCTGGCGGATGGTACCCCGCATCGAAGATGTAATCGAAGCGGGTGCGCATCTGCCCGGCCGTGACCGGATGTGCGAAGATGGGCAGCGGCCGTGCACTCTGGCCCGCGAACACACGCAGGTCATCGATGCCGTGCACGTGGTCGGCATGCGCGTGCGTGAACCAGACCGCGTCAATGCTGCGAATCCCGTCCCGCAACAGCTGGATCCGCAGCTCGGGTGGTGCGTCG
>CAYLME010000339.1:0-1995 GCA_964384585.1 uncultured Gemmatimonadaceae bacterium | reverse complement strand
GGTCACAGAACGCCGAACCACGACAGCACTGCCAGCTGCAACACCCCGTTGCGCACATCGCGCCAACCTGAACCTTTCCGTGTCTACCGCGTTCGCATTCGACACGCATCTTGCAGTTGCGGGATTCGACGTGCGCGCCTGGCGTCGGTCCGCAGGTCGATGACGACACCGCCGACCAACCTGCGCAGCCTGTCACCGCAGTCACACCGGAACCGGGAATCATGGTCATCACTGTAACCGGCAGCACCGGCACGATCGGTTCCGAGCTCGTTCGACTGTTGTCGGACGCCGACACGCCTGTTCGTGCCGTGCTCCGCGTTTTCACGAAGGCGCAGCCTCTCGAGCATGTCGTCTGGACGCAGGCGGACCTCGCCGACACTCGCACGCTGGACGCAGTACTCGCCGGTACGGACCGGCTGTTCCTGCTCACCGGTAATCAGCCCGGCTTCGGTCGCATCCAGATCGACGTGATCCGTGCTGCCGAGCGACTCGGCGTGAAGCACGTGGTCAAGCTCTCGGCGCTCGGCGCGTCCGGGCACTCGCGTGCACCGCTCGCGCGCGAGCACTGGGAGGCGGAGCAGGTGCTGCAGGAGTCGTCGATGAAATGGACGATCCTGCGACCACACTCGTTCATGCAGAACTGGCTGGGCGCGCTCGCGTGGTCCGTCCGGACCGAGCGCACGATCCACGAGCCGATCGGTGACGGGCGTGTACCGTTCATCGACGCACGTGACATCGCCGACGTCGCATGCGAAGCGTTGCTGCATCCGGACGCGCACACCGCGCAGAAGTACGTGCTGACGGGTGGTGAAGCGGTGGGCTACGCCGATCTCGCGCACGTCCTCTCGGATGTGCTCGGCACGCCGGTGACGTACAACGCGTTGTCGATGGAGGAGGCACGCGCGCGGCTGAAGCGACAGGGCGTCGCGCCCGGGTCGATCGAGTCGATGCTCGCGCTCGCGGCGTACCAGAAGGCAGGCGGCCCGACGGAGCGTACGTCGGACGCCGTCGAGCAGATCCTCGGGCGGCCGCCGCGCGACATCCGCGTCTTCGCGCGCGACTACGTCGAGTACTTCGAGTAGAGCGATCCCGCCAGCAGGAACGCGATGCCCGCCACGGCGAGCGCCTCGAACACCGCGACGCCGTCACTCACGCTCGTGAGCGTCAGTGGCAGGTGCACGATCCAGAACCACGAGAACACCATGCACCCGGCGAGGAGGGCCGCGGTCGGCGCTGATGCCGGGACGAGCAGTCCGGCACCCAGACCGATCAGCGCGACACCAGCGCTGTAGGTCCAGAACACCGGTTCGCCGGGGAACCACACCGGGATCAGTGATGCGACGAACGGCGTGTGCAGGAAGTGCTGCACGCCGGTCATCATGAGGAAGAGTGCGAGTAGAATGCGCGCGGCGGCGGTGAACGCGGACGTCGCATTCAGGATGCGTGTCAGGCCGGCGGGCCCGTGCTCGATTGCGGGTGCGATCGCGGCTACAGCGAGCGCGCCGCCCGTGAACGTCCAGGACTTGCCGAGCCGTGTCCACGAACCGGCGAAGAGAGAGTCGGCCGCGGCAACCGGCACGTTGCGGAGGAGCGCCCAGCAGACGATGAGCGGGGCAGTGAGCAGCGCAACCGCGCGCAGGGCGCGTCCGCTCAGCATCGCGATGCCGCACGCGATGAAGACGAGCCCGCTCGTCCACGCCCAAGCGGTGCCGCCCGGCAGCCCGTCCGGCCATGGCGGCGCGCGGCCGGTCATGAAATCGCCGAAGACGAAGTGTGTGGCGCCCATGCCGATCAGGCCGAGCGCGAAGAAGGCGCGGCCCGTCGCGATCAGCGGATGGAGCGTCCCGGAGGACGCCGCGCGGGCGCCGCCGGAGGTGAGCGTCGTCTGCATGAACTGACAACGAGTGAACGCCCGGAAGCCTTACAGCCGGCCACCGCGGGAGGTTCGGCGCTGGGCGGCGCGACGCAGGCGGGCCACCGCGAACGGTCCTCCGC
>CAYLME010000338.1:0-2024 GCA_964384585.1 uncultured Gemmatimonadaceae bacterium | reverse complement strand
TACCTCGAGTCATCGCGGGTCTCGACATCGACATCGAAGCGGCACACAAAGCCGCCGTCTTCGTGAACGAAGGCCTCGCCCGACCCGCGGAGATCATCTTCGATGGTCATCGCGAGCTCTACCTCCGCGTTCTCGCCAGCCCAGTCACCGACGATCGAATCTGCGTCACATCCTGGGATCACGGCGCCCAGGACGATGGCAAGCGCAGTCGGAAGTTGTGCGAATTGATGAGTTGAACGCATGATACCTTCCTTTCAGTAGCGGTCGCCGGCGTAGCGGCGTGGGAAACAAGAGGTCCCATCCTCCTGAGAATCGACATTGGGCACCGCGTCCGCCTCCGCCCGTGCGGATGGCGACGGCGGACGTGCGCTCGGACATGCCCCCCTAATCCGCGCGCGGTGCGTCCAGTGCGTGGGAGTGAGCAACGCGTCTGCGATCTGGGCAAACCAATGCTCAAAACGCCAACGACAACGTGCGCAGCTTCAGCAATGACATCCGCGCCCGATAACACAGCTCACTAGGGCAGCTTCACGCGAGGAATCCCGCTCCTACTCGCCGACGCGCTCGAAGGTGACCTCGCTGCCGTCCTCGAGCTCGCAATCGAGCTCGTCCTCGGCTGCGTTGAGCTTGCATTCGACGTCGAAGTCGAGATTGGCCCCCAACGCCTCCATCATCTCCTGGCAGCCGGAGACGATGGTCTCACCATCGGCCTTGGCCCTGGCATTTTCGCACTCGAGCTCGGCGTCGTACTCACCTTCGCCCTTCTCTTCCCAGCTGATGGTCCACTCGATGGAGATCTTGAAGGAGACGCCCTCGCTCAGCCACGTCTGCTCGAGCGCGCGCGTGCCGATGCCGTCTTCTTCGATGTGGAGCACGTCGTCGAGTGACGAGCCGCTCTCCTCGTTCTCCCACTCGCCCACCACCGGCTGCGACGCGCAGGCGGTCGCCGCCAGAGCCATCGCCACCAAACCCAACTGAGACAGTCTGTTGAACATGCTTCATCCCCTTTTTGGTCGTCGTCCCGTTGCGACGTGCCGATGAAGAGCAGGCGGCGTGCCAGCCCGCGTTCGACGGGGTTCTGGGTACTTCGGCCAGCCGAGGCCGCGCAACGAATGTGCTGCGCGTCACGCTGCGAGCGGCACTTTGCGCGCCTGAGCAACGTGTTGCTCGATTGAGGGAGATCAAACTGCTGCTCTCGGACGGTCTTGCCGACGCTTCACCACGCGGCAGCCGCAGCAGCAAACCGCGGGCGCTGCGGGGACGCCCCTCACTCCGTGACAGCCGGTGGCAACCGACCGGCGACCCCGTCGCCGGCGATGACTTCCATCGCCTGAGGATTGGCGTTGGGGTCGCAGTCGTTGCAGTCGCCTTGCTCCTCGCTGAAGCCATCGCCATCCACATCGTCCGACGCCAAACCTGGATCGCAGGCGCTGCCGCCCGCGCCGCCCCCAACGCTCACGCTGATGGTGTCGTCGCTGCCATCTTCGCCGCCACCGCCGGGTCCGGCGGAGGTTGCCGAGCTCGGGCTCTCGGCGCATGCGCCCGGCGCAACCCAGATCCCCGCGAACAACGCGAGAAGCCACCACGCCCGTTCATGTCGCGACCACGCCACGTCCGCCGCCTTGCTGCCTTCCAACTACCTTACCGGAGAATGTCGCTCGACACGGTCACCGTCGACGTGTGCGACCACGCCGGCATGCGCCGCGCCCTCGAGGGGGTGGCCAGCTACTTCCATCTCGCCGCCATCTACAAGGTGTGGCTGCCCGACCCCGAGCCCATCTACCGGGTCAACCTCGAGGGAACCACCGCGTCGCTGCTCGCGGCGCGCGCCGCGGGCGTCCGCCGTGTGATCTACACCTCGTCGATCGCCGGCGTTGGCCTGCGCGACGACGGCACCCCATCCGACGAGACAGTGCCCTTCAACCTGTACGACATCGCCAACGAGTACATCCTCACCAAGCATCTGTCGGAGCGCATCGCCCTGCGCTTCGCCGAGGCCGGCGATCCCATCGTCATCGTCAACC
>CAYLME010000337.1:0-2024 GCA_964384585.1 uncultured Gemmatimonadaceae bacterium | reverse complement strand
GCGAATTCGGCGGCCGCGCTCCGAGACCTGTATCTCGTCACCGGGCGAGACGCGGAATCCGGCCCGATCGACCGGCGCGCCGTTCACACGGATGTGGCCGTGGCCGACCAGTTGCCGGGCCGCTGGAATCGTCGGTGCGAAGCCCAGCCGGAATACGACGCTGTCCAGCCTTCGCTCCAGCAGGGCAAGAAGCAGCTCGCCCGTCGCACCGGGCTGGCTGCTGGCCTCGTCGAAAGTGCGCTGGAGCTGCCCCTCGGAAATCCCGTAGTGAAAACGCAGCTTCTGCTTCTCCTGCAGCCGCCGGCCGTAGCCGCTGATCCGCCGGCGCGCTGTCGCTCCGTGTGAGCCGGGCGCGTAGTTCTTCGCGCGAACGTCCTTGCGCGTCAGCCCGGGCAGCGGTGTGCCCAGCCGGCGTACTATCTTCAGTCGTGGTCTCTGCATCTGGCGCCTTCGTGATTCGATTCGTCCAGCATCCGGAGAGACCGCGCGTCGGCCCCTTCGCAGCGCATCATCGCGGCGGCCGGTGGCCCGATCTGTGACGAGAATCACATTCCGGCCAGCGCCGCCGTGCTATCCTCCTCGCACGCGGTGGTCTGCGGGCGGTGAGCAGGCAAGTCACAGCACGATCGAACGACGGAGGAATTCATGAAGGACACGCCAGTCACAGCGGCGATCAGCGCAGAACAGACGGTGAACGAGGTCATTCGCACGCACCCGGCCACTGTCGGCGTATTCAACCAGTTCGGCATCGATTCGTGCTGTGGTGGCGCGACGTCGATTCAGCAGGCCGCCATTCGTGACGGTGCCGACCCCGAGGCGCTTCTCAACGCGCTGAACCAGGCCGCAGCGGACGCGTCATGATCGTCTTTCCGCCCGAGGGACCGGCACCCCGCGACGATCGACCCGCCACCATGCTCGTGCACGACGAGCCCAACATCCGGGTCGTCAGCTTTCATCTCCTGCCGGGCCAGGAGGTGCTGCCCCACACGAGTGAATCCACCGTGCTCGTACAGGTGATCGAGGGCAGCGGCACATTCGTCGGCGAGACGGGGGAGGTTCGGCTCGAGCCGGGCAGCACGGCCGTCTATGCGCCTCGCGAGGTCCACTCCATGCGGGCGAGCGACGGCGAGCGCCTCCGCTTTCTCGCCATCATCACACCCCGACCGGGCTGATCGCACGCATCTCTGGTCGGGCAGGGACCGCTGCTTTATCTTTGAGAATGATTCTCATCCACCCGGAGGCATCGTGAGCATGCGATGCCGCCATGACCCGGCACGCGTCGTCGCGCGCCAGCCATTGTTCGCATCGCTCACCGAGGGCGAATGCGAGGGCCTGGTGCAGCGATCCGTCTGCCGTGGTGTGAAGCGCGGCGAGCTGCTGTTCCGCGAAGGGACGCCGTGCCGCGGCCTGTACCTGGTTGTCGAGGGGGCGGTGTGCACGTACCGCGCGAATCGTGACGGCCAGGAACAGGTGTTCGGCGTTTTCGGTGCTGGGGACTCGCTGGGCGAGGTTTCGATGTTCGACGAGGGACCGTACATGGCCTCGGCGCGCGTCGTGGAGGATGGTCGTGTGCTGTTCCTGCCGCTGGGCGAGGTGCAGGCGCTGTACCGGACGCATCCGGAGGTCGCGCACGCTGTGGTGCGTGAACTGGGTGAGCGCGTGCGGACGCTCGCGGCACTGGTCGATCGCCTGTCACTGCAGGACGTGCCGACGCGTGTCGCCTCGGCGGTGCTCGTCGAGGCGGAGCGGGCGGGCGCGCTGCAGACGGGGGCCGCTTACCGGATGCCGCGTACGCAGGAGGAGCTGGCAGCGGAGCTGGGGACGACGCGAGAGGGTGTCGCCCGTGCACTGCGTCGCCTGCGTGCTGCCGGAGCCATCGAGCAGCGCGGTCGCAGGATCGAAGTGCGGGATGCGATGCTGCTGCAGCAGCTCGCGAGTGGATGCGCGAATCATGACGCCGCGCACGACCCCGTTTCGGCAATGCATACGCGTGCGGCCGACGTCAGCGTCGCGTGTTGCGCCTG
>CAYLME010000336.1:0-2054 GCA_964384585.1 uncultured Gemmatimonadaceae bacterium | reverse complement strand
GATTACCGACGACGCAGTCGAACCCACCTCGCGACATCACGGGCGCGAACGCGATCGGCCAATGTAGGAACGGAGTGTCTACAGCGAGCTCCGCAATCGCATCGCGCATCGCAGCAGTCGGTTCGATGCCTGCCGCCAGATTGCGCAGCACCCCGGTGGTCGGTACAACTGCCTGAGTGGCGGCCGTGCGCGGCAATAGGAAGGCGGCAACGTACGAATCGCACGCGAATCGAAAGCGTGCATCCTCCCGCGCCCGTGCGGCGGCTAGGGCCGTCCGCTTCGCCTCCACCTCCTCCAGTGTCCCGTCTGGGAGTCGCTCGACAGCGGCGAGCTCGTCGGCGAGCGCCCCCGCATCGAACGCCAGAGTGTACTGTCCTCCTTTCCTTTCGCACTGCCTTGAGATCCGCGGCATTGGCCTTCTTCAATGCCTTCACCACCGCCGATTCGTCACCCGTGCGAACGACGAAGGCTTCCTCTGGAATGCCCTCGCGCAACACGGTGGGATCGAGCACCCCGAGCAGGGCGTCGCCGTGGACGAGGTGGTGATCGAGGAAGGCCAGCGGCTTGCCGGGTTCCATCGCCTCAAGCCAGAGCGCGATCCGCGCGAGCTCGACGGCCATGGCATCCTTGTCGGATCCATACACGCAGTGGCCGATCACGTCGCGCAGTGCACGACGAAACGCGTCGGGACCCGGGGTCCCATCAGAACGTAGTCGCGCCAGGTGGCCGGCCAACCGGCGGGCGGCACCGAGCAGGAAGTGTCCGCTGCCCACCGCGGGATCGAGCACCGACAGATTGAGCAAGGCGCGCTCCGGCTCGTCCGCGGCGAGCGTACGGGCGATGACCGGCTCAAGCGCCGAGTCGAGAAGAGCCTGGACGAGTGAATCCGGCGTGTAATAGCTCCCCGTCAGCTTGCGAGCGCTCCCTGCCGTGCCAGCCCCAGCCTCGCGATCTCCCGCAAACCCGAACCGCGTGGCGCCGTCGTGAATCTCCGGCACCAACTCGAGGAGAGACTCGTAGACGCTGCCGAGCTCCTCAGTCCCCATGTCTCTCCAGTTGACGCGCAGCAGCGCATAGTCCTGCGCCAGCCACGTGAGGCGGAATACGGCGTCCAGCAGGGCGCGATTGCCGACCCTCGCGCCGTCCAGATCCGAGCACTGGCCGGACTCGAACAAGCCGCCGAGCCCGGGCAGGGCCAGGCGCGCGTCACCACGAGCAAGCCCGCGGAAGACGATGACGAGACTGTCCCAGAGATCATCATGGCGGTCGTACGCGCGCCGCCGCGCCGACCGCTCTCGCAGGCGTTGGAGTCCGTAACCGTCACGGTAGGTCTCGATGCTCTCAGCGTCGCTCCCCGGCGGATGCAGAAGACCGCGCTCCTCGGCGACCACGAGGAAGATCAGGCGGTAAACCAGCCGAAGCAGTTGCTGCTGATAGCCACTTGCGCTCAGCTCGCCGTCGGTGAGCCGCGCACGCAAGACACTATTGGCGGCGTGAGAGAGGAAACCGTTGCCGAGTGCCCGAAGCGCTGCCTCGACGCCATCGCGGAGCCGGTCCCGTGCGGCCGTCCCCGCTTCTAACGAGGCGCTGCGCCACTGCTCAAGCACCGCCTCGTGCGCCGGAGCTCCGGGGCGCCCGAAGCGGCTCTCATGCAATATCAACCAGAGCAGTGCGAAGTCGGCGTAGCGCTGCTCGCCGAAGATCCGAGCGAGGTCGGCCTCGATCCAGGCCGGGCGAGTGAGTGAGGCATTGTCTCGCACAATCCGCAGTGCCGTGCCGTTCGTCACGACTCCCCAGAGCGCGCCCTCATCGGCGTTGAGGAACTCTTGCACGAGCCCGAACGGCGAACGGCGGCGTGTGCCATCACCGAACGCGACGGCACCGGCATCGAGGTCCTGTTCGGCATCCGCCACCACAATCGGCACGCGACCATCAATCGCGGTCGCGGTGAGAGGATAGGACTGCTCCCCGCGCTTGACCGGCTGATCGAGCAGGCCGATGGAGTTCCAGCCGAATGACTCTCGCAGCAGTGCCAGCATCGCGCGCACCCGCGT
>CAYLME010000335.1:0-2069 GCA_964384585.1 uncultured Gemmatimonadaceae bacterium | reverse complement strand
AGTGCACATTCCGAAGGGTGGTTCGAGTAGCGAAACTCGCCCACTCGGAATTCCCACGCTGGAGGACAAAGTTCTCCAGCGTGCGGTCGTCATGCTGCTGGAGCCGATCTACGAGCACGACTTTCTGAACTGCTCGTATGGCTTCCGCCCGGGACGATCGGCACACCAGGCGTTGGAATCGTTCCGAGACCAGTTGATGAGCTGCCGGGGTGGCTGGGTTCTGGAGGTGGACATCCGGAAGTTTTTCGACCATCTGGATCATGGCCACCTGCGTCAGTTTCTCCGACTTCGGGTGCGTGACGGTGTGTTGCTACGACTGATCGATAAATGGCTGAGCGCGGGCGTGATGGAGGACGGGAGCGTCAGCTACCCCGACTCCGGGACGCCACAGGGTGGGGTGGTTTCACCGTTGTTGTCGAATGTGTTCTTGCACTACGTGCTGGACCTTTGGTTCGAACATGACGTGAAACCTCGGCTGCAAGACCGGGCCTTACTCATTCGCTATGCGGATGACTTCGTGTGGAGATCGGCAAGCAAAACGGGCCCACTTGGGACGGGTGATCGGCGTGGAAAAGGGGCCCACCGCAAGCGCTCTCTTATGCTGGTGTCTCGGATTGAGACGCCAGCATGGAGGGGGCAAGGATGCTTACGGTGGAAGACTACGGCAGGATTCGACGAGCGTATCGGGATGGTCTGAGCATTCGGGCCATCGCCAGAACGTACCATCACTCGCGGCGGAAGGTGCGTGAGGCTCTTGCGCAGCCGGAGCCGAAAGGGTACACGCGTCAAGCGCCGGTGCCGGCGCCGCAGCTGGACCCGGTCAAGCCGGTGATCGAGGCGATCCTCGAGGCGGACGAAGGGGCGCCGCCGAAGCAACGGCACACGGCGGCGCAGATCTTTCGCCGCTTGCAGGCCGAGCATGGTTATGCGGGTGGCTACGACCAGGTTCGCCGCTACGTGCAGCGACGGCGGCAGTCGGCGCGCGAAACGTTCATTCCGCTGGAGCACCGCCCGGGCCAGCGAGCGGAGTGTGACTTCGGTCACATTTGGGTCGACTTTCCGGACGGGCGTCGGCAGGTGCCGGTGCTGCTGGTGACCTGGGCCTATTCGTACTGCCCGTTTGCGGTAGCTCTGCCAAGCGAGCGGACCGAAGCGATTCTGCACGGCATGGTGCAAGCGTTTGAATTCTTCGGCTGCGTGCCACGCGAGGTGTGGTGGGACAACCCGAAGACGGTCGCGGTCGTCATCGGCCGAGGTCGCGAGCGGCAGCTCAATCGGCGCTACCTGGCCCTGGCCAGCCACTACAACTTCGAGCCGCTGTTCTGTCTGCCGGCCCGCGGCAACGAAAAGCCGCACGTGGAGAACCGGGTCAAGAACCTGCAGCGTCGTTGGGCGACCCCGGTGCCGCGGGCGGCCGACCTGGAGAGTTTGAACGTCCACTTGCGCGGCTGCTGCGAGGCCGATCGGCGGCGGGTGGCCAGCGGCCGCCAAGAGACGATCGGCGCGCGTTTCGACGAGGAGCGCCGCGCTGCCGGCCCGCTGCCGGAACATCCGTTCGATGCCTGCTTGCGCGAAGAGCGCAAGGTCGACAAGTACCAGACGGTCGCCTTCGACAATAACCGCTACAGCGTACCGCGACGTTGGGCCTTTCACTCGGTGACGGTCAAGGGCTACGTCGATCGCATCGAGGTGGTCGCCGGCGACGGGGCGGTGATCGCCCGGCACCGGCGCTGCTATGCCACGGGCCAGCAGCTTCTCGATCCGCGGCACTACCTGGCCACCTTGGGGCGGAAGCCGGCCTGTTGGGACCATGCGCCGGTGTTTCGAGACTGGCAGTTGCCGGGCGTCTTCGACCGATTGCGCGAGCAGTTGGAAGCGCGGCATGGCGGAACTACCGGCTCGCGGCAGTTCGCCCGGGTGTTGCAACTGCTGGCCCTGCATCCGGTGCCGCGGATTGCCGCGGCGATTGACACGACGTTGGCCCGCGACGGCCCGCAGGTCGACTTGATCGTGTCGCGCGTCGAGCGTCTGGCGGCGCACGTCCGGGTCGACGATGAGGTCGCACCTCC
>CAYLME010000334.1:0-2078 GCA_964384585.1 uncultured Gemmatimonadaceae bacterium | reverse complement strand
CAGGATCATGCCCAGCGAGAAGAAGCCCACGACGATTCCGACGAGCTGCGTCGCCCAAATCGGTTCGCGCAGGATCACGACGGAGAAGATCACGGTGAAGACCGGCATCGTGCTGAACAACAGCGCGGCGAGCCCGGAGCTCACGTACTGCTCGCCGGCGTTGATCAACAGGTACGGCAGCGCGAAGTAAAGGACCACGATCAGCGCGAAAAGCCCGCCTTGCCCTTCGGGAAACAGCAGCGGCGCGCGCTGCGCGCGTGCGATCAAGTACAAGAGCGGAAACGCAATGACGAAGCGCAGGCCCGCAGCTAGCAGAGGCGGCACGGTGTCCACGGCCAGCTTGATCCCGAGCCAGGTCGTCCCCCAGGTGAGGCAGACGATGGCGAAGAGGATGGCCACGACCACCGTGGATGAGCGCGCGGTCTGGCCCGTGTCGGCTTCGGATGTTTGGGTGCTCGATGGCATGAGGTGTCCGTCTCCGTTCGATCGCTGTCGATTGAACCCAAACAATGCACGTACAATCGATCTAAGATTTACGTTCCAAAGCGTATTGTCCTGACATATGAGGGTCAACAAGTATATTGACGCGGTGACAATTGCGCGCTCGGCGGTCTCCGACGGGCGACCGCGCTACCGCGTGATCGGCGAAGCGCTTGCGCAGGCCGTGCTTGACGGCCGCCTTCGAGCAGACGCCAAGCTGCCGCCGCTGCGCGTGCTTGCGGACGCGCTGTCGGTCACGGTGGGGACGGTCGGCCGCGCCTATGCCGAGATCGAACGACAGGGGCTTGTGACCTCCCGCGTCGGGGACGGTACCTACGTCCTACCCCCGGGTGAGCGGACGCACAAGAACGAATTCGACAATGCGCCGGACGGCAAGCCCGGCCTCATCGACCTGTCACGCAACATGCACATCCCGGGGGAAGAGTCGGCGCTTCTGGGCGAGGCGTTGCTGCGCCTTGGCGGCGACCGGCGAGTGCTGACGCAGCTCGGCAGCTATCTTCCCGACACCGGTCTGCGGCGCCATCGCGAGGCTGGGGCGCAATGGATCGGCCTCAGCGGGCGCAACGCGGTTGCGGAGCAGATCGTGGTCACCAACGGTGCGCAACACGCGTTGCTGTGCACGATGATGGCGACGCTGCGCAAGGACGAGCTGATCGTCGCCGAGCACCTGACCTACCCCGGGCTGGTGGCCGCGGCACGAGGACTCGGTGTTCGCCTGGACGGCTTGGCGATGGACGCCCAGGGGCTGCTGCCCGAGGCGCTGGAAGAGGCGTGTTTGCGGCAGCGGGTGCATGCGCTTTACTGCACGCCGACCCTCCACAATCCGACCACCGGAACCATGGATCTGTCGCGCCGGCAGGCGATCGCGGAGATCTGTCTGCGGCACAACGTGCTGATCATCGAGGACGATGCGCACGGCGTGCTGGTGGCGCCACACCTGCCGAGCCTGGCGCAATTCGCGCCCTCCCGCACGGTGACCATCGGCAGCCTGACGAAGGCGGTGTCGGCAGGTCTGCGCGTCGGGTTCATTGCGGCGCCGGACCATCTCGTCGGCCGGATCGCCAGCGCGGTGCGCACGACCTGCTGGATGGCGACGCCCCTGACGGCGGAGATCGGCGCCGGCTGGATCCTCGACGGCACTGCGGCAAGGCTCTGCACCCATCAGCGCGTGGAAATCAGCCGCCGCAAGGCGCTGGTCGAGCCGACGCTCACGGGGCTGGAGGCACGCACCGACGAGGGCTGCTATCACTACTGGATCACTTTGCCCGAGCCGTGGCGAGCCAGCGAACTGGCGGCCGAGCTCGAGGCACACGGTGTCGTCGTGAAGTCCGCCGAGTCGTTCGCGGTTGGCCGGATCGGTGTCCCGCAGTGCATACGCACGAGCGTGAGTGGTCCGGGAGACGATGCCCTCATCGAGGGCTTCCAGCGGCTGGCCGGTGCGCTCGCCGAAGGTCCTTGCCGGACGCTCGACTGATTCTGCGGTGTTGGCCTGCTTCCTCACTCCCGTACTTGATAGATGTAGAGACCCTGCTCATCCCTTTCGGCACGCACCACGATCTGCGCGTGCCCTTTGGAGC
>CAYLME010000333.1:0-2092 GCA_964384585.1 uncultured Gemmatimonadaceae bacterium | reverse complement strand
GCGCGCGCCCGGGCGAACGGAGCTCCCGGGTTCAGCCCAGGACCGGATAGGGGATGTCTCGTGCGAATCGCGTTCGCGAAGCCACGGCGCTTTGCCGGCGGACAGATGACGATGGCGCTGCGCCTTGCGGAGGGGCTGGGCGCGCATGGCCACGAACTGCTGCTGCTGCATCATCCGGCAGCAGCGATCCGCGAGCCGTGGCGCGCACTCGGCCACCGGTCCGCGGGCGTGCTCCGCGGACGGGATGCGCTGCTCCTGCCGAACGCGTTGTCATGGCTCGCATTGCGCCGGTTCCGGCCGGACGTTCTCATGGCGTTCATGGCCTGGCCGCACGACCTGGCGCTCTTCATGCCTGCAGTGCAACGCCTGGGCGTCCCTGTCGTGGTGCGGTGCGCGCTGGCCGGTACGCTGCGTCCCAAACCGCGCGACGAGGCATATCTGCGCGCGGCCGCGCGTTTCATCACCGTGTCGGAAGACCTGAGGCGTGAGCTGCTTGCGGCACTGCCGTGTCTCGACGCGCCTGTCACGCCGATTCCCAACGGGACCGACATCGAGGCATTCGACCAGGTCGCGCCTGCCGATCTCGATCTGCCCGCGGGCGCCGTCGCCCTCGGCTTCATCGGTCGTATGCACGAGGAGAAGGGACTGTACGAGCTGGCCGCAGCATGGCCGCAGGTTGCCGCGGCTGTGCCGGACGCCTGGCTCGTCATCGCCGGCAGCGGCGGCCCGCAGGAGGAGCACGTGCGCGCGGCGTTCGGCGGACTGCCTCGTGTGCGCATGCTCGGCTATCGCACCGACAACGTCGCGCTGCATCTTGCATTCGACGTGCTCGTGCTGCCCAGCCATCGCGAGGGCTTTCCCAACGTCGTTGTCGAAGCGATGGCGGCGGGTACGCCCGTGGTGGCAACCAGCATCAGCGGCACCGTGGAAGCGGTGGAGCCGAACGTGACCGGCCTGCTCGTGCCACCTCGCGATCCTGATGCGCTCGCCGGCGCACTCATAAGGCTGCTGGCCGACAAGCCGCAGCGACGGCGCATGGGCACCCTCGCCGCGGCGCGCGCACGTGAGCGCTTCGCGTGGCCGCGCGTCTTCAATGCGTACGAAGCGGAGCTGCTTGCAGCGGCGCACAGCGACGGCATCGCACAGGACCGGACCATTCGCTAGCTTTCGACATCGGAGCTGTCCACTCCCCTGGGGGCGCATGCGCGTCGCA
This sequence comes from uncultured Gemmatimonadaceae bacterium, assembly GCA_964384585.1. Classification (GTDB taxonomy): domain Bacteria; phylum Gemmatimonadota; class Gemmatimonadetes; order Longimicrobiales; family RSA9; genus DASTYK01. Next base: position 879 of record CAYLME010000333.1, on the reverse strand, counting down.
GTCATACTTTCGACGTACAACTGGCCACACGCCCTCGAGCTGTCACTCTGGGGCTATGCAGCACAGACCTGGCGTGACATGCAGATCGTGGTCGCCGACGATGGTTCGGGACCCGATACCGCCGCGACGATCGAGCGCGTACGGGCGGCCAGCGGACTGGATATCGTGCACGTCTGGCACAGTGATCGTGGCTTCCGCAAGAACGAGATCCTGAATCGCGCGATCCTCCGCACCGACCGCGAGTATCTCATCTTCTCTGACGGCGATTCGATTCCGAATCCGCGTCTCGTCGAGACCCACGTCCGCCTCTCACAACCCGATCGCTACCTTGCCGGCGGCTACGTCAAGCTGCCCGCACGTGTCAGCGAGCGCATCACCGCAGACGACGTCCGCGCGGGCGACGCGACGCGACTTTCCTGGCTCATCGCGCAGGGGTTCCGTCCCGGTAGCCGGGTGTTCCGCTGGTCCGGTCCGTACCTCGGTGCAGTGCTCGATCGCATTACGACCACGCCCGCACGCTGGCACGGCAACAACGCATCCACCTGGCGGAAGCATCTCATGGCTGTGAACGGGTTCGACGCGTCGATGGGGTACGGCGGCGGAGATGCTGCACTGGGTGACCGCCTGGAGAACCTCGGAGTCATGCCGTTGCGAATCCGTCATCGCGCGCCGGTGGTGCACCTGTATCACGAGCGGCCGTGGCTCGACCCCGAGGTCATGCGCCGCATCGTCGCAACGCGTCAGCGCTTTCGTGCGAGTGGCGAGACACGCGCGGTGGAAGGCATCGCCGAGCTCGGCGAGCCCGTGTCGTAGCATGCGGTCGTGTCGAGCCAGTCGCACCTCGCGCGCGATCAGGATCCCCGCAATCAGCTGCAGACA
>CAYLME010000332.1:351-2117 GCA_964384585.1 uncultured Gemmatimonadaceae bacterium | reverse complement strand
CGCAGCGCGCCGACCAGGCGCTCGACCGCGCTCGCGGCCCCGGCCTCGCTCGCGTTTTCGCCGCGCGAGACGGCGAAGCTCGCGGTCGTCCAGTCGTGCTTCTGGGAGCGCTCGGGGTGATCCATGCGAAAGAACGCGCTGCGGTCGGTGCCCTGCACCTCGACCTCGATGTAAGTGCGCTCGACCTTGATGTTCATCAGGCGCCAGCCCGGAACTACCTCTCCTGCCAGCTGGTGCGGTTTGAACAGCGCGACTATTTCCTGCTCGCGCCCGGATTCGATCACGGGCACGGGCTGCGCGCGGGCGACGGTCGAACCGAGCAGCGCTGCAACCAAAAAAAACCAAAATCCAAGAACCCGAACGAGCACGGCAGGACGATACATCAGCTAAATCACCGATCTTGATTCTGGAACAGTTCTCATGCTGCCCGCAGGTAGCGTGGTCCCTGCTCTTGGGTGCGGTGCCAACGGTAGGCGTCGACATAGCTCCGGACGTTGTCGAGCAGGGCCGACATGGTCCTGCAACGGTGGTTGCGAGTTACGTTCGCGTGGACGTCCTGCCAGACACGCTCGATCTTGTTCGCGTCCGGACAGTAAGGCGGCAGAAAGTGGAGCACGACACGGCCACCGAGTTCTGCGAGTTTGGCTTCGGTCTTGCGAGCACTGTGGATGCCGTAGTTGTCGACGATCAGGTGGATGCGTCGTGCGCGCAGGTACGTGTCGGACAGCAACTGCAGCAATTGGCAGAAGAGGGCCGCGTTTTTGGAGTCGAGCCCGGTGCAGATCAGGCGTCCGGTACGGACGTCGAGCGCGCCAGCCAGGTAGAACTTCTCGTTCTTGCCGGGCGTGAGGATGTGTCGTTGTACTCCGGGCAGCATCCAGTCGCGGCCGATCTTCGGGTTAAGGTGGATGTCGACCTCGTCGCTGTACAGGACGGGTTCGTCGGCGCTTGCACGACGTTCGAGTCGACGAATCCAGGCCAATCGTGCCCGCCGCGCGTCTCGCGGCCAGGGGCACAGCACGATCGGTTTGGGGTTTCCGATGCGCGCTCCGAGCTGTGCCAGAGCCCGGCCCATGGTGCAGACAGCAACACGCGGGAACCCGCGACGCTCCATCTCGAGGCACAGCAACTCGCGCGTCCAGGTCGGGCGTTGCCACCCCCAATCAAGGGGGCTGCGCCGCAACAGTTCGACCACCCCTGCGAGAAAAGCGTCGTCGACTTTCCGCGCGCCGTTGTTGCTGCGCGAGTCGAACAGCGCCTCCTCACCGCCTTTGACAAACGCCGCCGCTGCACGGGACACAACCGCAGGGACGACGTCCAGGTGCCGGGCGACGTCCGCCTGCGTCTGAGCGCCGCCAAGCTTGGCGACGATGAGAAAACGCCTCGCCGTGTCCGGGTCGCCGCTTGCACGACCTTGCCGGATCAGTCGCCGTCGCTTTGCTCGGTCCATCTGCGGTACACTCGTCGATGCCATGGGGTTTCCCTTTCGCCAGGTGTCGCAGACCGACGATCGCAGGAAACCCCATGCTTTTTCAATCCATGCGCGATTTGATCCAGAATCGTGCTCGGTCATTTAGCCTTCTCGACGGGCGGATGCGCGACCGAGTGGCAGGCGTTTCACGCGTGCGTCGCGGCCAAACCCGGTGGCTGCTACGACTGTACGGCGGAGTACAACGCGGCGTCCGCGTGCGGACCGGGCGGACCGGTCAACGTGTGCATCGACTATTGCGCGAAGGCTGCTACCGCGACGGGTTGTGCATCGCCCG
>CAYLME010000332.1:0-341 GCA_964384585.1 uncultured Gemmatimonadaceae bacterium | reverse complement strand
GTGACCTGTGGCGCGAACGTGGCGACGGGTGCGCCGTGTGTCGGTCCGTACAACGGCCTCTATGCTTGCGCGACTCAGTTCGGCACGCCCCAGTGCACGCACGTCGAGCCCGGTTCGCAATGCAGCTTCAATGCTGCCAACGTCGCGCAGTGCACCGGCGCCGGCGGCGCGGGCGGCAGCAGCGGTGCGGGTGGCAGCAGCGGCTTCGGCGGCAGCAGCGGCTCCGGTGGCAGCAGCGGCTCCGGTGGCTCCCGCGGAACCGGCGCTAGCGGAGGTTCCGGCGGTAGCAGTGGCGCGGGCGGCACGGGCGGCAATGGAGGCAAGAGCTGCAGCGAGCTCGA
>CAYLME010000331.1:0-2143 GCA_964384585.1 uncultured Gemmatimonadaceae bacterium | reverse complement strand
GCCAAGCTGCTCGGCGAGGCCGTGGACGGTGAGACGGCCAGCACGGTATTCCAGGCGATGACGCCGGATTACGCGAGCCCCGAGCAGGTACGCGGCGAACCCGTGACGACGGCGACCGACCAGTACGCGCTGGGCCTGCTGCTTCACGAGCTGCTCACCGGGACCAGGGCACAGCGCGCTGCCGACACGTCCATCATGGGCATGCAGCGCGCGGTGTGTGAAGACGCGCCGACGCCGCCGAGCCAGGCGGTGCTGGCGGGCAGTCAGGAAGAAGTCAGCGAACGCGCAGACACCCGCGGCGGACTGCGCCCCGAGCGGCTGCAGCGTCGGCTGCGCGGCGACTTGGATACCATCGTCGCGATGGTGCTCCGCAAGGAACCGAGCCGTCGCTATGCCTCGGCGGAGCAGCTCTCGAGCGACATCGAACGCCACCTCGTCGGCCTGCCCGTGCTCGCGCGCGCCGATACACTCGGCTACCGCACCGCGAAGTTCGTGAGGCGCAACCGTGCGGCCGTCATTGCCGGAACGATCGTCCTGCTCGCTCTCGCCGGTGGCCTCGCACTCGCACTCGCCGGGCTGCGGCGCGCGCGCGCCGCCGAACAGGTGGCCATGACGGAAGCGACCACCGCGAACAGCGTGGCCTCGTTTCTCGTCGAACTGTTCCGCGCAAGCGACCCCGGTGGCGCGGCCGGAGACACGCTGAGCGCACGGGCGCTGCTGGATCGCGGTGCCGAGAGGGTCCAGGGTGACCTCGAGGCTGCGCCCGCGGTTCGCGCCCGATTGATGGTTTCCATGGCCCATGCCTACGAATCACTCGGCCTCTTTGCGCAGGCGGGCGAGTTGTTCCTGGAAGCTTCGGGCATTCAGCGGGCACTCTACGGCGAGCGGTCTATCGAGTATGGCGTCGCGCTCGCACTACTCGCCGATGCGGTCGGGCGCACGGGTGACTATACGCGGAGCAGGGAAATCGCCGCTGAAGCCGTGGGCGTCTGGGAACAGACGTCGGATACGGTGAGCACGGACTTCGCCGACGCACTCTCGACGCTCGGCTCAGCCACCGCGCGGCTCGGCGACCTCGCCGCCGCGCAGCCGCTACTCGAGCGCGCCGCAGGTATACACGACGCGGCCGGCGGACCGGATTCACCGGGCCTTGCGTCCATACTCAACAACCTCGCGATCGTGCACTGGATGCAGGGGGACCCCGCGGCAGCCCGCCCCCTGTTCGAGCGGGCCGTCTCGATCATGGAGCAGGAATACGGGCCCGACAACGTGCGCGTTGCGAACACGCTCAACAATCTCGCCCTCACGCAGCGCCAGTCCGGCATGATCGAAGAGGCGATCGCAACCCATCTGCGGGTACTGGCCATCCGCGAGCGGATGCTGGACCCCGCTCATCCCGACATTGCCGAGACTCTGAACAACCTCGGCGTCATCCACATGAACTCTGGCGCGCTCGACGAGGCCCGCACGGTGCTGGAGCGCGCGCTCGCCATCCGTGAAGCTGCGCTGCCTCCCGACCACGAATACACCGCGTCCACGCGCTCGAACCTGGGCTCCGTGCTGTTCCGCATGGGACGCCTGTCAGAGGCCCGCCCCATGCTGCTCGAAGCACATGCCGCATTCGCGCGAACACTCGGAACCGGTCACCCGTACACGTGCGATCCCCTGCTCACCCTCGCACGGCTGTATGCGGCCAGCGGGGAGCACGACGCTGCTGTGCATGCGTTCACCGAGACCCTGACAACACTCGAAGCGGCCACATCACGCGACAGCCCTGCGTTCCGCAACGCTGCCTTGTTCTACGCCGATTACCTGCGTGAGCGGGGCAGGGATGCAGCCGCGGACTCCCTCGCGGCCATGCTCGCAACTTCCAGTATAAACTCGGGTGCGGTCAGATAAGTCGTTTACTCACAAGCACTTGAAGAGCTCCACATACGTGCCGTTCGAACGCTGCGAAACGAAACGATTGCACCCCATCGTGCTGCGAAGGTATCGTGGGATCGTATGCCTGATGTTCCCTCCTCCGCGTCCACCGTCACGATCTGGCTTCACCGACTCCGGGACGGCGACCCCGAAGCACTGGAGCGACTGCTGCCGCTCGTATACGACGAGTTGCGCGCGCTTGCTCGCTCGCACATCCAGC
>CAYLME010000330.1:0-2148 GCA_964384585.1 uncultured Gemmatimonadaceae bacterium | reverse complement strand
TGCTGTACCTGTTCGGCGCGTTCCTCGTGTTCACCGGTTTCAAGATGTGGTGGGCTACGGGCCAGGAGCCCGACCTGGAGGCGAACCCGGCGTTGCGCTGGATGCGCCGGCGCATGAGGATCGCGCCCGACTACGACGGCGAGAAGTTCTTCACCACCCGCGACGGGGTGCGCATGGCGACGCCGCTCCTCGTGGTCATCCTGCTGATCGGCATCGTGGACCTGGTGTTCGCGGTGGACTCGATCCCGGCGATCTTCGCCATCACGACCGACCCGTTCATCGTGCTGACCTCGAACGTGTTCGCGATCCTCGGCCTGCGCGCGATGTACTTCCTGCTCGCCGGCGTGCAGGAGCGCTTCCACCTGCTGTCCTACGGGCTCGCGATCGTGCTCGTCTTCATCGGCGCCAAGATGCTGCTGATCGACCTCTACAAGATCCCGGTCTCATGGTCGCTCGGCTTCACGGTCAACGTGCTCGCCGTGACGATGGTGCTCTCGCTGCGCATCCCGGCGCCGGAGCGCGTCGGCACGGCGTACCCGTTCCGCGCGAAGGCGGAGAAACCGCCGGAGCCCGGCCGGCGCTAGCCGCTGTGTGCGGCAAAGTTGACAAGGCAATGGTGCCGGTACCGTTGGCCGGAGGAGGCGTTATCTTGTGCCGCAGCGTCGCAATTCGCGAGCCGCGTTTGGTGTGGCAATGAGCCGAATTGCGAGAGTCTCTGGACAATGGCACCCGCCTGACCGCTGCACAACTCTGCCGGCGGATACCGGCGCGATGAGCGGACTCTACTCCGAGGTCGCACTAATCGCGGGGTCACGTCAGCGTCAGGTGCACCCGCGGTTTCGGGCGCCAGCGCGGCGAGCCCGGAGAGTAAGTCCAGGCTCATGATCTGCAGTCAATCGCCCACAGAATGGGACTAAACTCAGATCCTCTGCTTTCCTCAGGAGGAACATGATGCAAAGCGCCAACCGCGTCTTCGCGCTCGCGCTTGGTATCGCGCTCGCCGCCTGCGCGACCACTTCCCAGCCTGAGCGTCAATCACAACGCGATCCGGATGCCAACATCGCGGGGTGGAGCACATTTGGATGGGGGCCCGCGGCTCTCGACGAAGGTGGCGAAGACACGGCCCTCAGCATGCTCGACACCAACATTCGCAAAGCGATCGTCGCTGAACTCAGCCGTCGTGGTTATACGGAGGTGGAAAGCGATCCACAATTTCTGATCACGTATGAAATTTCCGCTCAGGAGAAAGTGAAATCCAGTCCGTTTCAGATTGGAATTGGCATGGGCAGCTGGGGCGGCAGTGGGGGCGGTGGAGTAAGCGTCGGCAGCCAGAGTATGCAGAGCTATCGTGAAGGCCGGCTGGTGATCCATGCCATAGATGCCGCCGCCAACAAGGAAGTGTGGTATGGATCGATATCCAAAGCCCTGGAGCAACGCAGCGTCGAGGCCGAGGATGTGGCGCGCGTCGTGGCACTGACAATGCAGGATTTTCCGGTGCGCAGCACTCAGTAGATCTCTGTCGCGCTTGTAGCGGCGTCATCGAGGCCCTTTTGGCTGAGCGCGTTCAGCGCTGCGAGCGGCTGCCAGGTTGGCTTTGCGCGCCGACCGCTGGCCTAGGCCGGCGTTGTTGACAAGCACGTCGAGGCGCCTGAACTTCCCGAGCACCTCGCGGGCGGCGCGCTCGCGCTTGTCGGCGTCGACGATGTCGAACGGCAGGACGTGAACGCTGCCCGGGCCCGTCATGCAGACCGCCTTCACCCGCTCGAACTCGGGTTTACGGCGCGCGGAGATGATGAGGTCGGCGCCCTCGCGGTGAAACACGTGCGCCATGCCCTCGCCGACGCCGGACGAGGCGCCGGCGATCCAGATCGTCTTGTTTGCGAGCTTCACGACGTTCATTTCATCGACGAGGAAATGACGAATGTCTCCATTTCCCGGCGGCCGCGACATTTTCCTCGAGGTGCGCGACGGGGGACGTGCCCGGAATCGGCAGCATCACGGGCGAGCGGGCGAGAAGCCAGGCGAGGGCGGCCTGCGCCACGGTGCTGCCGGAGTTTCGGGCGACGTCGCGCAACGCGCCCGACCGGTTGCCCGCGAGCTGGCCAGCCTCGAGCGGAAACCAGGGGATGAAGGCGATGCCCTCGCGCT
>CAYLME010000329.1:0-2163 GCA_964384585.1 uncultured Gemmatimonadaceae bacterium | reverse complement strand
AGGCCTCTTCGAAACTCAGCCGCGGATTCCTCGGGAACACCTTCGCCGGATCGTGCAACGGAGTCTGCTTGCCGATGATGATGCGACTCGTGACGAAACCGCGCTCCTCCGCGCGGTGCTGGAGGTACTCGAGCAGATGTGACTTGCCAGCGCCGAACCCGCCTCGAATGATGAATCCGCCCGGACGCTCACCTCGTTCGACGGAATCGAGATTACTCGTGAACGCACTCTCGATGTGCGGCTGTGTTGTCCCGAGTGTACGCACAGCGTCCCTGTTCGGAACGCCAGACCGTAATGCCTCGATGGCCTTCATGTGCTCGATCATGCGCGGGCCTCCACCTCTGCCATCGGGTCTGTGGACAGCCTCATGAGAGCGCTGTAAGGATTGACCATATGTCGATCTCGTACCTCATCGAGGATACGCAGCCGGAGCGCCCAATATTTCTCGAGACCGCGCGTCTGATCGGCCAGAAAATCATTCGTGGCAGTAACGAGGATGAAAGTCGAACTCAGCTCATCGGTAGCGTCGATCAGTTGGCGCAGCAACTCGTACACGTCGAGAACCGCAGGCCTCGTGTAAAACAACTGATCTGTGAGCGCACGGGCCGTCACGGCGCACTGACGGATGTCGAAGTCCAGCACGAGACCCGGCCTGCCCGCCTTCCGGATCCAGGGGCCAAGCGAGTACAGCATATGCAACGCATTGCTGCGATTGACTTTCCGATAGATCAGGTCCTCCCGTAGCTGCGCCATCTGACGCAGCTCGCCGCGTAGCCACATGTGCACGGCCTCCGCGGTTGCCTGCGTCGATGGTGAACCGATCACCTCTGCCTGGCAGAGCAGGATCATGGCGATCCGAAAGTCCTGAGCAAGTTCGTAGTCGTAGAAGATCTTGTCGCGAAGTCTCCGATTGAAATCTTTGCGGAGCTGCTGGAGGTCATAATCGTTGTGCCGTGCGATAGCTTCGAGACTCAGTGGCTCGCCCGCCGGCGCCGGGAAACGGAGATCGTCGAGCGCGTCCAGAACGACTCTCCGCGCCAAGTCCTGCCACGGGATCTGTGACGCGATCGCATGGAAGACGCGGTCGATCATTGACATCTTCGTAGTCGCGGCGTCGATGGCGGCATACACGTATCCCGCGGCTTCCGCGTGCTGGCGCATGGAAGCGTGAACCGAACCGGCACCGGCATCGTTCGGTACGATCGCGAACTTCACGGCCGCACCCCCGTCGCGTACGAAGCCGTCGAGGTACTCATCGCGCAGAAAGCGCAGGTACTGCGGCAAGTCGATCATCGGAACTCAACTCCCGAATAGAGTCGGACCTCGCCGTCCGGTGTGACGGCGGAAAGCACGGCACTGCCCTTAGCTGCCGTGTCGGCGCGTAACTAGATGCGCTTGCCAGCACGGGGCGCTCGCACCTCCGACATGCCCAGCCGAACGAGGTAACGACCGAACTCCGGTCTGGTGTACTCGCGTGCCTGCGGCAATTGAGTGAGCAGGTCATAAATGTCCATGACCCGAACGACCCCCGTACCCTTCTTGCCAGCGACCAGGGCGTCGTATGCGCGATACAGGATCTCGACGAGACGTTCGGGGGGGATCCCGGTCTTTCGATCACGCCGTTTCTTGAGCTCTGCAGCCACAAAACTCGGGCGCACGCGGCGCTCCTTCTTGCGATCTACCTCAAGAGACTGGTCACTGGGCATCACCCGAAGGATGCTGGGATAGCTCAGGATGCGGCCATCCCGGTCGACGGGCTTCATGCCTGCATCGGCCATGACGGCCAGCAGCTCCTGTTCGTATGCTCCTGACTCGAAGTACCGCGCAGCATCGAAATTCCAGCTCGACTCGAGAATTGCAAGCCGTTCCGACAGTATCCCTAGCTGCTGTTTGGCTTGGGCTATGGTCTTGTCGATATCTGCGAGCTTGCCGGTAATGGCAGCGGAGCGTGTCTGCTTCAAGGTTTTGGTGAGCTCGGACGTGCTTGTTATCGCGCCGCTAACCGCCTCACCTACAGTGTCGAGTACCGAGTCCAGTGTTCTCATGCGAGTTCGTTCTCAATCGAAATTGGGTAAGCTGTGTTCGGATCCACCCATGCCAATAACGCTGTCAGCGTCAACAAGTCTGCTCACAACACCTAGAATGTTACAATCGCCCTCTGTC
>CAYLME010000328.1:0-2179 GCA_964384585.1 uncultured Gemmatimonadaceae bacterium | reverse complement strand
TCACCACCGACATCGCGCCCGGCTACGACCACATCACGAGCGCGATCGGCGCCGCGCAAATCGGCTGGTACGGCACCGCGCTGCTGTGCTACGTCACGCCGAAGGAGCACCTCGGCCTGCCGGACCGCAATGACGTGAAGCAGGGCGTGATTGCGTACCGCATCGCCGCGCACGCCGCGGACCTCGCGAAGGGCCACCCGGGGGCGCAGGCGCTGGGCGACGCGCTGTCGAAGGCGCGCTTCGAGTTCCGTTGGGAGGACCAGTTCAACCTGTCGCTCGACCCGGTGACCGCGCGCGCGATGCACGACGAGACGCTGCCCGCGCCCGGAGCGAAGCTCGCACACTTCTGCTCGATGTGCGGGCCGAAGTTCTGCTCGATGCGCATCTCGCACGACCTGAAGGCCGCGGCGGAAGCAGGCATGGAGGAGAAGTCGCGCGAGTTCCGTGAGAGCGGCGGCGAAATCTACGTCCAGGAGAGCTCGGCTTCCTGATCGAGGGCTGGATTCTTCGCGATTCTCGGCCTTCACGACCAGGCAACGTATAGCTTGCGCCCACAGTGGCATGGCGCTAGCTATAGCTTGCGTTAAGAGGGATAGAAGGCTAGATATACCTTGCCTGCGGATGCCTCCCAAGCAAGGTATAGCTGTCATGGCCAACTCTGATCGCGTACGGAAACTCGCGCGGGAGCAACTCGATCGGCGGTTCGACGAGGTGCGCAAAAGCGCGCCTGCTCTGCAACCACCTCCGAAGGGCTGGATTGCCGCGATCAGGAGCGCGCTCGGAATGACCCAGGCCGACCTTGCGAAACGCTTGGGGGTGACCCGGCAAGCGGTCACCCAACTCGAGCGTCGCGAAGCGGAAGGATCGATCACCCTCAACGCTTTGCGGGAAGCTGCCGAGGCGCTCGGTGGACGAGTTGCATACGTCGTGGTGCCGGAACACCGGTTATCGGAGACGTTGGAGGAACGCGCGTACGAGATCGCGCGGCACAGGGTGAGGACGGTTCGACACACCATGCGCCTGGAGGATCAGGAGACTGATTCTGACGTTGAGGAGCGGATTCGAGAGATCGCCGAAGATCTTCTCAGATCGCCAGAACGTCTCTGGTCGCATCCGGATGGACAGTAGCCTGCCAGGCGGGGCGACTCCAATCGATCCGGATGAAACCGAGGGTCTTCTCCAGCCTCACGTGACTACACGCGCGGAACTCGACGAGTTGGAGGAGGCGAATATCCAGATCGCCCTGGACTGGGCCATGCGCCGGGCCGTCACAGGCGGGCGTCGGGTGGACGTGCTTTCCGAGGACTTCCTATACGAGTTACACAGGCGGATGCTCGGAGATGTATGGAACTGGGCCGGAGAGGTGAGACGGTCAGAGAAGAACATCGGTGTGGAAAGACACAGGATTCGAGTCGAAGTCAGGAACCTTATCGGAGACGCTCGTGTGTGGCGGGAGCAGCAGGTATACGGCCCTGACGAGATTGCCGTGAGATTCCATCACAGGTTGGTGTCTATCCACCCATTCCCGAATGGCAATGGTCGACACGCTCGTTTGATGGCGGATCTCCTGGTAATGCAACTGGACCGACCGCCGTTCACGTGGGGCGGTGACCGGCTTTCGACCACCTCAGAATTGCGTACAACCTACATTGAGGCACTCCGCAAAGCGGACCGAGGGGACATAGGGTCGCTGCTGGAGTTCGCCCGCTCGTAGGCGGTACTCATTCGACCACCGCCCTCCGGTTAACGGATCGTTACGCGAGCAGCGTCGCGGACAACCACAGGCCGACGCCGAATACGACGTGCGTGCCCAGGCTCTTGATCCGCGCCTGCAACGGCTTCGGCGCGCGGCTCGACGCTACGCCGAGCCCAAGCGACGGCTGCAGCAGAAAGAACGGAAACACCACGGTCACGATGCCGAAGGCCAGCGCCGACAGCAGCGTCGGCGCACCGAGCCATGCACGGCCGGCAAGCAGCACGAACGCCACCGCCAGCGAGATGCCGATCGAGTAGTGCACGACCCAACCGACGACGCATTCGTACGACTTCGGCGCGGAAGCCGCGATGCGCTCGTGCCGGAACGTCCCGGGCATGTGTCGCACCCATCGACCCAGCAGACAGTAGTCGAGGGATGGGATCCCGAACGCGCGGCGAAGAAACAGATTCCACACATCCATCA
>CAYLME010000327.1:0-2182 GCA_964384585.1 uncultured Gemmatimonadaceae bacterium | reverse complement strand
GAAGGGAGTTCGAATTTGTCTGGTCGGTCCGCTACCGCCACCCGCCGGTGGTATGGCGGTCCTGACGCAGCAACTCGGGCAGTTGCTTGAAGCAGAGGGACTCGCTGTTCGAACTGTCCAGGTCAATGCACCGTACCAGCCGTCGTGGATCGCGCATCTTCGCGGGATACGGGCGCTTTTCCGGCTGATTCCCTACATCGCGATTCTCTGGCGGGCGATTGGGCGCGTTCAACTCGTGCACCTGATGGCCAATTCCGGCTGGTCCTGGCACCTTTATGCGGTGCCGGCGCTATGGATTGCTCGTTGGCACCGCGTGCCGGTTGTCGTGAATTACCACGGAGGCGAGGCGGAGGCATTTCTCGAGAAGGCGGCGGTCCGCGTGCGACGGCAACTCAGCTGGGGCCGATCTCTTCTCGTCCCGTCCGACTTCCTGGTGGAGGTCTTTGGTCGTCATGGAATCGAGGCCCGCGTCTTGCCGAACGTGGCAGACCTTTCCCGCTTCAGTGCCAAAGTGGTTTCGCACCGTCGTCGCGCTTGTCCCCATCTGATCGTCGCACGCAATCTCGAATTCGTTTACGGCGCAGATCTCGCAATCAAGGCGTTCGCTTGCATCGCACATGTGCTCCCCGGTGCCCGACTGACGATCGCCGGGTCCGGCCCGATGCGCGATGAACTCGAGCGCCTTGCCCGAGACCTGGAGATCGCTGATCGCGTGTCTTTTCCCGGACGACTCGATCGCGACGAGATGAGTGCGCTGTTTCGTGATGCGGATCTGCTGTTGAACCCCAGTCGGGCAGACAACCAGCCGGTTGCGCTTCTGGAGGCGATGGCCAGTGGCGTGCCTATCGTTGCCGCGGCGGTGGGTGGGGTGCCGTACATGCTCGAAGATGGAAGGACTGCGCTTCTGGTCCCTGCCGAGGACCCCCAGGCACTGGCGGATGCATCCCTGACCCTGCTCAACGATTCCGAGCGCGCGAGGGCTCTGGCTTTGGCTGCGCAGGCCGAGCTGAAATGCCACGACTGGACGGAGGTCCGCCGTGTGCTGTTCAACGAGTATGAGCAGGCCTTGCGACTTAAACTGGGGCCTCTGCCCGCCGGCGCTCCCGACACCGATATCGTATGAGCAGTCTTTACACCCGCTTCGTCTCCGATGTGCTGTTCCCCCTTCAGGAACGCCTGAAGAAGCACGACACCGTGCGCGTACACCGCGACATGGAAGCCTCGCAGTGGTGGCCGCGCGAGCGCATCCACGAACTGCAGCTCAAGCGCCTCAAGGCCTTGCTGCAGGACGTGGGCGTGCAGGTGCCGTACTACCGTGATCTCTTCGCCCGCACCGGCTTCGACCCCGCCGCCGTGCGCGGCGTGGCCGACCTCCAGACGCTGCCCTTCCTCACCAAGGCCGAGATCCGCGTTCATTCCAATGCTCTGCGCGCCGACGATGCCAAGGGCCTGGCCCGCTTCAACACCGGCGGCAGCAGCGGCGAGCCGCTGATCTTCTTCATCGGCACCGAGCGCGTCACGCACGACGTCGCCGCCAAGTGGCGCGCCACGCGCTGGTGGGACGTGGACATCGGCGACCGCGAGATCGTGGTCTGGGGCTCGCCGATCGAGCTGGGTACGCAAGACCGCGTGCGCCTGGTGCGCGACACGCTGATGCGCACCGAGCTGCTGCCTGCCTTCGAGATGTCCGATGCCAAGGTCGACGGCTTCATCGCCCGCATCCGCGAGCGCCGGCCGAAGATGCTGTTCGGCTACCCCTCGGCCATCAGCCACATCGCCCTGCGCGCCGAGCAGCGCGGCCTGCGGCTCGACGACCTGGGCATCAAGGTGGTGTTCTGCACCTCCGAGCGCCTGTACGACCACCAGCGCGAAACCATCCGCCGGCTCTTCGGCTGCCCGGTGGCCAACGGCTACGGCGGGCGCGACGCCGGCTTCATCGCCCACGAATGCCCCAGCGGCAACATGCACATCACTTCTGAGGACATCGTCGTCGAGATCATCGACGGGGCGGGCAAGGTGCTGCCGCCGGGCCAGTCGGGCGAGATTGTCGTCACCCACCTCGCCACCCGCGACTATCCTTTCATCCGTTACCGCACCGGCGACATCGGCACGCTGGGCGAAGAAGCCTGCCCGTGCGGACGAGGGTTGCTGATCCTCAAGGACATCCAGCGGCGCAGCAGCG
>CAYLME010000326.1:0-2240 GCA_964384585.1 uncultured Gemmatimonadaceae bacterium | reverse complement strand
GCGTCCATCATCCGCCCGTTCTCGAACACGATCGTCCCGTTCACGACGACCAGTGAGAAGCCCTCCGCGTACTGGTGCGGCTGTTCGAAGGTGGCGGTATCGCGAACGCGTGCCGGATCGAACACCGCGATATCCGCCTTCATGCCCGGACGCAGGACGCCGCGATCGGCGATTCCCAGCCGCTGCGCCGGAAACGACGACATCTTCCGCACGGCATCTTCCAGTGTGAGCGTGCCGCGCTCGCGCACGTACACGCCGAGCACGCGCGCGAACGTGCCGTAGCTCCGGGGGTGCGGATAGCCGCTGCCCGGCTCCGGCACCTCGCCGTCGCTCGCGACCATCGTCGCAGGATGTTGCAGGATGCGCTCGAGATCGTCCTCGTTCATTGCGTGGAAAACACCACGGCACCCGCCCTGGCCGGTGATCCACAGCACGGTCTCTGCTGCGTTCTCCAGCGTCGGCTCCATGCCGCGCAGGCGTGTCACCGCCCCCAGTGTCCTGCCGGCCAGCGTCGGGTCCCATGAGCAACTGACGATGACGACGTTCTCGGGATCGCCGCCGCCGCGCTCGAGACGGATGATCCCGGCTGACTCCGCCCTGATGCGCGCACGGGTCGCAGGATCGCTGAGACGCGCGTTCACACGTTCACGATTGCCTTCGAGCGCCCATGCAGGCAGCAGCGCCGACTGCACGCTCGTGCTCGACGCAGTGTACGGGTACTGATCGATCGTCGCATCGACGCCGCGTGCGCGCGCTTCATCGATCAGCCGCAGCGTCTCGACGCTCTGACCCCAGTATCCCGGTCCCACGATCTTGTGATGCGTCACCTGCGTCGGCAGCCCGCCGTCCTCGCCGATGCGGATGGTTTCCTGGACACTGCGGACCACGTGCGCCGCTTCATCGCGCATGTGCGAGATGTGGATACCGCCAATGGCACCGGCCACACGCGCAAGCTCGATCACCTCGTCGATCGGCGTGAACGCACCGGGCGTGTAGAACAGACCGGTGCTGAGACCGAACGCACCGTCCTCCATGCCCTCGCGCACGAGCGCGCGCATCCGCTCGATCTCGGCGGGCGTTGCAGGACGGTCGGCGTTCCCCATCACCTCCGAGCGGACCGACCCCTGTCCAACGAAGCTCGCGACGTTGACCGACGTTCCCAGCGAATCGAGCCCGGCCAGGAACGGCGTGAGCGGCAGCGGCGAGCTGCCGTCGGGTCCCTCGACCAGGGTCGTTACGCCCTGGCGCACGTAGTTGTCCGCGGTCGGACGCTCGAAGATGCCACGGCGCGCGTGCGTATGGATATCGATGAAGCCGGGCGCGATGACCTGGCCCTCGACGTCGATGATGCGCGTTGCCTCCGCCGTGATCGCCGGCGCGATGCGCACGACCTCATCGCCGCGGATGGCGACATCGCCTGCATACCACGGATTGCCCGTGCCGTCGATGATGCGACCGTTTCGCAGCACGAGATCGTAATGCGCGGATCGGGCGGTCGGCGCGGCGGGCACCTGGTCGGCATCGGGCCGCGGCATTGCCGGCGCGCATGCGGACACGAGTGCCGCGAGTGCGACGGCGCCGGTCACGCCTGTCGTGCGCCGCACCGACGCTCTGAAGGCGTGACTCATCGGGCTGTAGCGCCTCGTCCGGCAATGGCCGCGTCGCTCGCTGATTGTCATCGATCCGTAGTCCGGGTTGGGGGTGACGCCCGAAGCTACGTCGTCCGGGTCGCGTCCGCGATCCACGCTCGCGCGATACGCCGCGTACCGGCGCGCGGCGCGGGCCACCACGGTCGCCGGAGCCACCAGACCGCAGTATCCTTCCAGCCGTCCGGCCGCGGCGTCCCGCAACGGATGATCCCTGCGTTTCACCAGAGCGAACGACGAACGATGCCAGACGTGCTGACAGAACCCTCGCTGCCGGTCCGCCTGCTGCTGAGCACCGGGCTGCTCATCCTTGTGGTCATCGGCCTGCACATGCTCGCTGCACGGTTCATCCGCTCCCACGTGCAGGCTGCCGACCTGCGGCGACGCTGGCTCGTGCAGACGCGCAACGGCCTGGTGCTCCTCCTCATCCTGGGCATCGTGCTGATCTGGGCAGAGCCACTGCGGACTGTCGCGATCTCCATCGTCGCCATTGCCGTTGCGTTCGTCGTCGCGACGAAGGAGCTGATCCTGTGCGTCACGGGATCGATCCTGAAGATGGCGTCGCGCTCCTTCGTGATCGGCGACCGGATCCAG
>CAYLME010000325.1:0-2247 GCA_964384585.1 uncultured Gemmatimonadaceae bacterium | reverse complement strand
GAACGACGGAGAGGAGACCGAGGGCTCCTCTCCCGTCCATTGTCGTACGAAGCGTCGGACTTAGCCGGTCACGTCGTTCGTCGAGTTGTCGGGCTCACGCGCGGTGTTGTCGATCTCCCAGACGTCGATCGTCGCATCGCTGTCGATGTTGCCGCTGGTGTTGGCGTCGAAGGTCGCGCCCGTGGTCGTGACCGTCGGGACGGCGTAGTACTTCGGCGCGCCGGCGACCGTGTAGCCGATCGTCGTGCTGCCCGCGTAGGCCTGATTCTCGGCGAACCACGCTTCCTGGGCGCTAAACACCGTCGAGAGGAGCTCCTTCGCCTCGCTCTGCTTCGCACGCGCCTGGAAGCGCAGGAAGTTCGGAACGGCGATGGCCGAAAGGATGCCGATGATCGCGACGACGATCATCAACTCGATAAGGGTGAAACCCTTCTGGATGGTCTTCATGTGAGCAAACTCCTTGAGTACAGAAACTTTAAGTCGATAACCAAAGTCGCGGCGTCATTCCGCCTGCACGAATGATGAAGCAACGGCCGTGCCAGCTACGTGATGCGCGTCTAACTTGCTGAATTCCCGGCATTCGCTGCGGGCCGACGCGACTATGTCAGGTGCGCGCTGTCATCGCGCAGCGACGCTGTAGCGCCGTTCGCGTCGAAAAGTGACGCATTGCGTCAGTGTGCTCGCGGGAGCGCATGCACTTGTACGAACCCGATTCGAGAACTGCGTCACAAGGTCCGCTGAGACGGATTGTGTTGCGTAAGCGTTGGGCCGCTACGCGGCAACTTCGACGTATTCGACCTTGCTCGAGGGAGGTGGGATTGGGGCGCCATCCTCGCGAAGCCCGTCGAGGTGAAACGCGATGGCCTCGCGGATGGCCACCACTGTTTCCTCCAGTGTATCGCCAGTTGCAATGCAGCCCGGCAAGTCGGGAACGTAGGCTGAATAGTTCGAGCCTGCATTCTCAATGACGGCGGCGTAACGCATCGTTGTTTCCTCCCATTCGCCTCAGGCCAGCCTGCTTGAGGATACTGTTGAGCGTTCCCGGCGCCAAATCGGCGTTCGACTTGCCCGGGACCGTCACCCGCCCTGGCTTCGCCGGATGCTTGAACTGGCGATGACTGCCTCGCGTCGCCTCCAGGAACCACCCATCGTTGTACAGGAGTCGCAGCAGTTCCCTCACTTTCATCCAGCAACGCTAAATTTGCCGACGTCGTTCGTGAACACGTGAATCTTGTGCGAATCGCAAGATTTTCCCTGTGTGCAGCCGCCGTCCCACGCGGCCATGGCGCTCCGCGGACCCGAGGCCATATGTCCGTTGTCCGTACATTGTACGGATGCCAGGATGGGGGTCGATTCTCCAAGGAGTGATCATGGCAAGGCCCGCAAAGCGTCGCGATGACCGGCTGGAGTTCCGTCTGCCCCCCGGGGCAAAGTCCGTGCTCAAGCGGGCGGCTGACGTCGAGCGCAAGACGTTGAGCGCCTTCCTGCTCGACAAGGGCCTGCAGGCGGCAGCGGAAACACTGGCAGAGCGGACCGAATTTCGCCTGGGCGCCTGGTCGGCCATGGAGCGCGGTCCGTGATCACCTGCTGGCGAAGCTCGCGCGCTCGCCTTGTCCATGAGATATCGCCGGCGATATGAGCGTGGTGCTGGACACTTCAAGGGTCACGCCGAACGGTAGACCCCGAGCAATTACGCGCTGCGGCTGCCAGCCTCGCTGAAGAAGACCGCCGAGGTCGTCGCGCGCGAGGATGGCACGCCGCCAGCGTCGAGATGAGGCGGCCTTTGCTTTCTTGCAAAATGTAGCTACACTGTAGCACATGAAGAACGCCGTCGTTCGTGCCCGCATTGATTCCAGACTCAAGGCCGACGCCGTCCGGGTGCTGGTCGCGTGCGGCCTCGAGCCGAGCGACGCAATCCGGTTGTTTCTGCAGCAGGTCGTGGTTCATGGGGGAATCCCTTTCGAAATCCGCAGCGCCGAACCCGAGCCGTCGATGGCTGAGTTGCGAGTGCTGAAGCGCCAGTCGCAGGAGCGCGATCACCGGATTGCCAGCGCGGTCGACGTGTCGAAGGGCCAGATGCTGCTGCTTCGCCCGGAGCGACTCCGTGGCGCCAAGGTTCATTGGCCGAAGGCCAGCCTCGTGTGACTGAGCCGGCCAGCGCGCTCCAGCAGGCCGAACTCACTGCCGAGGAAATCGAGCGGATCCTGAGAGTGTGCGGCCCGCGCGCGCTGCTCGTGGGTGGACAGG
>CAYLME010000324.1:0-2250 GCA_964384585.1 uncultured Gemmatimonadaceae bacterium | reverse complement strand
GGCTCTTTGAGATACGCCCCACGCCGCAGCGGACTCTGCGCATGCGCCGAACGGGCAAGTTCGGCATAACGCCCAGAGTTAAGCTGCAGGCCCGCCCCAGCGCCTTCACAATCGACCTGCGATACGAGTTCTCACCAGCTGCGTACGACTGACCTGCAAGCCTGTCAGCTTCAACGATTCCGTTAGACGGCACTTGAGCCCACTTGATAGTAGGAGCAGTCAATGATTCCTGCGCCCAACAACTATCAGGTGACATTCTGCATCTAGCACGCCGAAGATTCAACGTTAGCGAAAGCACACATACGAGCCTGCGGCGTGGATACGACTCCGGGCTGACGACCACTGGGGACCATCTGTTGTTGGCACTCGCACGACCACGATGATCTGGGAGTTCTCATGACCGTTGGTGCCAGACCCCTGCGGACAGCGACGGTGCCTACCTGTCACCAACTGGGCCTCGGCGGTATCACCGCGTACGGTGAGCGGACTGATTCGTAGTGTTCTGTACATCGAGTCAGACGGAAGTGCTGCACGCGCGCCGAGGTCTCTGCTCAGGATCGCCCCCACGGACGGCCATGGATTGTCCGCGGACGGAAGCTCGATCTTCCACGGGGTAGGTTCGTCTGAGACACGAGCCTCAGTGGTTGGCCGCAGCCAAACGTTAGCGTACGCCATAATGGGCTTCCAGGCTGACGTATCCGGAAACGGATCCTGGAGATCTGCGGCCGGTCGCACATGGCCTCGGGCCGCACATGAAGCAACGCCAGCGCACGTAGTCGCGATGAAGAGGACACCAAGCAGTTTCATTAAGCCCAGAGAGTGTGCCGTCTAACGCCCGGAGTTAAGCTGCGAGCCCGTCCAGCACCTGCACATCTGAACTGCGATACGTGTTGTCACCAGCAGCTGAATACTGCCTTGCGAGCTCGTCAGCTTCAACGATTTCGTTAGGCGGCGCATGCCGAATCGCGATCATTTGATCTCAACCGTGCCTCACCCATGATCCTCGCACGCCGAGGTATTCGATTGCGTGAGCCTGGGCTCGTTCACATCGCGCCGCACACGCCCCGAGCGGTCACAGGCTCGGCAACTCAAAGATCAATACCGATGCGTCACCGCGTGGCGCCATGTAGATGCGACTGCGCGTCTCGTCGACCGCGAAGAACCCGGTATCTGGCAGGCCCGCGAACGTGACTCGCCGCCGAACGGCGCCATCGTCCGCGCCAAGCACGAGGAGGACTCCGGCGTTTTGGTCCGCCGTGTTCAGCAGTAACCACAGATCGCCATCCACGACCGCGGCGTCGGTGATGTACTGAAGTGGGTGGATGCGGGACGGGTTCTGCTCCTCTACGTTGTTCCGGAGAAATATCTCGCGCGTCGCGCGTAGCACCGGTTCGTCCAGCGTCTGCGTCCAAAGAAGATTTCCGTCGACGTCGTATCGGCGCACCTGCGGCTCGGCGAGAAAGGCGAGATAGAGCGAGTAGTCTGGGGCCCAGGCGAGTGTTGCCCGGTTCCGGAACGCATCAGGGATGCGGCCGTCGCGTATTGCCGATTTGATTGCAGTGAAGTCGAGGAACGGAGTCGCTGGGACGATGGGTTCGCCGAAGTTGCTGAGGCGCGCGCCGGCTGCGTCGGACACCAGAATCATCGCGTTCTCAAAGCCGTCGATCGTGGCGCCGAGCGCTCCGTCGTTCCGAAAGTCGCGACCGCCTCCGAGACCAGGTACGTCCACCCGGTAGCTGCGCGCCAGCTCACCGGCGCTATCAAACACGTGCACTCGGTTGCCCGTGGCCTCGAGCACCCGGAGCGAATCCGCGCTGGCATGGACGACGTACGGCATTTCGAACTCACCAGGCCCAGAGCCTTGCCTGCCAATTGTTCGACGGACCGCACCGTCGGGGCTGACGACCAGCACGTGCTTGTACCCATAGTCCGCGACGTAAACATCCCCGCTCGGCGCGACCGCCAAGTCGTACACGCCGCCGAGCAACTCGGACGAAGTGGTGAGCAACGTATCAGTAGGAACGAGGACCACAGCCGCGTCCGAGCTCGGGGCACGACGAGCATCCGTGCAGGCGGAGATCGTCATGACCACCAAGACCGCGGCTAGCATCAGACGATGCAGGGTCAGGACGCCGAGTAACATCACAGTGGTTCCTGCTGCATACGAACCCCTTGCCAACTGTTGGTTTCAGCGCCGTCTAACGCCCTAAGGTAAGCTGCAGGCCCATCCAGCTTCTACCCAGTTGCCCT
>CAYLME010000323.1:0-2250 GCA_964384585.1 uncultured Gemmatimonadaceae bacterium | reverse complement strand
CTGCCCTTCATGTGACCGAACAGCTCGGACTCGAGCAGGTTCTCGGGAAGTGCGCCACAGTTGATCGAGATGAACGGGCGGCCCTCGCGCTCCGACAGCTCGTGGATGAAGCGCGCAATGACTTCCTTACCCGTTCCACTCTCGCCCGAGATCAGTACGGTCGAGTCGGTCGGCGCGACCGTCTCGGCGAGCCGCACGACCTCGAGGAATGCACGGTTCTTTCCGATCGGGCGCTTCGCGCTGCTGCTGTCGCGACGACGGATCTCGCGCTTGAGCGTCTTGTTCTCCGTCGTGAGATGGCGCGTTTCGGCCGCGCGCCGGCACAACGCAACCAGCTCCGCATTGCTGAACGGCTTCTGCAGATAATAGAACGCACCCTCGTTCACGGCCTGCATTGCGCTCTGGAGCGACGCCTGCGCCGTCATCAGGATGACGGGCACTTCCGGGTCGTGCGCGCGCACGGCCTGCAGCACGTCCAGGCCGGTGACGCCTGGCATGCGGATGTCCGTCAGCACGATGTCGGGATCGATCTCGTCGATCTGCGCGATCGCTTCCCTGCCGTTCTGGAACGCGACCGGCTCGAAGTCCTCGCCGCGCAGCAGGATCTCGACGGTGTCGAGAATGCCGCGCTCGTCGTCCACGACCATGACACGCGGTCGCATCGAATCAGTTCCTCCGTGCTGCCGGTGCCGGCAGGTAGACAGTGAAGCGCGCGCCCCTGTCCGGCGCGGCATCGACCATGATCGCACCGCTGTGCGCCTCGACCGCGCGATGCACCATCGCGAGTCCGAGACCGGTGCCGCCCTCACGCTTGCTGACGAACGGATCGAACAGGTGCTCCACTTCCTTCTCCGGGATGCCGGGTCCGCTGTCGGTTACGGTGAGACGCACGGGCGACTCCATGTGCACGCTCGCGGGCAGGTTGCCGTCGAACGCGCGCCCCAGCTCCACGTGCACGGGGCCGTGCTCCGCGGAATGCTGCACCGCGTTGAGCACCAGATTGAAAATCGCACGGTGCAGCAGGTCCTGGTCACCTTCCACCGTGACCGGATCGCCCGGCTCGACCAGCTCGATGCCGGGACAGTGCGCACTGTCCGGATGCGCGCGCACCAGCTCGACCGCGCCGCGCGTGACCTCGCGCATATCGAGCGGACTCCAGCGTCGCAGTTCGACCCGGCTGAAATCCATGAAATCCGCGAGCAGGCGGCTGAGCCGGTCCGACTCGTTCACCACCAGGCGACGCAGCACCGTCCGATCCTCGACCGTGATCCGGTCCTGCGCGAGCTGCTCGCTCGCACTGCGGATCGACGCGAGCGGGTTCTTGATCTCGTGCGCGAGCGACGCCCCGAGCTCCGCCACCGCCTGCAACCGCTCCGCCCGCCGGATCAGCTCTTCGATCTGCTTGCTCTCCGTGATGTCCTGCAACACCGCCGTCACCCACGGCAGCCCCTCACGCTCGAGCACGGTCGTCCGGACACCGATGTAGTGCAGGCCGTCCACGCGATTCACCTTGAGTTCGCTCCGTCGCACGCCAATGCGCGTTGCCGCCGTGCGACGCAGCATCGCACCGAGCCCGGGCACCCGCCGGTCCAGCTCCGTCAGCACGTCCGGGCCCAGGTCTGTCGGTCGCGCAACCTGCAGCACCTGCATCGCCGCACCGTTCGCCTGCACCAGGCGACCGGCGCCGTCCACCGTGATCAGGCCCGTGTCGATCGTCGCCAGGATCTCACTCGTGTCGAGCCGCAACTGCTTCAGCTCCGACTCGGCCGCCCCCAGCGCCGTGCCCGTCTGGCGCAACCGGTCACCCAGGCTGCCCGTGAGCAGCGCCGTCACAGCGAACACGCCGATCTGCAGCAGCATCGTCATGGTCGGCGGCGCGGCCTGCAGCCACATCGCATCGGCGAAGTAGAGTGCACTCGCGAGCGCACCAATCAGCACGCCGCCCGGCAACGGCAGGAGCAGCGCACCGGCTGCGATGTTCAGGATGTAAAGCGGCGCGAACGGGCTGCTCCCGCCGTCCGACGTGATGTGGACGATCGCCGTGACGAGCAGCGTGTCGAAGATGACCTGCAGGTAGAGGAAGTTGCGGCCGGGCACCCGACGCATGCCCTCGACCCACCACAGCCCGACCGCCGAGGTCACCAGCGACAGCAGCAGCGCGAGCGTCGCCAGCAGCGTCGTCTCCGGCGTCGTCTGCTGCCACGTGAACAGCGCCGCCAAGAAGGCTATGAGGATGTAATAGCCCATGAG
>CAYLME010000322.1:0-2279 GCA_964384585.1 uncultured Gemmatimonadaceae bacterium | reverse complement strand
ACAGGACGACGTAGTCGATGCGGCGGTCCGTACGCGCCGCCCAGCGCGCCGCGGTCTGCGATCCCTGCGAGAAGCCGAGCGCGCAGACATGCTCGCAATCGGGCAGCTGTGCGGCGAAATGCGCGTGCACATCGTCGAGATAGGCGCAGTAGTCGTCGATTTCGCGCAACCGCTCCTCGCGCGTCATCCACGTCGCGCCGACCGGGTGATCCGGTCCGTGCACGCCACCGTGGTCGTCCCGGTAGAAGCGGTTGAGCGCTTCGGGCACCGCGACCAGCCGGTGCGGTGCGGCCAGCGCGGAGAGGCGGTGCGCGAAGCCGGTCGCGAGCTGGCCGTAGCCGTGGCAGCAGATCCAGAGCTCGCGCACGCCGGGTCCGGGTGTACCGAGCAGTACGATGCGCGCCGTGCGCTGCACGCGCAGGTACGTCGTACTGAGCGGCGCCGTGCTCCCGGCCGGGGGCGCGTCTCTGCTCACGCACCCACGCGGAACAGCGGCGGATACTGCGTGTGGAAGCTCGTCGCGTCCTGATACGCCTTTGCGACGAGCAGCGCGTCACCCTCACCGAACAGGCGTCCAATGAAGGAGAGCGAGACAGGCGTGTTCTCTTCGGTGAACCCGTTCGGAAGTACGACCGCCGGGTGTCCCGTCAGGTTCGTGAGCAGCAGGATGTTGCCGCCGTAGGACGGCGTGACGACGACATCGACGTCCTTCATCGCGTCGTGCATGGCCTGCATCACCAGTGTACGTACGCGGTTCGCGTTGATGTACTCGACTGCAGGGATGAGCCGTGCCGTGCGGAACGAGTTGGGCCAGCTGCTGCGCTCCATCAGGTCGTCGCGATTGCTGCGTGTCAGGTCATCGAACGCTGCGGCGGCCTCCGCGACGAGGATTGCCGAGCGCAGCGCGTTGAGCGGATAGTCGGACGGCGTCTCGAACGGTACGAGATCGAAGCCGATGTGGCGCAGCACGTCGAGCGCGGCGTCGTCGAACGCCTTCGTGTTGTGGTCGGCCTCGAACGCGGAGCGGTAGTAGCCGACGCGGAGCTTGCGCGGGTCGCGTGATGCGTCCCACTCGAACGGCACGTCGCGCACCGTGAGATCGAAGCCGTCGGTTCCCCGGATCGCGTCGTGGACGAGCGCGCAGTCCTCCACGGTGCGACACATCGGTCCGATCTTGTCCATGCTCCACGACAGCGCCATCGCGCCGTGACGGCTGACCGTGCCGTACGTGGGGCGCAGTCCGGTCACGCCGTTGCGTGTCGAGGGCGAGACGATCGAGCCCAGCGTCTCGGTCCCGATGCTGAAGCCGACCAGGCCCGCCGCCGTCGTTGCGCCCGGCCCGGCGGACGAGCCGCTCGACCCCTGGTCGAGCTTCCACGGGTTGCGCGTCATGCCGCCGAACCACTGGTCGCCCTGGGCGAGCGCGCCGAGTGTCAGCTTTGCGATCAGGATCGCTCCGGCGTCGTCGAGTCTGCGCACGACCGTCGCGTCCATGTCGATGACCTGGTCCTCGAACGGCTTCGCGCCGAACGTCGTGGGATAGCCGCGCACTGCGAGCAGGTCCTTCGCGCCCCACGGGATGCCGTGCAGCGGGCCGCGGTACCTGCCGGCCGCGATCTCCGCGTCCATGCGTGCCGCCTGCTCGAGCGCACGCTCCTCCGTCAGCGTGACCACCGCTTCGAGCGTAGGACCGTGCTGCTTCAACCGCGCGAGGTACATGCGTGTCAGCTCACCGGGCGTGACCTGCCGGGTGCGGACGAGCTCGGCCAGGTGCGTGACGGGCCAGAACGCAACCTCCTCGAGGTTCGCAGGGCGGCGCACGTCGCCCGGCCGCGAGGGTCGGAACCCGCTCGCGCCGACCGGCACGGCGATGCCGGGCAATACCGGATCGAACTGTACGGCCGGCACCACGGCATTCGTCAGCGGCACCTCGCGCAACGCTTCCCACGCGCGCGCATTCGAGTCCAGCCCGCGCACCATCTCCTCGCGCTCCTCGGGCGTGAACTCGAGGCCGGCAATGCGCTCTGCCTGCGCGATCATGTCCACCGTGACGCGCGGCTCCTGCTGCTGTGCGCGCAAGGCTTCCGGCAGCATCGAAGCAAGTGCTGCAGTGAATGCGATGAAGCTGCGGCGGTCGATTGCTGAATGCGTCTGTGGCGTCATCTCGCAGCTCCGTGATGTGGGATGAGTCAGGAGTGTGCGCAACGCGGTGTATGCGCAGCGCGTTCAGCCATTCCAGCGTGCAGCGACCGCTGCGTCCGGCGCGGGGAAAACGTCGG
>CAYLME010000321.1:0-2355 GCA_964384585.1 uncultured Gemmatimonadaceae bacterium | reverse complement strand
GCCAGAGCTTGAGCGTGTACTCGTAGGGCTGCGGATATCCCGCGCGGCCGCGCTGGAGATGCGCGTGCGCGTTGATGAGGCCCGGCAGCACGAACTTGCCGGTGGCGTCGATCTCGGCGTCGGCCTGGAGGCGGCGCACGTTGCCGCCGCGCAGCGCGACCGGGTCGAGCCAGGCGATTTGGGCGATCGTGTCGCCCACGATGAGGATGTCGGCCGGGCCGCGGGCGGGCGTGCCGTTGCCGTCGACGATCGTCGCGTTGCGGATCGCGAGCGAGCGGGTGCGGACGTTGTGGCGGGCGGTGGTGCCGCTGCCTTGTGCCTCGAGGGCGAGCGGGGCGGCGAGCAGGCCGGCGAGGAGCGCGGCGGCCAGGGGGCGAGCGAGGGAGCGGGTGGGGCGCACGTCGCGGGTTCTCCGAGTGGGTGGAGGGTCTCGGAAGGTTACGCGCCGCAGATTGAGAGCGCTACGTGTTCCCGGCGGCGGCGTCAATGCGCTGCGTACATTCGCGGACACGGAGGCGCAACCGATCAGCCAGCACGGCCAAGGCAGCACCATCCAAGTGCGCTGCCGTTGCCCTGGCGACCTCGTCCGTGATGGCATCCGGCAGGCGCGCGAGGATCGAGCGGATGCGCTCCACGACCATATCGTCGTCGAGTCCGGCCTTGCGCCCCATCCGCAGCCAATCGTGCAGGGTGATCCGCTTGATCTGGTACTCATTGTGGACGCGCATCGCGAGCCGCACGTCGTGCCAGGGAGGTGCGTCGTACGGCAGATAGCTCGCAATGTCGTAGAGCGGCGCGAGCCGCACGCGCTGGCCGGGGATGTGGAGGAAAGAGAAGTTCTTCGCGTGCGCGTCGGTTGCCGCGATGACCCAGTTGAGAATCGCCGCATCCAAGAACTGTTGCCGGTCATCGGCGACGTTCTGGGAGGACTCCTCGATGAAGCGGAAGACCTGTACGAGCCCAGGACCGCCGTCCGACTCGTACTTCCTGTCGGGCATCACGCCGAACGCTTGGCAGCAGTCCTCTTGATGTAGGCGACGGTACGCTTGTCCCGTCCAGAGGCGGTCGTATCGCTCGACCACGATCGCCACTTCGTCGCCGAAGCGCTCGACCGAGCTGTTTGCGGCGCGGAGCCCGAGCGCCTGCGCAACCTGCAGGCAGAGGTGCTCGTTCTCGGCGAATCCCGGAAAGGTCGGCGACGGCGGCTTGAGGATGTGTGTAGTCGGTGTGCGGCCGATCGGGCGCCCATAGCGCCCGTTGTGGCGCAGCAAGGCGATCTTCGGCTGCGCGCCGGCGAGACTGAACCGCCCCGCGCTCCGCGGCGTGAGGGCGGGCATCCCCGACTGAAGCGCGGTGCGGAGCTCCTGTGCGATCTCTCGCTCGTCGATCCACTCGGCCTCGACGGTCTCGGCCTGACCGATGATGGCAGCGCTGCGGTCTGGGGTGACGAACTGCACCGCGCCCGCGCAGTCTTCGCCGAGCTGCGTCAGGAGGGCAACGGGGCTGTGCTCGGAGACGCCGTAGGTCCGTGCGTAGTGACGCAGGGTCTGAGTGTTGTCCGGAAGCAGGCCCCAAAGGAATGGCATCAAAGCTCGGTCGCCGTGTCGAGCCTGGGACAGGGGCAGCGAGAGCGAGACGGGGTGTGCCTGCGGATCCTGGCGCCAATCGTCGGCGTACCGAAGCTCGTGCCGGCCGTTGGACACGCGGACGATTTCGGCCACGATGCGTGCGTGGAGCAGCACCTGGAGCACGGTGGTATCCGCCATCAGGTCTCTCCGCGTGAGGCGCGCCGGAGCACTTCATCGATGTCCGGATCGGGGCGCTGAGGCTCCAACGTCACCGGTTGAAGGGCGAGATCGAGCAGATGGAGTGCGCGCAGGATGCTCGAGATGTCCGGATTCGTCTGTCCGAGCTCGACCTTGGTCATCCATCGGCGCGTCTTTCCCAACTTTGTCGCGAGCTCCTCCTGCGTCCATCCTTTTCGTTTCCGGTGGTCGCGAATCAATGCGCCCACATCGCGGCGGTATCGGATGAACATATCGGCCTCGGCGAGAATTTAAGTTCGCATTTGAATATGAGAATATAAGTTCTCATTGTCAAGAGCGAACTTAAATTCGCATTAGTGGACTCCAACAAATGCTTAAATATGCGACTTAACTCATTGTGAACGAATGAGTTATGAATGAAAGCTAAAGGGCCAGCCCACATCCGTGAGCTGGCCCTCCGTACCTCCCGGTGGAGCGGGACGCGAATGCCTTACGCCGTCGCCTCGGCCGCGGCCACGGCCTGCGCCGAGACCGTGAGCTTCACCTCGTCGGAGACGAGGACGCCGCCCATCTCGAGGGCCTGGTTCCA
>CAYLME010000320.1:0-2362 GCA_964384585.1 uncultured Gemmatimonadaceae bacterium | reverse complement strand
TATGAAGTCCCCCAGCAGGTCGTGATCACCGGGGAGGTTCACCTGCCCGGACGCTACGCGATCGAGAGCAGGAGCGAACGCCTGACCGATCTGCTCGCGCGTGCGGGCGGGCTGACAGCGGAATCCTACGCTGCAGGCATGCACATCGTTCGCCGCGGGACCATCGTCGGGGCGGACCTCGATCGTGCACTCACACAGCCCCGCAGCCGTTCGAACATCGCGCTCGAAGCGGGTGACAGCATCCACGTCCCACGCTTCGACCCGATGGTGACGGTTCGCGGCGCGGTCATGTTCGAGTCGCGCCTGCTCTACCGGCCCGGCGCCGATCTCCGACACTACATCGCCCAGGCCGGCGGTTTTGCGCACGACGCGGACGAGGGACGCACGAACGTCACGTACGCGAACGGACAGCGCGAAACTACGCGCAACTACCTGCTCGTGCGCTCGAGCCCGGACATCCAGCCGGGTGCGACGATCTTCGTGCCGACGAAGCCATCTGTGGAAGAGCGGAGTTTCATGGAGTCGCTGAGCATGTTCCTGAGCATCGCAACGACCGCGGCGACACTGCTGATTGCAGTGGACCGGATCAACTAGGACGACGCCAGCGTGATGACCAGACGCGTTCTGTTGCTGTTGGCGGTGGTGCCATTGATGCTGGCAGCCTGCGGCACCGACTCCACCTCGCTCGTCCGCGGCGACCAGCTGTGGGCGGACTCGGCCTACGACCGTGCGATCGCCGAGTACCGCCTGGCCCTGCGCGAGACGGATGGTGACGAGCGGGTCGTGTCGCGGCTGGCCCATGCCTATGCCATGACCGGCCAGTTCGACCAGGCGCATCGCTACTACGAGGAACTGCTGCAGGATGCGCCGGGATACACGGACCAGGCCGTGTACGACTACATGCTGCTCGCCGCGCGCTCGCGCGCCCGCGGCGATCGTTTCGGCATGGCGAACGCCGTGGACGCCGCCAATGCACTGCGGCCGGGGCTGCCGCTGGGAGAGACGTCGGCCGCGCTTGCGCGCTACTACGCGCAGACGGGCGATGCCGAGCGGGCGGTGGACTTCTTCGAGCGGGCGCTCGCGGAAGCGCCGGCCGACTCGATCCCGACGCTGCTGTTCGAGCTGGGCAGCGTGCAGGAATCGCGTGGCAACTGCGCGGAAGCGATCGGCGCGTTCAACGCGTACCGTACGCGGGCGCCGCGGGGGCCCCGTGCCGATGAGGCGCGCTGGCACGTGGGCAACTGCAGCTACGAGGTTGGCCGGGCGGCCCAGGCGGAGGACCGGGATGCGGATGCGCTGCGGGCGTTCGATACCGTGATCCGGCTGGGCGTGCCACAGAACCTGGTGGACCAGGCGTGGTTCGAGCGGGGCGAGCTGCTGCTCGAGCAGGGACGGCGCGACGAGGCGCTCGAGGCGTTCTACCGCGTGCTGGAGCGCAATCCCGGACGCAGCAACCAGCTGACGCAGCGGGCCCAGCGGCGCATCGACGAGTTGCGCTTCGGCGCGCCCGGAACGAGCTTCCCGCCGGCCGGGTAGAGCACGGCCACTTGCCACCGGAAACGAACGAATGATGCGAGCGATCCGGATCGCGGCTGCTGCCGCGGTCCTCGTCATGATATCGGGCTGTGCCTCCTCGAATGCTGCGCGGCTCGCGCAGCTGGACGCCGACCAGCTGTTCAATGAGGGTGAGGCGGGGCTCCAGGCGCGCAAATGGGATGATGCGATCGAGGCGTTCGAGCGCTACACGCTGACGTTCCCGACCCATCCGCGCAACCAGGAGGGCCGTTTCCTGCTCGGCACCGCGTACATGGGCAAGGAGGAGTACATCACGGCCGCGAACGAGTTCTCGCGGCTGGCGGACGACTTCCCGGCCGGGCCGTGGGCCGACGACGCCCGCTTCCGCGTCTGCGAGGCGTACGGCGAGCTTTCGCCGCACCCGCAGCTCGACCAGGAGTACACCGAGGGCGCCATCGAGCACTGCCAGTCGCTGATCACGTACTACCCCGAGAGCGAGTACGTGCCACGCGCGCAGGAGATCCTCGACCGCATGCTCGTGACGCTCGCCGAGAAGCATTACCAGGCGGGCGAGTTCTACCGGAAGCGTGGTGCGATCGACTCCGCGATCATGTATTACGAGCAGATGATCGAGCGCTACCCGACCACGCCCGTGGTGCCGAAGGCGCTGCTGCGACTGTACGAGTCGTACCAGCGCATCGGGTACACACAGGAAGCCGAAGCCGCACGAGAGCGGCTGCTGCGCGAGTTCCCGGACTCCGAACAGGCGCGCGAAGTGAGCACCGGCGCGTCGGCACAGTAGCCCACAGCTTGACCAAACAGGGCCGGATCGTGGCATCTCCCGTCA
>CAYLME010000319.1:0-2407 GCA_964384585.1 uncultured Gemmatimonadaceae bacterium | reverse complement strand
GGACAAGCCGGTGACGAAGAAGCCGGCCGAGACGCGCATGGGCAAGGGCAAGGGCAACCCGGAGATGTGGGTGGCCGTGGTCAAGCCGGGCCGCATCATGTTCGAGATGGAGGGTGTGCCGGAGCAGCTGGCGCGTGAGGCGTTCGCGCTGGCCGCTGCGAAGCTGCCCGTGAAGACGAAGGTCGTGATGCGCGAGCGCGCGGGCGACGGAGGTGCAGAGTGAAGGTAGCAGAGATCCAGGATCTGTCGGTGGACGAGATCCAGGACAGGATAACGGACGCACGCGAGGAGCTGTTCCGGCTGCGCTTCCGCAGTGCGACGCAGCAGCTCGAGAATCCGAGCCTGATCAAGGCGCTTCGGCGGGACATCGCGCGGATGCGCACGATCCTGCGTGAGCGGGAGCTGAACAATGGCTGAGACGCAGGAAGAAAAGGTACTGGAGCGCGGTCGTCGCAAGACGCGCATCGGGCGAGTCGTCAGCGACAAGATGGCGAAGACGGTCGTGGTCGCGGTCGAGCGCCGCGTGGCGCATCGGCTGTACGGCAAGCAGGTGGTGCAGACGTCGAAGTACTACGCGCACGACGAAGACGGCCGGGCGCATACGGGTGATACGGTGCGGATCGTGGAGACGCGGCCGCTCTCGAAGCTGAAGCGCTGGCGCGTCGTCGAAATCCTCGAGCAGGCGAAGTGAGGCGGCGATGATCCAGCAGGAATCCAGACTGAAGATCGCGGACAACTCGGGCGCGAAGGAAGCGCTCTGCATCCGCGTGCTGGGCGGCTCGGGCCGCCGTTACGCGTCGATCGGTGACATCATCATCGTCGCGATCAAGGACGCACTGCCGAACGGCACGGTGAAGAAGGGCGAGGTCGCGCGCGCAGTGGTCGTGCGCACGGCCAAGGAAGTACGCCGCCGTGACGGCAGCTACATCCGTTTCGATGACAACGCCGCAGTCATCATCAATGACTCCGGCGAGCCGCGCGCGACGCGTATCTTCGGGCCGGTCGGACGCGAGCTGCGCGAGAAGCGGTTCATGAAGATCGTGTCGCTCGCGCCGGAGGTGATCTGATGGCGATCGGCAAGAAGAGGAACAGGGCGCCGGTAGTACGGCAGAAGATGCACGTGCGCCGTGGTGACCGTGTGAAGGTCATCCGGGGCAACGACGCCGGCAAGGAAGGCAGTGTGCTGCGCGTGCTGCCGAAGACGAATCGCGTGGTGATCGAGGGCGTGAACATGCGCAAGCGTCACCAGCGTCCGTCGCAGGCGAACCAGGAGGGTGGCATCATCACCTTCGAGGCGCCGGTGCACGCGAGCAACGTGATGCTGATCGATCCGACGTCGGGCGAGCCGACGCGAGTACGCAGCCGCCGCGACGCGGACGGCACGAAGGAGCGCATCTCCGCGAAGAGCGGCAATGCGATCCCGCGGCCGGGCGCGTAAGGAACAGAACGATGAAGCCGAGACTGCAGGAATATTACGAGACGCGCGTGCGCGCGAAGCTGAGTGAGGAGCTCGGCTTCAGGAACGCGTTCCAGGTTCCGGGCCTGGAGAAGATCGTCGTGAACGTCGGGCTGGGCGAGGCGCCGAAGAACCAGAAGCTGCTCGAGTCGATCGTGGCAGAGCTGGAGCAGATCACGGGTCAGAAGCCGGTGGTCACACGCGCACGCAAGTCGATTTCGAACTTCGGCCTGCGTGAGGGCATGGCGATCGGCGCGATGGTGACGCTGCGCGGTGCACGCATGTGGGAGTTCCTGGACCGTCTCATCAACGTGGCGATCCCGCGTATCCGCGACTTCCGCGGCGTGCCGTCGCGCTCCTTCGATGGGCGCGGCAACTACACGCTGGGCGTCAAGGAGCAGATGATCTTCCCGGAGATCGACTACGACAAGGTCCAGAAGGTCCACGGGATGGACATCGTGTTCGTCACGACGACGAACAAGGACAACGAGGGCTACGCGCTGCTGCGCGAGCTGGGCATGCCGTTCCGCGGCGAGACGCCCGTGCTCGTAAGCAGTGCCGCCTGAGGAGCACGAGGATGGCACGCAAGGCACTGGTCGAGCGCCAGAAGAAGAAGCCCAAGTTCCAGGTCCGTCACAAGAACCGCTGCAACCGCTGCGGCCGGCCGCGCGCGTTCCTGCGCAAGTTCGGGCTGTGCAGGATCTGCTTCCGGGAGATGTCGCTGAAGGGCGAGATCCCGGGGGTGAGGAAGGCGAGCTGGTAGTTTCGGACGGCGGGCCGGGGCCAGCGCCCGGGCCCGGGCCCGTTTGAAACGGCGGGTGAGTGCAGACTCACCCGATACGTGAAGCGGGTTTGCCCGCAGTACGAAGAAGCCGTACGAGCAGAAGTGCCCGTACATCATCATCGATCCTACAAGTCCGGCAAACCGTCCGGATACTATAGGAGGCACGG
>CAYLME010000318.1:0-2452 GCA_964384585.1 uncultured Gemmatimonadaceae bacterium | reverse complement strand
GATCCGAACGGGCTGCAGTACATGCGGAACCGGTACTATGACCCGGCGAGCGGACGGTTCACGCAGCCTGACCCCATTGGGCTCGCCGGCGGCATGAATTTGTACGGCTACGCCAACGGCGATCCCATCAATAATTCGGACCCATTTGGCCTCTCCGCTGACACGCTGACAGAGGTGTCAGTCGACCACTACAGTAGCGAGATTCCTTCGCGCGGCATGCGAGACGTTTGCGTTGACAAGTCGATTGCTGGTGATGTGCAGGCGCTCTTCTCGGAGGCGATTGCTGCTGGTATTCCGGTCTACATGAACAATGCCTATCGCGGCGGCGACCAACTTGGCACGGGAGGTCGCCCAAATGCGAGTCCGGGCCGGAGCCCGCATCGAGCAGGGTTCGCATTCGACATCAATAGCAGTCGTCTGTCACCAGCGCAGCTCTCGGAGTTTACGTCCCTCGCATCCGCGCGCGGTTTCGCTCCGGTCGCGGGTGATCCAGGTCATTACGCAGCGCGCAGAGGAGCCGCAGCGGTCTATGGGAGTCACCAAGCCGGCGTTCGTGAAGCTCAACGCAGCTACGGCGCTGGCGAATGTGTTGACCAACAAGAGGCCGCAACGTCATGGCCTTGATTGAGCGGTCTCGAAGGCGTAGCGAGCACCCTCGGCGCTGGCTGTCGTCGCTGAAGTATGTGGCTGTCGCATGGGCGATTGGCTGCGGCACAGACGCTCCGAGTGCGAACTGCTCAACGGCTGATACCGCGGCGCGCTGGACACTCAGTGCAACTGAGTCCGGCGGACTGTCCGTAGCCGGCTTCTTCACTCGCGGTGACACCCTCGGTTCCTTTGAGGGTGACTTCCTTTCGCCGGATGGAAGTTCAGCGCCGATGGAGAATCCAGTGCGGGTGATTCTCTTCACTTCCGATAGCGTGGACCTGTTGATGCTACCAAACGAGATGAGGCTACGCGGAAGTTGCGAGGCGGGTGAGTTCAAGGGGACATTCTCGCTGCCCCAGCCGCCATTCGCTGACATTCAAGGGAGCTTCACCCTTCGACCGTAGAGCCCCCTAACACACACGTTCTGCTGCGGGGTGCAGCTCCGTCAGCAGCAACGCTTGTTAGGGCCGAGTTGGAGGTGGCGCACGATGCAGACGCCGCCCGACTGCTCACTGGCTCATGCGCCGTCGTTTCGCGCGCACGGTCGTGGCGGGTGTCCGGCGCCGGTGTCCGGCCGCGGGAGCTACCCGTGCTGCTGAGCTTTGGGGAGACGGCTGACGCGCTCGAGCTTATCGCTGGAGCTTGGGCGTGGGGCCGCGCTTGACGGTCCGGGCCGGATCCGTCGGCGACACCGAAGAGGACGTCGGTGGCACGGCGAAGAGCGCCGCGAGCTTGGGAACGAGCGCGACGGGGACGCGAAGCTCGCGGTTCAAGTATCTGGGCCAGGTGGGTGTCTCACGCTTGATTAGGTCGACACCCTAAGCGTCGCCTTCCCCGGCGTGCATCCGCTCAGAGCGCGCTGTAGGCATGCGCCACGCCGAGCCCGCGCCGTCTCTGCCCGCAGCCCGCGCTCAGAGGAATTAGATTCATGGCATGACCGTCCGTGAGCAACTGCACCTCCTCCGTCGCGAGATACTTCAGGCCGCCGAGGCCAGTGGCGCGCGCCGGCCGCGACTGTTCGGGTCGGTGGCGCGCGGGAATGAGACGGCCGTCAGCGATGTGGACCTGCTTGTGACGCTCGACCCCGGCCGCACGCTGATGGATCTCGCTCGCCTCGAAGCGCGGCTCGAACGGCTTCTCAACCGATCGGTGGATGTCGTGCCGGAGTCCGGGCTGCGAGAGCCGTTCCGGTCCGCGGTATTGCGAGACGCTGTAGATGTCTGACGAGCGCTCCATCGCTCTCGAGCGGATGGAGCACATGATGGATGCGGCCGACGCCATCGCCGCCTATGTCGCGCGCGGACGCAACGTGTATGATGCCGACGCGGCCGTGCGGGATGCGATCCTCTTTCGCATCGTGGTGATCGGCGAAGCCGCGAAGGCCGTTGTGCAGCGAGATCCGACGCTCGCGAACGACCTGTCGGAAGTCGAATGGTCCGCGTTGGCCCGGATGCGTGACCGGATCACGCACCAGTACTGGGCGATCGACGCGCAAATCGTGTGGGATACGGCGGTCGAGGACATTCCAGAGGTGCGGGCATTGCTGGTCGAGGCGTTGCGGCGCCTGAGCTGATCTCAGCCGAAGACCGAACCGGCAGAATCGGTGCCGCGCTACGAGGACTCGAAGGCCGCGGCCAGGTCGATTCCCTACTATGCCGGCGGCAACCTCCTGTGCGCCAACGATTGACTCCAGGTCTCAGCCACACGACGCACCAGAACGACACGACCTACTCCGACGAGTTCGACGACCACCCCGACGTCGGCGAGGCGTTCACCCGGAACTTCTACGGCGCCGACGAGAAGC
>CAYLME010000317.1:0-2467 GCA_964384585.1 uncultured Gemmatimonadaceae bacterium | reverse complement strand
CAACATACAAAGTGCCGAACTCGCCCTCTTCCTGAGCGAGAACGACTGCTATTCGGCCGCTAACATCCGATGTTCCATGCGCATCGTACGCGTTCTGCACCAGTTCGATAAGAAACCGGCTACTGTAGTCCGCAGCGACCTGGTTGCTGAGGCTCTTGTTCGAGCGATAAACGCGACTCTTGTAGGTTCCGTCCTCGTTCAACGTGCCGACGAAGGCCTCTACGCGGCTCCGTGCGATTTGGTCGAGGATGTCTCTTGCGTGTGTGTCGTTCATTTGGGGACAGTGTTTGGTTTCAGAGGATTCTGAGACCTTCGCAGGGATCCGTTGAATCGCCCTAGTTAACCGGAGACTCCGCTTGAGGGATGGGGGCCCGATAGCCTAGTCTCCTGAGCGATAGTACCCCCCGCCTACCTGGTCATTCGTCCCTCATTGAGCTCTGCTGTGCGCCTTGTAGCGACTGCGACTAGCGCAAGTGTCGCGTGGCTAAACGATCGCAGACTATGATCAGCGTGGCAACGGAGTCGCACCAACACAGGATCCGGCCCGGCTAAGGTGCCACGTCTGAATAAGCCGTACAGCCGGTGCCAATTTCGCACACTTGGCGGTAAGAACGCTTCGGCGTCAGTCTCATATTCGTGAACAACTCGTAACGTCCCGATACTTGAGCTGCCTGGCTCCCTGTCATACGGTTCATAACGGTTACGGCGCATGTCTCCCCGAGTGCCCGCCACTATGGAGTGCCAAATGGCACGGCATTCATCAACCCCAAGGTGCAGCCATGATGAAGTGGATGCGGCTCATATTCCTTAACGCCGTCCTTTTCAGCGTCGGCGCGGGCTCGGCAGCCGCGCAGACGGTGACGGCTTTCAAGACTGGTGAGCGTACGACCGGCATGACCAAGCAGTGCTACTACAATGCCCTGGGGAGCGAATACTCGAAGACGATCGGGTCCGTCGAACTCTGCCCACTCACGATTCAGGTCCGTGCCACGCCAAGCCGAACTCCCACGCCGGAGCCACCGCGGCCGCAGACCGTCACCGCATTCAAGACCGGTGAGAAAACGAGCGGGATGACCAAACAATGCTACTACGATGCCCTTGGCAGCGAGTATACGCGGACGGTCAGTTCAATTGAACTTTGCCCGATCACCATCCAAGTGCGACTCGGCGGCTCGTAGCGAACCAGCGAACTTGGCTACTTAGCCGCTCTGCCTCCTCCACGCTCCTGATGATGTTGAGCCTCCAGTGTTGTGAGGCTTTGACTACTCGGGCTCGAGACGTGAGGCTACGATCGGCGATGACACCGAGGAACTTTCGGCCCGACCATTCTCACATTCGCGGATTCCATGGGATCGGCGCGATATAGGCCCCTTAACATCCTGTGACCTATGCCAATTCGAAGTGTACGCCGGCTCAAGCCAGGTGAGAAGCGAACTGGGTGGACCGGAGGACTGATTCCGCCAGCATCACCGAAGAAAGAGAATGTTATGTCCGACGACACCACAATGCGGCGCGCAGAACCCCCTGAAGACTCGAACTCGGATGATCTCGCGAGTCTCAACGCAGATCAGCTCATTAGCCGAATGATGGCGCGTGTTGCGCCTATGGCGCCGGATGATCCTGCTGAGAATGCAGCGCGCCTCGCCCATCTCCACCTGCAGAACATGGGTATTGCCGGCCGGGTCAAGCGCGTGCAGCACTGGAGCGAGATCCACGGCGATAAGCCAAACGTGCACGGCGTGGACGTCTCCGATTGCTACATCGCCTACGTCGAGCGACCTACCTCCAGCCAGCGACTGGCGTCCAGCTACATCATTGCGGTCAGCGCCGGCGATGAACGCGTCGTCTACGCCGGGCCGGCCTTCGACGAGGGATGAACCTACCAAGCTGAACCGATTGAGGAAGTCTCGAGTCTGTTGCTCGGCTTGATGCGCTGAGTGGATGAACGGCCGTCCTAGCAGTATTGCGCCTCGCCCTGCAAGCGAGAACCGAACGCGGGAGATCGAATAATGAGACGTAATCTAAGGCGCGTTGGTCTCAGGACAGTCTACGCAGGGGGTGCCTCCCTACTCCTGTGTTTCACCGGACTTTTTGTAGGCGTGCCCATTATGTTCGCTCTTGAAACGTTCGGTGAGGTACTGGACGGATCGCTTGCTGGTATCTTTGCTATCGCCTGGATGGCTGTCTCGCTGAAGCTGATCATGATGTCGGCCGATCTCGAGCGCTTTGCCAAGTACCTGATGGACATCCGCGACGAGATCGACTATCCAGACTGAGACTTATCCCGCGATCTAGTGTTGAGTTGGTCGTGAGATTGGGAGTTGGCAACGCCAAAGCCGAGAGCTGAGTTGACGGCTGTACTGCTGTCGAACTACGAGAGCGCTTGATGCATACCCGTTCGCGCCAGCCCGGGCGAACCCCCGTAGCGTAGTTCGGATCACGACTTACGACACGCTGCCCCACGAGC
>CAYLME010000316.1:0-2496 GCA_964384585.1 uncultured Gemmatimonadaceae bacterium | reverse complement strand
TGCCAGCACACCGGACGGTGTGAGTACCAGTACTGCCACCACGAAATGCCGCAGCAGCGCGCGCACCTGTGCCCGCCCGAACATCGTCGTTCTCATCCGTTTGTCTCCATGATACGACAGTTCCGATTCCCGCATCGCACCCGACTCACACCCCGCCGTCATCCCGCCGTTTCACCCCGCGCCCCGGCCCGCCCTCATGCCGTCACCCGCCGCACCGCTCCAGCTCATTCGTCGTCGGATACAGCCGCGGCCCCACGAACAGGTACAACCCGACGGGAGCCAGCCCCGCGAGTCGAAATGCACGGCGATACCAGTCCGCGGACCGCATGTGCCATGACTCGCGATCGCCGATCATGTCGTCGCCGGCCGTGAACGCCTCGATGTATGCGACGCCACCGGTACGCCGCGCAAGCAGCCGCAACCCTTCGCGCGCGTCATCGTTCGGCAGGTACTGCAGCACGTCCGAGCACACGACGAGGTCGTAGCTGCGGTCCAGGTAGAGCTCATCCAGCTCGAGCAGCCCACCCTGTATGATGTTGCGCCTGCGACCGTAGCGCCGCACTACGTACTCACTCGGATCGACGCCGGTGTACTCCAGCGCCGGCCGCATTCGGCGCAGGATCCCGCGCCAGGGCGCCTCGCCGCAGCCGACATCGAGCACGGTGTTCACGTCCCGGCCGAGCAGATGCTCCGCCGCGGCGAGGGCAAGACGCACCTTGCGCTGCACGACATCGTGTCGGACGACCGCGCGCGACGAACGGTACCAGCGGTCGAAGTACTGCCGATCGTAGGTTTTTGTCACGTGACCAGGTATGGTAGGGATCGGAAACGCCGTGCGAAGCTCGGCCTCGCACGGCGGTGTGCACCTGCAGTCGCTCAGCGGCTCGCGTACACCATCTGCGTGCCGTCCTTGCGGAACGCGACGACGTCGTACGGATCCTTGTACGGCCCTTCCATCCCCGGCGAGCCCATCGGCATGCCGCCGACGGCGATTCCGACGATTGCCGGCTTCTCCTGCAGCATACGGTGCACGAGGTCGGCCGGCACGTGCCCCTCGATGACGTAGCCATCGACTTCGGCCGTATGGCAACTCACCAGTTCACGCGGAATGCCGAGCTGCTGCTTGTACTCGTAGATGCCCTGATCTTCGCGCGACGCGACGCGGAAACCGTTTGCCTCCATGTGCTTCGCCCAGTCGTCGCAGCAGCCGCAGCCCGGGTTCTTGCGCATCTGGACGAGCGGGCCGTCGCCGTTCATGGCGAGTGTGCCACCGGTCCCGGCCTCCGGTCCGGCCTTGCAGCCAGTCAGTAACATGATCGGGCTGAGCGCAGCCATCGCAGCGCCTGCGCCGGCTGCAGCGAGCCACTGCCTCCGTGTCGTCATTCCCATCTCCTCTTCGCTGGTGCGGATCCTGATACCATGCCGGGAACGGCGTGTTTCCGCCAGTCGTCCGTGGTGAGCACATGTCGGTTGAAGTCCCAGCGACATGCCGTCTTGCCTGAGGGGGTACGCGCGGGCTACCATCGCGCATCCTCACAGTCCGACATGCGGAGGCCGCAATGACCCGTCGTCTCCACGCCACAGCAATGCTTTGCCTGGCACCGCTCGCGATGGTCCTGCCCGCATGCGCGGGCCAGGCCGTGACGGCGCCGGCGCAGACTTCGCCTGGCGCACACGTTGCCCCGGCCCAGCCTGTGCCGACACCTGCGTCCCACCTCGGATTCGAGATCGGTCAGGACCGCAAGCTCGCCGACTGGGACCAGCTGGTCGGTTACTACGAGCAGCTTGCGCAGGCCAGCCCGCGCGTCTCGCTGGACACGCTCGGCATGACGACGATGGGACACCCCTTCGTGATGCTGACCGTGACGAGCCCCGAGAATCACGCACGCCTCGATGAATACCTTGCCATGCAGCGCAAGCTCGCCGACCCGCGTACGATCCGCGACGAGGCCGAGCTGCAGTCGTTGCTGCGCGAGATGCGCTCCGTCGTGCTGATCACGCACCAGATCCACTCGACCGAAGTGGGCGGTGGCCTCGCGGCAACGCGCATGCTGCACCGGCTCGCCTCATCGAACGATCCCGAAGTCCTCGACATACTCGACAACGTGATCCTGCTCGACGTGCCATCGCTCAACCCCGACGGCCTCGACTGGGTCGCCGAGTTCTACATGCAGCATGTCGGCACGCCGTACGAGGGAATGTCGCCGCCCTGGTTGTACCAGTTCTACGTAGGTCATGACAACAACCGCGACTGGTACGCATTCACGCAGAAGGAAACGCAGCTCGCCGTCGAGTACGGGCACAACGTCTGGCGGCCGCACATCGTCCATGATATCCACCAGATGGGCGCGAACGGCGCACGCATCTTCTTTCCGCCCTATATCGACCCCGTCGAGCGGAACGTGGATCCCGCGCTCGTGAGTGCGCTCAACCAGCTGGGCGCGTACATGGCAGCGGACCTGACAGCGCGCGGCATGCCCGGTGTCGTGATCAATG
>CAYLME010000315.1:2107-2507 GCA_964384585.1 uncultured Gemmatimonadaceae bacterium | reverse complement strand
TTGGCACGCATGCACAATCGGGATTCAGCGACGGCATTCGAGCAGGCCAAGCAGGAGGCGGAGGGGTCCAGTATCTTCGCACGCGGCGGTGGCCGCTATCCACTGACGGGCAAAGGAGACATCAACCTGTACGCGCTCTTCGCGGAAACGTCGATGAGCCTGACCCACGCGCATGGCCGCACCGGCCTCGTCCTGCCGTCAGGCATCGCGAGCGACGCGGGGACGGCACCGTTCTTCAGGCACGTCGCCGACGGCCGGCTCGCCTCGCTGGTGGACTTTGAGAACCGCGAGGCACTGTTTGCGGGG
Source organism: uncultured Gemmatimonadaceae bacterium (assembly GCA_964384585.1). GTDB lineage: Bacteria > Gemmatimonadota > Gemmatimonadetes > Longimicrobiales > RSA9 > DASTYK01. The sequence continues at coordinate 2,201 of CAYLME010000315.1, read as the reverse complement.
GTGCATCGGAGCACAAAGTTCTGCCTTCTCACGATCGGCAAGTCGGATATACCGCAGTTCGCGTTCTTCCTGACTCAGCCGCAGCAGCGGCACG
>CAYLME010000315.1:0-2097 GCA_964384585.1 uncultured Gemmatimonadaceae bacterium | reverse complement strand
CTCTCACCGCGGAGGACCTGCGGCGGCTGAATCCGAACACTGGGAACGCGCCGGTGTTTCGGTCCCGGGCGGATGCGGAGTTGACAGCCAAGATCTACCGCCGAGTACCCGTGCTCGTGGACGAGACGCGCGAGGATGGGAATCCGTGGGGGCTCTCATTCGGAACGCTGTTCCACATGTCGAACGACTCCGGGCTCTTCGAAACCTCTCCCGGGCCCGAGCTCGCGCCGCTCTACGAGGCTAAGATGATCCACCACTTCGATCATCGGTTTGCCACTTTCACCGGCAGTGACGAGGAAGCAAAGCGCAACGTTACGGAGGAAGAGAGAGCGGACACTTCGTACGAGGTGCAGCCGCGGTATTGGGTGGCGAGGTCTGAGGTAGATGAGAGGCTGACTGCGAAGGGATGGACGCGGCCTTGGTTGGTAGGGTGGCGAAAGATCGCGCGCTCCACGGACGAGCGAACGCTGATCGCGTCGGTGTTCCCGAGGTGTGGCGCCGGCGACAATCTCCTTCTGTTCGCAGTTGGCTCCAGTCGTGTGGATGAAGACGCTCAGCTTCTGGCGCTCGTGTGTTCGCTCGTAGCCGACTATGTGGCAATGCAGAAGGTGGGAGGCTCGAACTTCAATCAGTTTACATTCAAGCAACTCGCTGTCCCGTCGCCGGATCAAGTTCCGATGAGCGCGCGGGACTTCATCGTTCCGCGCGTTGCGCGTCTTACGTGCACGAGCGCCAGCATGGCGGGCTGGGCGGCCGCGCTCGGCGTGCCCGTCAGAGCGGCGCTTCCGGCGGACGATCGCGCTGGCATCCGTGCTGAGCTCGACGCCTACTGCGCGCACCTCTACGGACTCACGCGGGACGAGCTTCGGTATATCCTCGATCCGCACGATGTGATGGGCCCCGACTATCCGAGTGAGACCTTCCGCGTGCTCAAGGAAGGCGAGATCCGGCAGCACGGTGAGTACCGCACCCGGAGGCTCGTCCTTGAGGCTTGGGATCGGCTCTTCGGAAGCGCCTGACCAAGCGATATGCGCGACGACACACTACTCCGGCTCCGCGCCACCGATGCAGGCTTCGATCGCGAGCTCCCGCCAGACGGCGAGTGGCTCCGCTTCGCTGCGGCCGGGAACCTCACCACGCTCTGGATCGGCGGGGACGGGCGCACGCACCTCGTGGCTGCAGGCCCGGCCAGCGTCGCGGCGGAGTTGGGGCCGCTCTATCTGGTCGAGCGTGCGACAGCCGCGCTCCCTCCAGGAGCCGCTGCGGCGTGGAGATGTGTAGGTGACGCGGCGCTCGATACGCTCTGTCGCCGGCTCGCCGTCCTGGGCCATGTCCTGCCGGACCAGCCGCTGCGACGCTTCGAGTCGGAGGTCGCGCGGGTCCTCGCCGACCAGCCCGAAGAGCGCACGACCGAGCGCGTGGCCGAGGTGCGGCAGCGGGTGGGTCAGCAGCAGTTCCGGGACGCCCTCCTGAAGTACTGGAACGGGCGATGCGCGATCACCGGAGTGCGGGTACCGGCGCTGCTGCGCGCGTCGCACGCCAAGCCGTGGAAGGACGCCACTGATGCCGAGCGCCTGGACGTGCATAACGGGCTTCTACTGACGGCGCACTTGGACGCCGCGTTCGACGCAGGACTCATCACACTGATGGCTGATGGCTCGTGCCGGGTGTCTTCTCAGCTAGACACGACGGCGCGTAGAGTGCTGGCGCTCGATAGCCACGCACCTAGAGTCGCGCTCTCTGCGGCTCACGAGCCCTATCTCGACTGGCACCGTACGCGCGTGTTCGAACCCTAGCCGTCGTGTCGATCGAGCTTGGTCCGGTGAAACCGGCCCGACCAGCTCGCGCAGACACTCTTTACCTCAGTCTTCTCGGGGCCCAACGGTGCATTTTCACGAGCACACGAAGTTTCGTAACTCGCTGAACGATCTGTGGAAGAAGGGCGGACCGTTTCAGAAGGCTGCACTTGAGGTGGAGGGCCTGCTCGGCCGGATTTCGGTCGGCAATGACGGCGAGACGGATCCGTTCCGGGGGCTTACGCTGACCAAGCACGGCGAGTCGCGGATACCCCATTGCGTCAAGTACGACCTCACGGGA
>CAYLME010000314.1:0-2557 GCA_964384585.1 uncultured Gemmatimonadaceae bacterium | reverse complement strand
GCGGTTGTGGGGCCACTGCTCCACTTTATGGAAGGACTGCAGTGGCCCCACAACCGCATCTTATGGGAGCGCTCGCAGCAGAAGCACACGTTATGCCGAACTGAGATGGAATTGCGCAACCTCATGATCTTCGCCCTGCTAGTGCCGCTCGCTACTGCGTGTGGCGCGCGTGATGCGAGCTTACCACCGGATCACGAGAGGACTTCAGACGCTCTGGCGGTGCCGCTCGTTCCCGTGGCACCAGATTCCTCCGCACTATCGTCTGATGTCGCGAGCGCAGATCGCGCCGCATGTCTTGGCTACGACAGCACAGTCGTGCTATCCGGCGTGCTCCGACGCGAAACGCATCCAGGCCGACCCAACTACGAGAGTGTCGCCGACGGTGATGAACCGGAGACCGGCTTCTACCTCCATCTCGCCACGCCGGCGTGCGCCAATGAGGATCGCTCGGTTCCCGACGGTGCGCGCGAAGACTCTGTTGCGCGCGTGCAGCTTGTTCTCGACTCGGCGGGCTACGCCCAGTTACGACCGATGCTCGGTCGGCGCGTCTCGCTGTCTGGCGTGCTCTTCTCAGCTTTCACGGGGCATCACCACGCGCCACTCCTGCTCCGCGACGTGGCGCGGCTCCGATAGGCGCGCGTCAGCATAACGACGCTTGCTGCTGATGGCCGCAGCTAAGGATGGGTTTGGCGGGGCGTCCGTGATGGCCTAGGCTGGTTGCGGACGCCCCGCCAAACCCTTCTTATTGGAGCGTCCACAGCAGAAGCACACGTTATGGCGACTTCCGGCACATGCGACTTCGACTAGTTATAACCTGCGTACTTGTCGCACTCGGCTGCTCGACACCGGAATCCCGCGTGTCCACTTCCCCGAGCGACTCAGCCGCAGTAGCCGTCGCAGCGCCTGGCCTCAGCCTCCGCTTCTTGGAGTCCGATTCCAGCGTCTCGGCTGATGGCCTCCGCGCACGCCGCTTCTCGTACACCCGTACCGACGGGCGCTGGCCGTACGGCTGGGGACTGGCGGTGTTCTCCCGGGAGCCCGGAGCACTCAGGTGGCTACACCTCATGATCGGCGACTCACCCGTGCATGCTCCGCAGCTCGTTGACCTAGATGGCGACGCGCGGTCGGATCTCTTCGCTCACGCGGGAGAGGAGACCGACTTCAACACTTATATCTTTCTGAACCGCATAGCAGTCGACGCGTTCGCAGTCTCCAACTTCGGTCTCGGCCTGAGAACCGACGAAGTCTAAGGAGTGCTGCTGGATCTTGATGCCGATAGCGTGCCTGAGATTCTCTTCCCCGAGCGCCAGTCCGACGAGTCAGATCTCCTAGCCGAGGATTGTGAGGCGCCGCTTCGCACCGGAGCCTTCGGTGACCGCATCGACTCAGAGTATCGCCGCTTGGCTTCGCGCTGGCTCAGGGCGAACTTCGACTACGGATCAGCGCGGCCGGGAACGATTAACCTCTTCGTTACCGATAGTGTTCGGGTCTTCTCGTTTGTTGGCGCGGACCGCTGGGCCCAGTCACGCTATCCCGAGCACCTCAGATGGCGCATCGACATTCTTTCGGAGGCTCGCGCCTCTGCATCCGCGACGTGTCAGGCCCAGCTCGCCGACGTTATCGGCTACCTCAGGTCTGAGCTCGCGGCGCCATAACGACGCTTGCTGCCGACAAGCGCAGGTGCGGTAGCGGTTGTGGGGCCACGGCATCACTTTTGGTGAAGGACTGCCGCGGCCCCACAACCGCATTCTATGGGAGCGCTTGCAGCAGAAGCACACGTTATACCGACACCGATGGATTGATGCCACCTGACGATACGAAAGCCCTTCCCCTGCTCGCGGCGTATGGGTTCGCAGCCGAGCACGGTCTCGGCCCGCAGGCGCAGGCCATCAAGGAACTGCCGGCCGACTCGGTCGTGCGGCGAGGCCATTTCGTAGCGCTTTTTGAGGCAGCCGGCATCTTCACTGACTTCTGTGCGAAGCACTGGGCCTTCTCGGCCACTACTGAGGGGGCCAGGAAGATCGCGCGGTATCGGCGAGCCAAAGAGAAGTTCGACGACTCGGCACCGGATGGTGGCGATCCCGCCGGTGAGGCCTCCGACGAGGAGTCGGACGCCTTCGCACTCGAGTCACATCTCCGCGACTTCCTCGCCTCGCATCTTGAGCGTATTGAGCCAGGGCTTTCTCTCGTAGAGAACGGCGTCGAGTACGCGATCACCGGTGGCCGCATTGACCTGCTTGCAAAGGATAGCGACGGCAAGTTCGTGGTCATCGAGCTGAAGGTCTCGCGCGGACGCAACAGGACAGTCGGCCAGATTCTTCACTACATGGGCTGGGTCGACAGGGAACTCGGCAATGGCCCGTGCCGCGGCTACATCATCGCGAACAAGATTCCCGAGGATCTGCGACTCGCCGTTAGCCGCGCACCTGGAGTGAAGCTTGCAGAGTACAAACTGGACTTTGCCGTGAAGCCCGTGTAGCACCGGCGCGCGCGGTATAACGCCGCTTGCTGCCGACGAGGGCAGCTAGTGTAGCGGTTGCGGGGCCTCGGCCTCATC
>CAYLME010000313.1:0-2592 GCA_964384585.1 uncultured Gemmatimonadaceae bacterium | reverse complement strand
GCGCGCGCCGAGCCGAAGCCGACCGCACCGCCCGAGGAGCGTGCGCCGCGCGTGCCGACGCCGGAGCAGCGGCCACGGCTGCGGCGCGCAGCGGACGTGCTGGGCAGGACGGCGGCGCCACCGTCGCAGCAGCAGCCGCCGCAGCAGCAGCGCACGGCGACGCCCGCACCTGCGGCGAGCGCGGGTCCGGGTGGCCAGGTGCGCATCCAGGCCGAGGGCTTCACGGCCGACGGCCGGCGCAAGGCGAAGGACAAGAAGAAGAAGAAGTCGCGTCGCGTCGATGAAGTGGCCGTGCAGGAGAACATCTCGCGCGTCATGGCCGAGCTGAAGGGCGGCGGCCGGAAGCGGCGCCATCGCCGTGAGGAGGCACCGAGCCGCGTCGAGGCCGAGGCACAGCGCCAGCGACGTGCCGCGGAAGAGGCGGAGACGGTTCGTGTCAACGAGTTCCTGACCGTCTCGGAGCTCGCGGAGCTCATCGATGTGCCTGCCACGCAGATCGTCGCGAGCGCGTTCAAGAATCTCGGGCTGATGGTGACGATCAACCAGCGGCTCGACTTCGACCAGATCGAGTTGCTCCTGGACGAGTTCGGCTTCCGCGCCGTTCGCGAGGCCGAATACGGCGGCGACATGATCGAGGAGACGGAGGCGGACGCAGAGGAGGATCTGCAGCCGCGCCCGCCGGTCGTCACGGTCATGGGTCACGTCGACCACGGCAAGACGTCGCTGCTCGACTACATCCGCCGCGCGAACGTCGTGGCAGGCGAGTCGGGCGGCATCACGCAGCATATCGGTGCGTACGGCGTCGAGCTGAGCGACGGCCGCAACGTCGCGTTCCTGGATACCCCCGGTCACGCCGCGTTCACCGCGATGCGTGCACGCGGTGCCGAGATCACGGACATCGTGATCCTGGTCGTTGCGGCCGACGACAGCGTCATGCCGCAGACGAAGGAGGCGATCAGCCACGCCAAGAACGCGGGTGTGCCGATCGTCGTTGCGATCAACAAGATCGACCTGCCCGGCGCGGACCCGGCGCGGATCAAGCAGGACCTGCTGCAGCACGAGGTCGTCGTCGAGGAGTACGGCGGTGACGTTCTGTCGGCGGAGGTCAGCGCGAAGAAGGGCATCGGAGTTGACGAACTGCTCGAGAAGGTTCTGCTGCAGGCCGAGATGCTCGACCTCAAGGCGAATCCGAACCGAGCGGCACAGGGTACGGTCGTCGAAGCGCAGCTCGACGTCGGCAAGGGACCGGTCGCGACGGTGCTGGTCACGAACGGTACGCTGAGGGTGGGCGACTCGTTCGTGTGCGGCCACTACGACGGACGCGTGCGCGCGCTGCTCGACGAGCGGGGCAAGGCGGTCACGCAGGCGGGTCCGAGCACGCCGGTGCAGGTACTCGGTATCGCCGGCGTGCCGCAGGCGGGCGACATGCTCGTCGGCATGGAAGCGGATCGTGCGAGCGAGATCGCAACCACGCGCCAGCGACTGGAGCGCGAGAAGCAGCTGCGCATCAAGGGCGGCGTCAAGCTGACCGACATCAGCAAGCTCCTCGCACAGGGCGAGACGGCCACGCTCAACCTCATCATCAAGGGTGACGTGGACGGTTCGGTGCAGGCGCTGAGCGACGCACTCGGCCAGCTCTCGACGAGCGAGGTGAAGGTCGAGGTGATCCACCGTGGTGTCGGTGCGATCAACGAGTCGGACGTGCTGCTCGCGACCACAGCCGGCGCCATCGTGATCGGGTTCCACGTGCGGCCGACGAGCGAGGCCCGTGCAACGGCGGCCCGCGAGGGCGTGGACATCCGCCTCTACAGCATCATCTACGAGGCGGTCGAGGACGTGTCCAATGCGCTCGAGGGCATGCTGACGCCGGAAGAGAAGGAAGTACTGCTCGGCGTGGCCGAGGTACGCCAGCTCTTCAAGGTGCCGCGAGTGGGCACCGTTGCCGGCTGCTACGTCACGGAGGGCACGATCGACCGGCGCGGCCGCGTACGCGTGGTGCGCGACGCCGTGCAGGTCTACGAGGGCGAGCTGGGCAGTCTCAAGCGCTTCAAGGACGACGTTCGCGAGGTGCGCGAAGGCTTCGAGTGCGGCCTCAACGTTTCCGGCTACAACGACCTCAAGGTCGGCGATCAGATCGAGTGCTTCCGCATCGAGTCGGTGGCGCGTACTCTGGCGGGATCGACGTCGAGCGAGTCGTGAGCCGAACGTGAGTCGGGTCTTGCGGGGGACCGGCGTGTGCCGGTCCCCTGTTTGCATTTCGCTGCCAGGATACGGCGGACATTGACGGGTGCACGGGAAGACGTATGGTCATCGGCGTCGCGATCTGGCAGCTCGAGGTGCTCGGCAGCCAGTCGCTCAAGGAGAAGCGCAGCGTCGTGAAGAGCCTGAAGACGAAGCTGCACGATCGGTTCAACGTTTCCGTCGCGGAGACCGCACACCAGGATCTCTGGCAGAGGGCGGAACTCACTGCGTGCGTCGCGGCGACGGATGCCGCGCACGCGGACTCGGTGCTCGAGAGCGCGCACAAATTCATCGAGCGCGAGCACCGCGCGCGCATCATCTCCGTCGAGCGGCGCTTCGTTTGAATTCGAC
>CAYLME010000312.1:0-2596 GCA_964384585.1 uncultured Gemmatimonadaceae bacterium | reverse complement strand
AATCCGCGTTCTCGGGACTCGTAGTCAAACGCACCGCTTATGCGAAAGCGCGAGTCTAGTCCGGCGCTGAACCGCTCCCACTCCGCCTCCAACTCGGTGACCTGAAGGAGCTTTTGCGCCTTGTCCTTCGTAATCAGGGTGGGAACATCGACCCATTTGTTGAGAGTCGTGTCGCCTGGCGCATTCCGTGCGCCGAACATGGAGGTCGCCCGCGCAGCCAGCCCTTCGTATGTAAAAGACCGGTCGCGGCGAATGCGCTCGCGCAAGAACTGAGCGAGCACCGGATCGGCGAGGTCATAGGGCACTGGCATTCCTCAACTTGATGACCGGATCATTCTTGCTCAGCGGCAGACACTTTCCTATCGCGCGGGTCCTTATCGATGTGGGCTTGCAGCGATAAGTGGGCGCTGCCTGGGCAGGATGCCGCCTCGCGTGAGACCTTCTCGGCACGGCGGAGAAGCAACCACCGCCGCGCCAAGGAGAAGAAAATGTCCAGCCCCAGCTCACTCATCCGCATCGGCCTCGCTGCTTTGGCGGTCGCCATCGCCGCACCGACCGCGGCTCACGCGCAGAGCTATTACGGTCCGCCAAGCTATCAGAGCGATCCGCGCGTGGATCGGTATTCAGGTTACGCACGCGAAGGCGTTGGCGCCGTCTACGGAAACGCCGGGCGCCGTGTTTGCGGCTACTCCTGCGGACGCGCCGCCCGGGACTTCGGACGAGACTTTTACGACAATAGCCGCCGCTTCTCGGTTGAAGGGGGTCGTCGTCTGCAGGAATACGGACGCGATCTTCGGCGACCCCGACGCTGTTACGGAAGCTCGGTTCACGCGCGCTCGACGCCGCAATACTGCCACTGACGAACGGGCACTAGGAACACAGGAAGTCGAAGGGCGGGTCCCCGAAGGCCCGCCCCTCGAGCGTCGTTCGAGGGCGCACGGTGAGTGCGGTGCGTAAGGAATAGCCACTCATCCGGGTATGGTCCCTCACACGCCCTTTGTCCCATCCTACCACTCTACCACGCTGGGCGAAGCGAAAAGCCGTAACGACATCGACACGAACAGACCCGCACCCGATCAAAGATTTCTTCATCGCGGAGCGATCGACTACGCGCCAAAAGATCACAACGACATGATGGAACGGCCGCTCCATCGCCAAAACGACCATGGCTCGATCTGGGTGAAGGGACCGGCAGCCCCGAACGCGGCATCGCCACGATTTGGGACCTCGCGCATCGCCGCCTAGCAAAGACAGCAACGAAGATGACGAGGTTGCTGACCACGAGGGCTAGTCTGGGGAGGGACAGCGCCTCGAACGAAGCCCTTAAGCTTCGCTGGCCCAGGATGAACTTGTAGTCGACCCCCTCTCGGGTCAGCGCTGCTTCGCGATGAAGGCGATGATGGATTAGGCGTGGAGTCCATGGCAGGTGTTCTCTGCACGCTTGCTGAAGCTAGTCAGCCACAGGTCGGTCACGTTTCGGAAGATTCAAAGGAGAATGCGAGTTGAGCAGGCTCGTCCGCAGTGACGATGAGCCCCGCATCCGAACGAAATCTGTTACCCACCGCTGCCGCAACGGCCCGAGCGCCGGCGTCGGAAGGGTGCGCATAGCGCTCCGTTGTCGAGGTTTTGGCGTGACCGAGCGCGCGACCGATGTGATAGAGCGAAGCCCCGGCTTCTACGGCGAAGGTTGCAAAGCTGTGCCGGAGATCGTGCAGGCGCACGTCGGGGATCCCCGCGAGGACGCGAACCTTCTCCCAGGCTCGATTGACGCCGACGAGCGGCTGATCGCCCACGGAGGAGGGAAATACGTGCTCCCCGCGCCGCTTCACCGCCTGCAAATTTGCAGGGCCGGCATTGAGAGCGCGATGGTACGTGAACGATTGAGCGCGCCCATCTTGGTGCGCACCGGCGGCAAGACGATGCGCGCGCGATCGAAGTCGACTTCAGACCAGCGCAGAGCGACGATTTCGTTGCGACGGGCGCCCGTCAGCATGATGAGCCGGAAGATGTCCGCGAAATCCCGGAACGCTGGCGTCAGCGGCGTCATGGGATCGAAGCCCCAGAGGGACGAGACGCGCAAAGCGCGGCTCGACGCGAAGCGCGAGAGCCCGGCCGCAAAGCGGCGACGCCCATCACAAAGAAGAACACGGAAGAAGCCGGAATAACGCCGCCTCGTGCCGTCTCGCGCTGTCTGTGGATAACTTCTCCCATCTCAAATCGAGCCATGGGGACAACCAACATGCAGGCCCGATCAGGAGCGAAGTCAGAGAAACCGGATCCACGCCAGCTCAGCATGTTCGATGCAGAGGCGGCTGCGAACGACAGGGTCGAAACGGCATCGGTGACCGAAGCGGCTCAGGCAGATCAGGTCGCCAGGCGAACCGCGAACGCATCGAGGCCTGTGCGCCCCCCGCCTGCGTCGTCGCAAGTCCGCGTCATCGCGATCGATGAGATGCCCAGATACCCGACGGAAATCGCGGAACAGATCGACCGCTCGATCGCGGGTCTGCCGCCCGAGAAGCGCTGGTTCACCTACAATGACATCCGCGCGAGCTTTGGCGTCTCGCGCGCGACGGTCGCTCGACGGATGAAGCAG
>CAYLME010000311.1:0-2620 GCA_964384585.1 uncultured Gemmatimonadaceae bacterium | reverse complement strand
CCGCGCGGAGCAACTCAAGCGCGATCCAGACAAGGTCGCCCACGAGCTCGACGAGCGCCTACGCGCTGACCTGAGACGCACCGGGGACTTCTCGCGGGTTCATCCCCTTCCCCGCTCCGGAGCCGATGTCCCTGACGACCACGATGCTCGGCTCGTGGTGCTCCCAGCGGAGCACGCGCATTCAAAGGAAGCGAGCCCCGCCGAGGCGGCCGCCCGGGCGATTCTCGAGTCGCGAGGCAACACACCTCGCCTCTTCCGGAACACTCTCGTGTTCTTGGCCGCAGACAAGACGCGCCTGCAGGATTTGGACGAAGCGCTACGCAAGTACTTGGCTTGGGAGTCCATTCTTGCCGAGCAGGTGGCGCTGAACCTTGACCCGCATCAGGTTCGGCAGGCCGAGACGCAGAAGCAAGCCGCCGATGGTGCTGTCACGGCGCGGCTTCCTGAAACCTACCAGTGGCTCTTGGTCCCGGAGCAGCGCAATCCTCAGGCGCCCATCACTTGGCAGACCGTGCGTGTCACGGGCACAGATGCACTCGCGGCACGGGCGAGCAAGCGCCTGAAGAGCGATGAGGCGCTGGTGACCGTGCTCGGCTCGACCGTACTGCGCAAACATCTCGACGATGTTCCGCTCTGGAGGAGCGAGTACGTCTCGATTCGGCAGCTCGTCGATGACTTCGCCCGCTATCTGTACCTTCCGCGGCTCAGTGGCCCTGAGGTGCTGGTCAAGGCCGCGCGAGAGGGAGCGGAGCTCCTCACGTGGCAGTCGGACTCCTTCGCCTACGCTGAGAGCTTTGACGAAGACGCCGGGCGCTATCGCGGCCTGCGCGGCGGGCAGGTGGTGTCGTTTTCCGCTGACAGCACCGGAATGCTCGTGAAGCCCGATGTTGCGAAGAAGCAGCTCGAAGCCGAGGTCCCGGCCGCGATGCCACCGAGCCCGGAATCTCCCGAGGGCGCGTCACCCGCAGGTGCGGCTCCAACCGGCACCGAGACCACGCCTCCACCGAGGCTGCGACGCTTTCACGGCACCATTCAGCTGGATTCCACTCGCGTGGGACGTGACGCAAGCCGGATTGCAGACGAGGTCATTTCGCACCTCGCTGGGCAAGACGGTGCAAGTGTGGTTGTTACCCTCGAGATCGAGGTTTCATTACCTGGCGGTGCGTCGGATCAACTCATTCGGACGGTTACGGAGAATGCGCGCACTTTACGGTTCTCAAGCCAGGGATTTGAAGAGGCGTAGAAACGAGCTCACAGGTTCTTGTGGAGACAACTGCCAGCGAGGCTAGCTTCCAGCGAGGCTAGCTTCCGGCCTAGCCGACACGCCTGACCAGGCGCTCGCAGAACTCCAGACAGCGCTCGATCTCGCACTCGAGCACCACGCCGAGCAAGGCATCCCCCTGCCCGAGCCCGCCACGCTCCGCGACTACAGCGGACAGTTCCGGCTCCGCGTGCCGAGCTCCCTGCACGCGCTCCTCGCCGAGCTCGCAGCCGACGAGGGTGTCTCGCTCAACACCTACGCCGTCACCTTGCTCGCGGCCGGGCTCAGCGGCGATCGCGCGGCGAAACAGGTTCGCGAGAGCATCGATGCGCTGAGAGCGCAGACCCGCGGGGGGCGGTATCCGGAGGCGTTGCCCAACGGGCGGAGCGTAGCGAAGTAGGCTAGTGCTCAGTACAATGTACTGGACATCTACACGTACAGTGGAGAGTACGATGCGCAAGCTCAAGCCCTCTCGCGACATTCGCCCTGTCACCGAGTTCCGCGCCAACGCCGCGCAGTTCATTGAACAGGTGCAGCAGACTGGCGAACCCATCATCCTTACGCAGCACGGCAAGGGTGCAGCCGTCCTGCTTGACCTCGAGGTCTTCGAAGCGCTCGTCGAAGAGGCCGAGGTCCTCCGGGACATCCGAATCTCCGAGGCGCAGGTCGCCGCCGGAGAGGGAATTCCCCACGAGGATGCGATGCGCCGTGTGCGCCGGCGGCACCGAAAGTGAGCGTGATCTTGTCTTCGCGACAGCCCGCTGGCATCCAAGCTGGATGAATGCAAGTTACTGGTTTCCATTCGCAAATCCTCGCAAGTCACCAGTGGGAGTCAAAATGAAGATCCGAAACTCGCGAGCCGGCGGCGGCGCCGAGAACCTCAGCGCTTTCGTCGAAGCCACCATCGAAGAGAAGGTTCAGCGCGCCAAGCAGGCCGCCCTCAACGAGGCCTACGCCCTCGCAGCCAAAGACCCCGCATTCCGCGCGGACACGAACGCCGTCGCCTCCGATTTCGCCGCGACTGACCGCGACGGCCTCTGATTGCGCGAATGGCAGCCCTCGTTCGGTCCACTAACGGACGGGGTTCGCCTGACCCGAGGTGCAGCCTTCGCGCCACCGCGACACAGCTGGCAATCGTCGGTGCTTGACGAATCCGGCCAATTTCTTCACAATGTTTGTGTCACACCCCCCCTGCGTTTCGACGCAGGGCGCGAGGCCGCCCCTAAGAAGGCGGCCTCTGCTTTTTCCTCCCTACCCGTTCGCTGATTTGGACGTTCACCTACTGCCTCCCTCCCTGCAACCTCCGCTCCAGATACTCCGCAATCAACGCATTCACCCGCCGCTGATTCCCGTGCCGCA
>CAYLME010000310.1:0-2644 GCA_964384585.1 uncultured Gemmatimonadaceae bacterium | reverse complement strand
GCCGGGACGGCACCCTGGCTGCTGGACACAGCAGCCCGACCCTTCGTCGCCGCCAGCGCCGAGGGATGCGGCCGCGGCCAGCAGCGCAGCCTTCAGAATCAGTTGTTCGGGAATCGCCTCGAAGGTCTCGCTGCCGATCTCCAGCGTCCGGCACTCCGCTCCGCCACAGGCCGAGCAGCAGGTGCTCTTGCCGACGCTCGCGTCGAGCCAGTCCTCGATCGAGCGCCCGGCGATCCAGATCCGGTTCGATTCCGAAGGCATGCCCTTGAAGGCGTCGAGCGCGATCTCCCGCGTCTCCAGGACGGGCACGATGCCCAGCGGCCGCAGCACATCCCGCAGCGTGGGCATGACCTGGACGATGGCATCGTGCGTGCTGCCGCAGCGCTCGCAGGTGTCGCCTTCCGGCGTGAGGAGTCGCTGCCAGAGGATGTGCAGGGTGTTCATGTGCTTACCGCCCTTCGCAACTTTGTGGCGAACTGAGCGCGAGCGGCTCGACCCGACCCAGAGCCGCCGGTCGAGACGATCAAGACCGGTCGTCCGCGAACAGGGATAGACGACCAGTTTCCCGACACTCCACACACGCCCCGTGTCTTCCAAAGCCGACACCGTTCGTGTCCAAGGCCGATATCGCGGCCTGCCTTGTGGCACGCCACTCCGAGGCTACTGAAGTTGACCCGATTTCGCGAACACCTGATCCTGTCGAAGGAAGGAGGCTGCGGAACTCAGCCCGTAACCGTCCGCGGAAGGCAGTCAACTCCACTACTTTGCCTCGTGGAAAATGATGCCAAGCGTGTGCCTGCGTCCCGAGTGAAGCCGACTTACTCCGTGTCGCATGCCAACCCGGTAGTACCCCCTTGAACTTCGCTGCGGGCGGCTGTTGACCGCGAACACAACTGCATCACCTTGAGAAATGGGCACCACCGTAGCGCACCCAGGCTTCTTTGGATCACTCTCGGTCAGCAGTAGTTCGCCCCCGTCGAAGTCTCGGCCCGGCTGCGAGAGCAGGAAGACCACCTGCAATGGAAAGACGTGCTCCCCATACAGATCTTGGTGCAAGCAGCAGTAGTCCTGGGCTGCGTACCGCAACATCAATGGCGTGGGACGGCGCTGACCGGCGGCGTGACAGATTGCGATGAACTGCTCAAGCGTCTCAGGGAAGCGCTCGTCGACGCGCATGCACTGATGCCATGCGTTCGCGATCGGTGCCAGATACCGATAAAGGGCGGCCCTCATCTCGACGACCTGGTCCGGCAGCGGATAGCCGAAGTACTTGTACTCGCCACGGCCAAAGGCATAGCGCTCCATCACGATGCGACTGCGAAACCGTGCCGGCTCGTCGTACAGCGACACTACATCCCGGCACTCTGCGGCGCTGAGCAGATTCGGCATCACGGCAAATCCGTCTCGGCCCAGCTCCTCGGCGATTCGAGGCCAAGCCAACCCATCAACACGATCGGCAAACGGTACAGCACGCTCGAGCGAGTGGACTGCTGCCCACTGGAATTTGGGTCGAGCACTGTGGTTCTCGATCCCCTGTTCACTGAACATCACTATGCCTTCCTTTGTTGTTCGATCTTCCACTGCGCATACTCTTTCGGCATGCACACTGCGCACGGCCGATACCCCGCGGCCTTGGCTTCGGCCTCGTCCAGGAAGAACACACGGTGCTTCACATAGCCGCCGCGGGCGATTGCCTGCGAAGCGGCGCGACAGTCCATCCGCCCGTACAGACGGCCCTTGCGATGCCCGCCGAAAGTGCCGGGCACTTCACTCTGATACGGACGGCCATCAACACCGATCAAGGTCCAGGTTCTAGCTGTCATCGGGCGTCGTGAAGCAGTAGCTCAACTGCAATCCGTTCGCCGCTGCGAACGCGACTCACAGCGTGCTTCAGGTTCACCCGGTAGAAGCCCTTGGTTCCCTTGAAGGGTCGATACTGGACCGCGAATACCACCGCGTCCCCGCGGCGCAGCGGCACCACCATTGGCCGCGATTGCATGCGTGGCCGTTGTTCCGTCATCGCCAGCTCACCACCGGAAAATTGAGTTCCCGGCTCGGACAGAAGTACGACCGCCTGCAACGGAAATACCTTCTCTCCCTCGGCGTTCTGATGCAGGGCCACATAGTCACCCTCGCGCAACTTGCTCACGGCCGACTGGGGCCGGCGTTGGTCTGCACGATGGCCGACTTTCAGGAAGGAATCCAAATCACCGGGGTAGCGACCTTCCAGCCCCATCACCTCACTCCAGCGCCCGGCGATCGGAGCCAGCCGTGCGTACAGGTCACGGCGCAGTTGCTCAAGCGGAGCCGGAAGCGCAGCGCCGAAGAACTTCTGCTCGCCTCTGCCCAGGTCAAGCGTTTCCAAGCGCACGGCCTGGGACGAGGCCGCATCGTCCGCGGCCGAGTTCATCAATGCGTCGCACTCATCCGCGCTCAGCAATGCAGGCAGGATCGCCTGCCCCTGGGCATTGAGCTCTATCTCGAGCGCCGACCAATCGAAGTCGTTCAGAGGTTTCATGCACTAGCCTTCCCGGAGTGCTCGTTGTCCTCGAAGATCCACGCGCGCTTCTCGCGCTCGAGCAACTCCCGCTTGCGAGCCACGCCCCACCGGTAGCCCGACAGATCGCCGTCGCTGCGCACCACG
>CAYLME010000309.1:0-2666 GCA_964384585.1 uncultured Gemmatimonadaceae bacterium | reverse complement strand
ACGTCATGCACACCGATCAGCTGATCCGCCCACATTCCCTCGATCGGCCGTTCCTCATCGAGTCGCAGCGCGAAGAACCCGTCGTCGAGCAGTTGTTCGCCGGGACGCTGCACCTGGACGACGCGGCCGCGGATGCAGTGGTGATTCGTGACCACCAGGCCGTTCGCGGAGACGAACGACGCGGAGCAGCCGGGGATGCGCAGCGCCGCAAGCCGCGCACGCGCGAACCACGCGCTGTCCGCCTGGAAGCCGTAGGTCTGGCTGAAGTACGCCGTCGGCGGATACTCGAACGTCCACATCCGGCCCATGTCGAAGCGACCGGCAGTGACGGTGTCGAGGCCGGTGGGGTCCTGTGCCGCGGCCTGCGTTGCGTCGAAGAAGGGAAGGGCAGCGCACAGGATCGCGGCGCATGCCAGAGTGCGAACGATATATGTCACGAGGTGCTCCGCGTGGGGCTTGTCGATCGGCTTCCGGCGCCGGGGCGATCCGGGCGCCGTTCGCGCAAGCTACAAGCGGACAGATCGAACGTCCAAGTCGCCCGGTCCGGAGCTGCGCAAGGCAGCCGGGCCGCGCCGATCGCGTGGCGGATCGGCCGTGGTGAAGCGCCATGGCTGCCCGTATCAGCCCGGCGGTGCCTGTCCAGACGGCCGTACGCGGCGCGTGGGTGTCGCCGTCAGCGGGTCATCGGGCCAGTAGTGCTTCGGGTAGCGGCCGCGCAGGTCGCGCCGGACCTCGAAGTAGCCGGTGCGCCAGAAGCTCGCGAGGTCACGGGTCACCTGGACCGGACGCTGCGCGGGTGAGAGCAGATGAATCGTCAGCGGGACGCGGCCGCCTGCGATGCGCGGCGTTTCCGTCCAGCCGAACAACTCCTGCAATCGTGCCGCGAGTATCGGCGCCGCCGGATCCGTGTAGTCGATGCGCAGCCGCGATCCGCTCGGCACCTCCATATGCGTAGGGGCGAGTGTGTCCAGTCTCGACTGCAACCGCGCGTCCACGCGCGCGAGCAGTGCCGCGGCGAGGTCGATGCGGGAGAGGTCACCGTTGCTGCCCGCCAGGAATGGCACCAGCCACTCCTGAGCCGTTGACGCGAGCGCCGCGTCACTCGTGTCCGGCCATGCGTCGTCGTGGGCGTGCAGGAAAACGAGCCGCTCGCGCAGCGAGTGTGCACCGTCGCCCCATGGCAGGACTGCGACGCCGTCCCGTTCGATCGCGTCGAGTACTGCACGGGCTGTGTCCTCGTCGCTGACGCCGCCCGCAGCGACGTCCGCCAGCACGATGGCACCGAGTCGGCGCACCAAGTGGACCCGCACGCGCGACCCCTCCAGCGAGACGTTTCGCTCCTCGATGATGTCATTGCCGATCACCGCGAGCACGTCCCGCTCATCGAGCGCGGCACCGAGCAAAACGAGACTGTCGGCGCCCTGTACGCCGGCCTGCGCAGCGACAATCCACTCGGCCGACGCGAGGGCAGAATGTGCGGGCACCCGCGCGCCGCGGCCGTTGCGCAGCACGAACGCGCCACGTGCGCCGCGCGCCCGGCCGATCCGGTCAGGATACGCGAGTGCGAGCAGCGCACCCGCCGACACCCGGGGCGACGTCGACGTCGTCACGCGCGCAGGCGACCGGTCGCCGATGCGACGCCTGAGCCCCCGGGCCGTGCGTTGAACGCGTGCGACGCCGGCCCGATCCACTTCGGCACCGATCACGCCTTGTCCGTGGAGCGCGTCCAGCCGCAGCAGCAGATCGGGATCCGCGGCCTCGCCCGCACCACGCAGCACGTCACGCTCTTCGAGCAGGGCGGCAATCTCGCAGGCGATGTCCACGCTGTCATGCTGTTGTGCGCGGAGCAGCATGTGTGCGAGTCGCGGGTGCAGCGGCAGTGCTGCGAGCGCTGCGCCGTGTGTCGTGATACGACCGTCGGCGTCGAGAGCGTCGAGCTCCCGCAGCAGTTCGCGCGCCTGGGCGTACGCACCCGCGGGTGGCGCATCCAGCCACGACAGTTCGGAAGGGTCGGTGGTACCCCACGCGGCCAGCTCGAGCGCGAGCGGCGCCAGGTCGGCCTCCAGGATCTCCGGTGTACCGTGCGCCAGCAGCGCGGCATCTTCCGCGCGCGTCCACATCCGGTAGCACGCCCCGGGCGCAGTACGCCCTGCGCGGCCGCGTCGCTGATCCGCCGACGCGCGCGACACGCGCACCGTGACCAGCTGCGTCATGCCGACCCGAGCGGAGAAGCGCGGCACGCGCATCAGCCCCGAGTCTACCACGATGCGCACACCGTCGATCGTGAGCGATGTCTCCGCGATCGCGCTCGACAGCACGATCTTGCGCGCACCCGCGGGAGCTGGCGCGAGCGCGGCATCCTGCTCGTCCTGTCGCAGCGAACCATGCAGTCGATGCACGTGCACGTTCGAGAGCATGTCGGCGAGGTGCTCATGCACGCGACGGATCTCGGCCGCGCCCGGCAGGAAGACCAGGATGTCGCCTTCCTGCTGCGCCAGCGCGCGCCGTATGGTGCGCGTGACCGCGGCCTCCGTATGCCCACGCACCGGCTCGTCCAGGTAGTACGTCTCGACGGGAAATGTCCTGCCCTCGCTGCGCACGACTGGCGCATCACCCAGCAGGCGCGCGACCGGCGCTGCATCGAGTGTTGCCGACATCACCAGCAC
>CAYLME010000308.1:0-2723 GCA_964384585.1 uncultured Gemmatimonadaceae bacterium | reverse complement strand
TCCATCATGGACGGCGGCCGCTCGCAGCGCGTCAATATCATCCTGTCGATGAACATCCGGCTCCTGACCGGGCTGCAGGCACAGGTCGGCCTGAGCATCTCCAATGACGACAACGATTCGCAGTGGTTCGGCAACTTCACCGACGACCAGGGCACGACGCACTACACGTTCGCACGACTCGATCAGCGCACGATCGCGCTCAGGATGCGGGTAAATTACGCCGTGACGCCCGACCTCTCATTCGAGTTCTACGGCGAGCCGTTCACGAGCTCCGGCAGCTACTCGAACGTACGTGAACTGAGTGCGACGCCGGATGCCGCCGACTACGACGCGCGGCTTCAGCCGTTCACGGCGCCGCCGGAGGCGAGCACGACGTTCCGCTTCACGCAGCTGCGCACGAATGCCGTGCTGCGATGGGAGTACCTGCCGGGTTCTACCATGTACGTGGTATGGGCGCACGGACGCGAGGCGTTCGAGAACGACGTGGACCGGCAGTCGTGGCGGCGAGACTACCGCAGTCTGATGGACCTGCATCCGGACAACACGTTCCTGGTGAAGGTGTCATACTGGCTGAATCGGTGACGGGCAGGCCGTGCCCCCCGCATTGACTCCCCTGTCGAATGCGGTACTGTGAGGCGCACCGCAGTGACCGGCGCCCGGGCCGCGCGCTATGCGCGCACCCGGGCACGGTACTGAACGGGACGGCACGTCCATTCCGGATCCACCTGACGGAGGTTGGATGCTTCGCACCGAGTTCATCAGTACAGGGTTTCACGTACCCGAACGGGTGCTGACGAACGACGAGCTCCGCCAGTGGTGGGACACGTCGGATGAATGGATCCGGGAGCGGAGCGGCATCGAGCAGCGCCACTGGGTAGAGCCCGGGCAGGAGGCCGGGTCGGATCTCGCGCTGAAGGCGACGCACATAGCGCTCGAGCGGGCCGGGATGGATGCGCAGGAGATCGACTGCATCATCTACGCGACGCTGAGCCCGGACTACTTCTTCCCCGGAAGTGGCGTCTACCTGCAGGCGAAGCTGGGCATCCCGGGAGTGCCGGCGCTCGATATTCGCAACCAGTGCACCGGCTTCCTCTACGGCCTGTCCGTCGCCGACGCCTGGATCCGGAGCGGCCAGTACCGCCGCATACTGCTGGTCGGTGCCGAGGTCCACTCGACGGGTCTCGACTTCGGGCCGGGCGGTCGTGATGTCGGCGTGCTGTTCGGCGACGGCGCCGGGGTCGCGATCCTCGGACCGACGCCTGACCCCGGCCGTGGGGTGCTGTCCACCCACCTCTACGCCGACGGCCGGCACGCGGAAATGCTCTGGTGTGAGTCCGACGCCTCGGCGCGCTTTCCGCGTATCTCGCACGAGGACCTCGACGCCGGTCGCCAGTACCCGCGGATGCAGGGTCGGCAGGTGTTCCGCAATGCGGTGGCGCGCATGCCCGAGTCCGTGCAGGAAGCACTCGCCTCGCACGACCTGACGGTGGCGGACGTGGACCTGCTCATCGCGCACCAGGCGAACCTGCGCATCAATGAGGCGGTCGCCCAGCAGCTCGGGCTGGACGCAGATCGGGTCTACAACAACATACAGCGCTTCGGCAACACCACCGCGGCCACGATCCCGATCGCGCTCGACGAGTGCGTGCAGGCGGGTCGGCTGAAGCGCGGCGATCTGCTCGTGCTGACCGGGTTCGGGAGCGGCTTCACCTGGGGCAGCGCCGTCATTCGCTGGTAGCGTCGCGCCTGCCCCGCGCGTGGCCGCTGAACGCGAAACGTCCCGCCCGCGCACTTCGCGGACGGGACGTCGTTCACTCGCGCCCTGCGGCGCGGTCCAGCCCCTCAGTCCATCACCCGCACCGACTGCGGGATGACGTACTCGCCTGCGCCGTAGCCCTGCGCGATCAGTTCCAGCCCGGGCGTGACGGACGAGCGCAGCACGGGAATGCCGCGCAGGAAATCCCAGAACAGCTGACCGCACTGCACGAGGACGAAATCAGCCGCATCCGCTCGCCCGACGTGTTCCGCGGACTGCGGCAGCATCCGCGCTTCGTAACGCTTCTCCGCCAGCTCGACTCGGGCACCGGGCAGTAACCAGCGACATCCGGCAGTGCGCGCGCCACGAGCACACATCACGACGCGAGCGCCGGAAGCACGATGCGCGGCAGCGAAAGAGGTTCGCTGCCGCGCATCCGTGTTACCCTGCTGCGTCACTGCCGCCTAGCTGCCGGGCTTGCCCTTCGGCTTCTTCCCCGACTTGCCGAGTGCATCGACGAACGCGTGACTCGCGTCGACAACGGCCGTCGTCATGCGCTGGTCCTTGTCGATGTGTACCCACTCCCAATCGAGATTGTAGCTGCTCGCCACGTACTCACCAAAACGATTCGCATCCGCCGCGTTACGCCACGCGCCCCAGCGACGGGCGGTGCTGTCGTCGGCGCTGTCCGCAGGCAGGAGCGGAAGGCCGGCGTCCTCGAGTGCGATCGCGAGCATCCCGGCGCGCCGGACTTCGGCAGGCGCTGAGGGATCCCAGGCCACGCGCACCGTGAACAGGCGCCCGCGCACGTACGTGCTGTCTTCGACAACCGGTGTCGGCTCCGGCGTCGGTGTCGGCGTCGGCGTCGGCGTCGGCGCCGGCGTCGGCGTCGGCGCCGGCGTCGGCGTCGGCGTCGGTGTCGGTGTCGGCGTCGGCGTCGGCGTCGGCGTCGGTGTCGGCTCCGGTG
>CAYLME010000307.1:0-2750 GCA_964384585.1 uncultured Gemmatimonadaceae bacterium | reverse complement strand
GGGGCCTCGAACAGGTGTGTACCGAGTGCCACAAGGTCGGACGACGTATATCCAATGGCCTCGCGGAGGCCGTAGATGTTCCCCCATGGATCGCGATGGAAGCCAAGTGACATCCCTGCTCCGTGCGCGACATTGTAGCCCAGACGAAACGGCGAGCCGAAGAAGTGCAGGTTGTAAGCGAACCACAGCGCCAGCACTGGTGCCGCTCCGAGAACGCCCCAAGCAACGCAACGCGCGAGGTGACGAGCGGATCGGGGCCAGATAACCGGAGCTAGCAGGACCACGGCCAACGTCATTGCCAAGGTGGAGAGCGGCCGCGTCGCCAGTGACAGAGCGAGCAGCGCGCCGGCCAGTGACATCCAGCGCGCCTTTCCCTGCCATCCTCGGACGATCGCCCAGGCGCCTGCCATGACGCACGCGGCGGTAGTCGCGTGGTTCATGTATGCACCGCTCAGAAATAGAAAGAACGGACTGAGCGCGAGGAGCGCAGCGCCTGTGCGGGGGACCACAGGATCATCGGGATACAGACGATCTGCCAGTGCACCGGCGCTCCACACCGCCACGAAGACGAGAAGCGGCCCCAGCAACCAGGGAACGCCGAGCCGAAGAAACGGCGCGAGCAGTGCAACGTGCCCGGGCGGATACTGCGATACCCAACCGTTATTCGTGAACAAGGAATTCTGCACCGCCCAGAAGGCACCTAGTCCGTCATTGGGCCCTGCCAGTATGCCTTCCGCCCAATAGCGAGCGTGTAGCAGCTGCACGAATGCGTCGACGAGATTGGGCTTTCCTTCGAGAACGAGCAGCGAAAATGCTGCGGTAAGCAGCGCCCCGGTCGTGGCACACGCTGCAAACCATACTCCAGTGCGCGGTGAAAGTATGACCTGCTCCGCCCGAATGCTCGCCCGGCGCAGCACTTCCGGCCGCAGAAGCACTGCACCCAGAATTCCTACAGGAACCATCAGCAGGAACCCGGACAACGACACCTCGAAGAAGATGTCTGCGAAGCCGACCGTAGCACGTCCCGCCAGCCCGGTGTCTTCGTGGTCGAGAATTCGATAGACGGGGATAGCTGTGAGCAGAAGCAGCGCCAAGCCGATAACAACCCTCAGTGCGCGCGCCGCCATCGGTTCGGCCCTCTTTGGCCCCGTTCCTGATGTCATGGGCATCAGCGAGTCGGGTAATGTCCAGAAGTGGCGGGTTCAGAGGCACTGAGGCTGATCCCCGCCCGATACACCTCCGCCTTCGGCCCCACCACATTCGCCCTGAAGATGTGCCAGAACGCCGCCACCCCATCCTTCCAGCCGATCTTCTTCCCCTCCGCGTACGTCCGTCCGTGGTACGAGATCGGCACCTCATAGATGCGTGCCCGCGACTGTGCGAGGCGCGCCGTGAGCTCCGGCTCGATGCCGAAACGATCCGTCTGAAGCGGCAGGCTCTTCATCAGATCGGCGCGGACCATCTTGTAGCACGTTTCCATGTCGGTGAGGTTGAGGTCCGTCATCATGTTCGAGAGCAGTGTGAGCACGCCGTTGCCGACGCGATGCCAGAAGTAGAGCACGCGGTGCGCACCACCGAGGAAGCGCGAGCCGAACACGGCGTCCGCACGATCCTCCACGATCGGCATCATCAACGGTACCAGGTCCTCGGGGTCGTACTCGAGGTCGGCGTCCTGGATGACGATCACGTCACCCGTCGCTTCCTCGATCCCGCGGCGGACTGCTGCACCCTTGCCGCGGTTCTGCTCCTGAAACACGAGTCGATCGATGTGACCCTGCTCCTTCAACCGCTGCAATACGTCCCTGCTGCCGTCCGTCGAGGCGTCATCTACACAGACGATCTCGATGTCCAGATCGACTTCACGAACCCGTTCGATCAGCGCCGCCACCGTGCGCGCTTCATTGTAGACGGGAATGACAACGCTCAACCGCAGCGAGCGCGGATCCGGCGCAACGCGCCGTCCGGAGACGGCCTGAACCTGGTGACTCATCAGCTGTCGCCCATCCCATACCGATTCAATTTCCGATACAGCGTAGACGGATCGATCCCCAGCACCTCCGCCGCCTTCGCCTTGTTGCCGCCCTCCGCCTGCAACACCCAGAGGATGTACGCCCGCTCGATCAGCTCGAGCGTTGGATTCGTCGCCGGCCGCTCCGACACGAGCGGCGTCGCTTCCGGGCTCGTGATCCGTGACGGCAGTGCTTCGAGGTCCACGGCGTCGCCCTTCGACAGGATCGCCGCGCGCTCGAGTGCATTCTCCAGCTCGCGCACGTTGCCGGGCCACTCGTAGACCTGCAGTGACGACAGCGCATCGTCCGTCAACTTGCGCGGAATCTCGTCGCCCTTCTCCTCCGCCAGCTTCTGCAGGAAATACTCGGCCAGCAGTGCGACGTCCTCGGGACGCTCACGGAGCGGCGGCAGATGCAGCGAGATCACGTTCAACCGGTAGTAGAGATCGCTGCGGAAGCTGCCGCGGCGGATCTCCTGCTCGAGGTCGCGGTTCGTTGCAGCGATGATGCGGACGTCGATGTCGACGGATTCCGTCGCGCCGACCGGCACGACTTCCCTCTCCTGGATCGCGCGCAGCAGCTTGACCTGGAGTGCGGGAGACATCTCGCCCACCTCGTCGAGAAAGAACGTGCCGCCCTCGGCCGCGACGAAGAGACCCTCCTTGTCACGCACCGCGCCGGTGAAGCTGCCCTTCATGTGACCGAACAGCTCGGACTCGAGCAGGTTCTCGGGAAGTGCGC
>CAYLME010000306.1:0-2757 GCA_964384585.1 uncultured Gemmatimonadaceae bacterium | reverse complement strand
CCGAAGCCGCACGAGAGCGGCTATTGCGCGAGTTCCCGGACTCCGAACAGGCGCGCGAAGTGAGCAGCGGCGCGTCGGCTGCACAGTAGCCAACAGCTTGACCAACCAGGGCCGGATCGTGGCATCTCCCGTCAGTCAGCACGCCCGCCAGGTACCGCTGCTGGACCTGCGCGCCCAGTACGCGACCATCCGGGACGAAATCCGCGTCGCAATCGACCGGGTCCTCGAATCCCAGGGGTTTATCCTGGGTCCCGAGGTGGCAGCGCTGGAGCAGGAGATCGCGGCCTACACGGGCACGGCACACGCGGTCGGCATGTCATCGGGAACGGACGCGCTGCTCGCGGCACTGATGGCATGCGACGTCGGGCCCGGCGACGAAGTGGTGACCACGCCGTACTCGTTCTTCGCCACCGCAGGCGTCGTGGCACGGATGGGCGCTCGCGCCGTGTTCGTGGACATCGATCCAGCGACGTTCAACATCGATGCGGAAGCTGCCGCCGCGGCCGTCACGCCGAATACGCGCGCGATCATCCCGGTGCACCTGTACGGTCGCATGGCGGACATCGATCCGATCGTCCGGATCGCACGCGAGCGGGGCATCAGCATCATCGAGGACGCTGCGCAGGCGATCGGTTCGGTCGATGCGTCGGGCCGCACGGCGGGCAGCATCGGTGAATACGGATGTTTCTCGTTTTTCCCGAGCAAGAACCTCGGCGCATTCGGCGATGGTGGCTGCGTCACGACGAATGATGCGAGCATCGCCGAACGGCTGAGGGTGCTGCGCGTACACGGCAGCGAACCGAAGTACTATCACAGCATCGTCGGCGGCAACTTCCGTCTGGACGCACTGCAGGCGGCCGTATTGCGCGTCAAGCTGAAGCATCTCGACGGCTGGACGGCTGCACGGCGACGCAATGCCGATACGTATCGGTCACTCCTCGCAGAGGCAGATCTCGGCAACCACGTCACTGCGCCAACCGATGTGCCGGGACACATCTACAACCAGTTCGTCATCCGCGCCGAGAACCGGGACGGGCTGCAGAAGCATCTGAAGGAACAGGGAATCGGCACCGAGATCTACTATCCCGTCCCGCTGCACATGCAGGAGTGCTTCGACGGGTGGGGTTACGCCGAAGGTGATTTCCCGGAAGCCGAACGCGCCGCAAAGGAAACGCTCGCACTGCCGATCTATCCGGAGCTCGAGCGCGACGACCTCGCCCGGGTCATCGAAGCGATTGCCGCGTTCTACCGGTAGCGCTGCGCAGGGCGGACGCGCGGCAGGGACATGATGAAGCTGGGCATTTTCGGTGGCACATTCGATCCACCGCACCTCGGCCACCTGATCGTGGCACAGGATGCAGCCCTCGCCCTCGCACTCGACCGCGTCCTGTTCGTGCCCGCCGGCACGCCTCCCCACAAGCGCGACCGGCAGCTCAGCCCCGCAGCGGCACGCCTGGCCATGGTCGAGGCCGCCACGGCAGGCAATGATCGCTTCAGCGTCGAACCCTGGGAGCTGGAGCAGCCCGGTCCGTCCTGGACCGTCGAGACGCTGCGCCACCTCCGTGAGCAGTACCCTGCTGCAGAATTGTGGCTGCTGATCGGTGCGGACCAGTGGGCAGAGTTCCCTGCGTGGAAGGGGCCGGAGGAAATACTTTCCATGGCCTGCGTCGGAGTGATCGGCAGGACCGGAGGACTGCATTCAACCACAGAGGACACAGAGAGCACCGAGGTCCGGCGGCGAGAGGTGCAACGTCTCGCAGACGCTCTGCGTCCTCAGTGTCCTCCGTGGTTGAAGCATGAACTCGATCAGGGCCGGGTCGCCTTCGTAAACGCAACGCGGATCGACATTTCGTCGAGTGAAGTGCGACGGCGCGTAGGAGTGGGCGAATCCGTGCGCTACCTGGTGCCGGATGCGGTGGTGGAGATCATCTTTCGCGAGCAGCTCTACCGTTGAACGCGCCGCAACGGGGCGGGTATGAGCAAGGTTCCGCGCCTGTTGCGACGGATGCGGGCTCGATCGGGCGTGGTGGACGCCCTCCAATTACTGACTGAAGTCAAATGATCAAGTCGATATTCAACAAGATCCTGGGTGACCGACACGAGCGGGAGGCGAAAAAGCTGGCGCCGCTCGTGGACGAGATCAATTCCTGGGCGGACCGCCTCTCGGAGCTGCCGGAGGAGGAGTTCAAGCAGCAGACCGAGAAACTGCGCGCCGCGGTGCGTGAGCAGACCGCGGAACTCGAGGCGGAGCTGGCGGAGCTGCGCGACACGAAGCGCCAGACGGAGGATCCAGCGGAGCGCGAGCGGCTGCAGGGCCGCATCGTGGCGACGGAGGACGCGCTCAAGGCGCGCCTGCAGGAGGCGCTCGACGACATTCTGCCGGAGGCGTACGGCACCGTGAAGGAGGCCTGCCGCCGCCTGCTCGGCTCGGAGATCACCGTCACGGGTCAGACCATGACCTGGGACATGGTCCCCTACGACGTACAGCTGATCGGCGGTATCGCGCTGCATCGCGGCAAGGTCGCGGAGATGGCGACGGGTGAGGGCAAGACGCTCGTTGCGACCATGCCGATCTACCTGAACGCGCTTGCCGGTCGCGGCGTGCACCTGGTCACGGTGAACCCGTACCTGGCGCAGCGCGACAGCGAGTGGATGGGCACGATCTACACGTATCTCGGTCTCACCGTCGACTGCATCGACCTGCACCAGCCGGGCACGCCCGAGCGGCGCGCCGCGTACGGTGCGGACATCACGTAC
>CAYLME010000305.1:250-2760 GCA_964384585.1 uncultured Gemmatimonadaceae bacterium | reverse complement strand
GGCTCCACTGCCACTATCCGGCGAGCGCAGGAGCAGATTCGATCGCTCTTCGACCGTGGAGCGTATCAGTTCCCATCGCCGGGATTGGATGCCGACAACTCTGGGTTCGCGGTCGCTGACCCTAGCAAGCCATCTAGACGCTACGTAGGCGTGACGACAGCTGGCCGCTCTGCTACGTACATGCTGCAGGCGCTAGTTGCCAGCCTGTTGCAGGCAGCAGCTGAAACTGCGGCCTCGGAGGACGAGCGAGACTATTACTGGACTTTGGTTACCTACTTCAATTCGCTGAGGGAGCTGGGTCGGGCGCTCGTCTTGATGCAGGATGACGTGCCCATTTCGATCACACAGTACGCCTCGCGCCGCGACGAGGAGGCGCGGAGAATCGAGGCGCCGGCCGAGCTGACGAGCCGCGTGCCGTCGTATGAGATTCGTGACATGCTCGACAAGCTCAAGAAGCGACCCGGGGAGCCCGAGGCCGTCGACCTACTACTTGCCTCCAACATGATTTCAGTCGGCATGGATATCCCCCGGCTTGGCCTCATGGTAGTCAACGCCCAGCCGAAGAGCCTAGCGGAGTACATCCAGGCAACCAGCCGTGTCGGTCGTGGAGCGGTGCCCGGGCTCGTCGTCACCATGTACAACAGCATGCGCGCTCGAGATAGGTCCCACTACGAGACGTTCGAAACATGGCACCGAGCCCTCTACAGGGACGTGGAGGCCACAAGCGTCACGCCCTTCGCATCGCGCGCCCAGGACAAGGCGCTGCATGCCGTGGTGGTGGCGCTAGCCAGGCACCTAGTAGCCGGTATGGATAGAAGCCCGGTGCTAACGGAACTGCGGCGGGATGAGGTCGAAAGGCTCGTCGCGGTAATTGAGCAGCGCGTGGCCCGCGTCGACTCGGGCGAGCTTCCATCCGTGACGCAGAAGATCGAGCGCTTGCTTGATGAGTGGGCAGGTAGGCCGGACCTGGAGCGGTACTGGGACGACTACGGTCGCGCGGCCACCTTGCTCATGTCGGCCGAGCAGTACGCCGCGAAGGCGGATGGGGACGAGAACCTGGAGAGCGAGGGCGCACGCCGAGCCCTTTGGGCTACCCCCAACTCAATGCGGGAAGTGGAGGCCGGCACGCCATACGTGCTTCGATACAGGCTCCGCTCGGAGGAGAGCTAAGTGGCGAACGAACTAGGCGATATTCGGAGAAGCCAGGTCGTCACGTCACATGGGCCAGGATCGATCGTCGACTTCCGGGCGGGAAACTACGGGGGCGCGGGAGTTTCTGTCGTGGCTGGCGGTCTTGAGGCGTGGGACCAATCGGCGCCTCCCGAGGGCCTCGGGCATCCGCAAACGACCTTCGAGCCCCGACTGCAGAAGCAGCTAGGAGTCGAGGGATTCCGCCTCCCGCCCGTGGCTCCTCAGGTCGCTCCAGGCGTCTACTCCAGACGCGCTGGAAAGCTTGTTGGAGTGCGTTTCCCCCGGTGGCTTCAGTGTCCTGGCTGCCATGTACTCAGGATGTCAGACAAGTGGGCAGAAGACCCGGGCGACCCAGCGCTGTACTGCGCTGATTGTTCCCTTGCGGCCGGCGGACGGAACCGTATTCACGTCGTGCCTGTGCGCTTCATCGTAATCTGCGAGCGAGGGCACCTAGACGAGTTCCCTTGGCAGTGGTGGGCCAGGCACAAGGAGAACTGCTCCCGGCGTCGCGATCTGAAACTTGAAGGGAGCGCGGCGGCGGGCCTCGCCGGCCTGATCCTCACCTGCACTGAGTGCGATCAGAAGCGGTCGCGGGAAGGAGCGGTCGGACCGAGCGCCATACCAAGCAGGTGCCCGGGCAGGCGGCCCTGGCTAGGTTCGGATGCAGACGAGGTCTGCGCGGCCACACCCCGGGTCGTACAGCGAGGAGCCTCGAACCTCTACTTCTCGGTCCTGGAGTCCGCGCTTGACATACCCCCGTGGTCCGACGCGCTCCAGAAGAAGATAGGTGTCCGCTGGGCGATGCTCGAGAGGGCGCCAGACCCCGAGGCGCGACGGCTCCTTATCAGCGCGCTTCGTCTGGCTGAAATCACCCAGCTGCCCGAGGATGAGATTGCTGCAAGTGTAGAAGATAGGGTTAGGCGCCTTCGGGCCCCTGACCGCAACCTTCGGTGGGAGGAGTACCAGCAGTTCACCCAGCACTCCCAACCGTTCGGCGAAAACACGGAATTCGAGATCCGTCCGGCTGAAGCGCCGCCCGAGCTGGCTCCATGGATTGAGTGGGTGGTGCGAGCCACACGTATAAGAGAGGTCAGGGTGCTCCGCGGCTTCACACGCGTCTACCCGCCGGCGGGTCCGCACGACGACCGGATCGCTAGTATCTCGCGCACAAGGAAGGATTGGCTGCCAGCCGTCGAGAACCGAGGAGAAGGCATTTTCATTGGGTTTTCCGAAACTGCCCTAGCGGCATGGGCGATCCGTCCGGCGGTAGCCCAACGCGGCAGGAAGCTTGGCTACGGGTGTAGGCTGTGGTGCAAGCC
>CAYLME010000305.1:0-240 GCA_964384585.1 uncultured Gemmatimonadaceae bacterium | reverse complement strand
AGGCAAGCGGTTGTGGACCGCGCGTCACAACTGCAGAGCAAGTACGAGCGCGCATGGCGAGACCGAAACCCGTCCGTGGCACCGCCACGGATAGTCTCCGCTAGGCATCTACTCATGCACAGCCTCGCCCATGCGCTCATCCGACAATTGTCATTGACGTGCGGCTACAGCAGCTCGTCACTGCGCGAGCGTCTTTACGTGGACGTCGGCGACTGGGACATGGCAGGCTTACTGATCTTC
>CAYLME010000304.1:0-2768 GCA_964384585.1 uncultured Gemmatimonadaceae bacterium | reverse complement strand
ACGAGACGATCGGTAAGCTGCTCGATCGTCCAACCCAGGCGCTTGCGCCGATAGGCCGTCGAGAGGTCAAGCTCGATGGTCGGGATTCCTGTACGAACGATCTCCTCCAGCTTTTCGGGGCTACATCGATGGGTTACGGTCACCTCGACATGCAGGGTCATCGACTCGGTCAAGAGAACGACGTCGGGGCGCCGGCCGGGCCAGTACATTTCATCCGGTAGCGCGGCGTCCCGAAAGACTGTCGGCGTGTCCCGTCCGGGTTCGACGAGGCGACGCTTGTCCGCCACGATCTGCTTGGCCATCCGATGGAGCGCGGTTTCGGCGCCGGTGGTGCAGCTCTCTCCTTGGTGCGCGAAGTGATGCACGCGCACAGCCCCCTTTCTGGCGACAAGCGGACTTCCGCACTCCGGGCATTCGCAATTGCAGGCGAGTCCCTGCTCCACCTCGTCGATCCCCCGCATCCGCCCTGTGTGGTCGAGCCCGAAGTCCAAACCGTGAAGCATCCGTTCAGACATGGTCGGCCTCCGCTTCGAGCTCGCTCACGACGGCCGCGCGGAACTGACGGAAGACGATCCAGTTGTTGTACTCGCTGTTCCAGTGGCCACGATTGCGGCAGATGGGTTCGACGAGCGCACGCACGTGCTCGGCGGGCCGGTGGTAAACAGCGAGATCGCCAGAGCGGAGCGAGCGGAGTTCGACGCGCTCGCCGGCGATGTGTAGAACGAGGGTTTCCAGCATGACCTTCTCCTGGGTTGAACGGAGAGGTCAGGTTAGGTACGCAAACCCGCGTGGTTGCTGGATCCGGACGGTCTGGAACCGGTTGGCGGACGGTTCGCTGCTAGAATCACGTCATGTCTGCCGGGAGCCCCATGAGCGATCTGTCCGATACCCCTCAGTGCGAGGGCGCCTGCCCGTTGCCGAAGCGCGTCGAGTTTGCGCAGTGGCTTTTGCGCTTCGTGGATCCTGACCGCAGCTCGGATTACCGCGACGCGTTCTGGGACTTACTGCGTGCGCTGCTGACCCAGTACCAGGGCGATGGCAAGGACGGCATCGAGCCGAGTTCCCTCAACACCCAGGAGCTTTGGCGTTGGGCGCTCGATGCACGCGGCAAACCATTCGATGACCTGACCAGCGAAAAGGCACGCAAGCGGGTGAACCCACACTGGTCTGCGTTGGAGCAGTCGTTCGCCGAGTTGCAGGGACGCTTCACCGACGCAGCGCGGAAGGCGGGCTTCACCGGGCTTCTGTGGCCGACCAAGGACAAGTCGGAGGGTGGGCGGTCGTCGACCTATCGTCTCGAGTGGCGTCCGTTCGGTGTGAGTACCGCGTGAGTGTCTCGGTGAGGGGAGATCGAATCTGGATCGCGCCATTCCTGTTTTCCAGGACAACGACTTGCTCGCCGCCACCGTTGACGGGAGTGTTCGCGTTCTGCGTAACAACGATGAGCTGCCATTTCCATCCAGGGGCCTTCAAGTCATCGCTATCGAACCAGATCCGTTGTTCAGTCGTTGTTCAAAGTTTGCTTGACCGCCGGCGTGATCGTATCTAAGATGCTCCGCAGAACAACAACAGAACAACGAGGTGCGGCGTGCAAAAGCGGTTCGTAGCAAGCCTGAGTCGGTCGCAAGGCCGCAGTGCGTGGGCGGTGATCTTTCGGCATCCGGTTCGGGTTGACCCGAACACGGGCAAGGTGGGCCTAAGGGTCCGCCAGGGGCTCGGGACCTCCAACGAAGTGGAGGCGGACGACCTGAAGGAGCAGCTCAACCAACTTTTAGCAGAGGAGGCCTTCTGGAGTCTGCCCGCCCGGGCAGAGGCCGATAAGCGGTTCCACCGCCGAGTCGTGGAGATCTTTTATCACGGCATGGAACCGGAGGAGAGTGACTTCGGCGCGATCCGGGAGTCGAATCTGCCCTTGCCAACGTCGGTGGCCTCCGACTACCGGCGAGCGCTCCTCCTCGGCACCACCGGTGCAGGGAAGACGACGCTCCTTCGGCAGCTGATCGGTACCGACCCCGCGACCGAGCGCTTTCCGTCCACGTCGACGGCGAAGACCACGGTGCACGAGACTGAGGTCGTGCTCGCCGAGGGTCCATACCGAGCCGTTGTGACGTTCTTCCCTGTCGATGAGGTCCGCGAGCATCTGAACGAGTGCATTTCCGAGGCCGTACTGTCTGCCTACCGTGGCGACTGCGATGGCGAAGTCCTGCGCAAGCTGCTCATGCACGTGAACCAGCGGTTCCGCTTCAACTACGTCCTGGGCAACGGACCTCAGTCGGCGGACGCCGACGATGACGACGATGACGACGATGACGACGAGGGCGACGACGCGGGGCCCGGGGATGAAGCCGCCGCCGACAGCGCGATCGATCTCGAAGCTACGAACGCCTTATTGACCAAGACGCTGATTGCCTTGCGTACCATCGCCGCGCGGCACAGCGATCTGCTTAAGGTTGAGCTCGGCGCTATCGACGAAAGGGATCAGCGGGTCGTCGACGAATTGTTCGAAGAGGAGCTGGATCGCCGGTTGCGCGAGGACGAGGAGTTCCACCGCATCAGCGACGAGCTCATGGATGAGATCGAAAAGCGCTTCGATCTGCTTACTGTGGGTACGGTGCGGCGCAACAAGCAGGGCTGGCCCCAGTCTTGGTCATGGGAGACGGACGACCGCGCGGACTTCATTCAGACTGTCACGCGCTTCTCCAGCAATCACGCCCCGCGTTTCGGGCGCTTGCTGACCCCCCTGGTAAACGGCGTTCGCGTGGCGGGCG
>CAYLME010000303.1:0-2819 GCA_964384585.1 uncultured Gemmatimonadaceae bacterium | reverse complement strand
GTGAGGGTGAGGGTGAGGGTGAGGGTGAGGGTGAGGGTGAGGGTGAGGGTGAGGGAACTGCGCGGGGACGGCGGGTGAGGAGCGCGTCGTCAGCGCTCCAGCGCACGTTTCTCGTAGACCTGCGCGATTTTCTCGCCGTCCCAGACATAGGTCAGGTGCTGCACCTCGTGGCATTTGCGAATGCGTTTGGGATTGAACACGGCGACACAGCGCCCGCCTTCGTGGCGGACGCTGTCGTAGGCGACGCCGTCACTGCTGGCGCTTTCGCGAGCTGCGCGCGCGAACTCCTGCGATGCGCCGTAGCTGTCGGGGTCGTAGATCGCGGGGAGCTGCTGTTTCATCCCGCGAATGTCGTGCAGGCGCGCGTCCAGCTCTGCGACGAGTACGCGCATGTCCAGGTGCATCGGCGGCTGCTTCGTCGCCGCCATGAACTTCGCACGATGCCAGGACGTCTCTGCAATCGACGTCGCGAGCGTCTGCGCCGCGTAGTAGGCGCCGTGGCGCTCGTCGCTGAAACGGCCGCCACCAGGCGGAGTGTGCGTGAACGCCGCCATCACGTAGCCGGCACCGGGGCCGCTCACCCGCTGGTCGGCCGGCACGAGCCGGATGTCACCGACCTCGTCGCGCAGCCGGTCATTCGTCATCGACTCGAGCGCGATCACCGCGTCCAGGTCGTCCGGATCCGCGACGCGCTCGAACAGGTCGATCGGCGGGAAGCGGCTCGGGATCGAACGATAACACGCACGCCAGCGCACCCGACGCACCGGGACCTGCGCCACGGACGCCACCGACGGCCCGGCCTGCCCCGACGCTGCGCCATCACTCACGGCCACCCGCCACGCTCAGCGTCCAGGTACCGCCGTACCTCGTACAGGTCCGCCACGTGCCCGGACAGCATTCGCTCCAGCGCGGAACGGCCGCCGAATGGCTTCGCATCGTTCGGCTGACGCACCCAGGCGTCCGCCGCCTGCTCGTCCGGCAGCAGCACCTGCAGCGCCTTGTAGATGCCCAGCACGTACGAGATCCGCTCCAGCACGTCGTGCGGTAGCGCTTCCACGCCCTCCTTCTTCCACTTGAAGTACGTCGAACGGGCAGGGCTGCCAAGCAGCCGCATCTGCTCCTCCACGCTCAGGTCCCAGAGCGCGGCGATGCGGAAGAATGTCCGCAGACCGGCCTGTGCCATACGCTCGGCAGTGACGTCCGGCGCCTCCACGTTCGGCAGTCCCACGGGCTCCTCCTTGGCAGGTGCAGGAAGGGACTCTTCCTCCAATATAGTCCATTGATGGACTATCGCAAGTCGGTCGCAAGGGCGGGCGCGATACCGATGTCGCGAAGGAAGCGTCGGGCGCCGGCAGTCGGAGGGTTTGAGGGCGGGCGTGGCGGGCTGTAGACTACCGGATGTCCCCCCACCCAGGTGGTTCAACATGTCTCGTACCGTGGCAGTCCTGGCAGCAATGGCGATCATCGTTCCAACCGCTCCGGCATCGGCGCAGCAGGCCGACCCGTACCTCTGGCTCGAAGAGGTGGAGTCGCCGCGAGCGCTCGACTGGGTCCGCGCGCACAACGCGCAGACGGTCGCCGAGCTGTCGCAGAGCGGTGTCTACGAACCGATCTTCGCGCGTGCGGTCGAGATCCTGGATTCGCAGGACCGGATCCCGATGCCGTCGATCCGCGGCGAGCACCTCTACAACTTCTGGCAGGACGCGTCGCACGAGCGTGGCATTTGGCGTCGCACGACCTGGGATTCCTATGCGGGCGGCGATCCGCAGTGGGAGACGGTGCTGGACATCGATGCGCTGGCGGACGCCGAAGGTATCCCGTGGGCGTGGGGCGGCTCGACGTGCCTCTCGCCGGAGTACCGGCTGTGTCTGATCAGGCTCTCACGCGGTGGTGCGGACGCGGTCGAGGTGCGCGAGTTCGACACGCAGACGAAGCAGTTCGTGGATGGCGGTTTCCGCCTCCCCGAGGCGAAGCAGAGCGTCGCCTGGATCGATGCGAACACGCTCCTCGTCGCCACGGATTTCGGGGAAGGCAGCATGACGACGTCCGGTTACGCGCGCATCGCCAGGTCCTGGGAGCGCGGGACGCCGCTGAGCTCGGCGCGCACGCTGTTCGAGGGAGCGGCGACGGACATGGGCGTGTGGGTCGGTGCCTGGGAGACCGCGGACGACCGCTACGAGCTGGTGATGCACCGTCCCGACTTCTACACGGGCACCACATACGTACTGCGCGAAGGTACGCTGGTGAAGATCGAGGTGCCGCTCGATGCGGATCTCGCGGTGCTGCGCGACCGGCTGCTCGTGCGCCTGCGCTCGCCGTGGGACATCGGTGGCCGGACGCTGCCTGCCGCATCTCTCGTCGACATCGCCATCGACAGCTTCCTCGCGGGCGGCCGCGATTTCAGCGTGGTGCTCGCGCCGGGTGAGCGCGAGGCGATCGAGTCGATTGCCACCACGCGCGATCACCTGCTGGTCGCGATGCTGAACAACGTGCGCGGCGAGCTGCGCCGTTACACGTTCACCGACGGCGCATGGACGCACGAGACGGTGCCCGCCCCGGAGATGGGCAGCATCGGCGTCAGTGCGACATCGCCGTCGACGAACCGGTACTTCTTCACGTACAGCGGTTTCACGCAGCCGACCACGCTCTATCTCTCGGGTGACGACGGCGCCGTCCGGGAAGTGCAGCGCATGCCGGAGATGTTCGATGCCACCGGACTGGTCGTCGAGCAGCACGAGGCGACGTCGAAGGACGGCACACGCATCCCGTACTTCATCGTTCACAGGCGCGGCATGACGCACGACGGCACCAACCCGACG
>CAYLME010000302.1:0-2834 GCA_964384585.1 uncultured Gemmatimonadaceae bacterium | reverse complement strand
AGATCAAGGCGTCCGATGACGACTTCGGCCTGCTCAGCTACGACCCCGCCTACATGAACACGGCGTCGTGCACGAGCGCGATCACGTTCATCGACGGCGACAAGGGCATCCTGCGCTATCGCGGGATCCCGATCGAGCAGCTTGCCGAGCAGAGCACGTATCTCGAGACGGCGTTCCTGATCCTGTACGGCCATCTGCCCAGCCAGCAGGAGCTGGATGAGTGGACGCACGAGATCACGATGCACACGCTGATCCACGAGAACATGCGGAAGTTCATGGACGGCTTCCACTACGACGCCCATCCGATGGGCATGCTCGTGGGCACGGTGGCTGCGCTCTCGACGTTCTACGCCGAGTCGCGCGACATCGACGACCCGGAGAACCGGAAGCGGCAGATCATCCGCCTGATCGCCAAGGTCCCGACGATCGCCGCGTTCGCCTACCGCAAGTCAATCGGGCGTCACTACGTCTATCCCGAGAACGACTTCAGCTACGCCGGCAACTTCCTGAACATGATGTTCCGGATGACCGAGCGTGAGTACCGCCCGAACCCGGTGCTCGAGAAGGCGCTCGACGTCCTGTTCATCCTGCACGCGGACCACGAGCAGAACTGTTCCGCGAGCGCGATGCGCAACGTCGGCAGCAGCCACGCCGATCCGTACGTGTCGGTGGCGGCCGCGACGGCTGCGCTCTGGGGCCCGCTGCACGGCGGCGCGAACGAGCAGGTGCTGCGCATGCTGCACGAGATCGGCGACCGCAGGAACGTGGGCGACTACATCAAGCGCGTGAAGGCGGGCGAGTTCCGCCTCATGGGCTTCGGCCACCGCGTCTACAAGAACTACGACCCGCGTGCGCGCATCCTGAAGAAGATGGCAGATGACGTGCTCGAGGTGACCGGCAAGTCGCCGCTGCTCGATCTCGCGATGGACCTCGAGAAGATCGCGCTCGAGGACGACTACTTCGTGTCCCGGAAGCTGTACCCGAACGTCGACTTCTATTCGGGCATCATCTACCAGGCGATGGGCTTCCCGGTGGACATGTTCCCCGTGCTCTTCGGGATTGCGCGCACGGCCGGCTGGCTGGCGCAGTGGCAGGAGATGCTCGAGGACAAGGACCAGAAGATCACCCGTCCGCGCCAGGTCTACATCGGCGAAGACGAGCGGCAGTATGTGAAGATGGCGCGGCGGTAACATGTCGGGTCGTGGGTCCGTCGACGGGCGGGCCCGCGACGCCGCGCGTGTCCCGTCCGCCGCCGGCCGTAGCACTCACCACACCCGATACACTCGCACCCCGCGCGCATGAGCGAGTTCGAGTACCTCTCCGTCCTGATCTCGATCGTGCTCGGGCTCGGCATTTCGCACGTGATGGCGACCGGTGCACAGCTCATCCGGTACCGCTCCGCCGTCCGCTTCTACCTGCCGGCCCTGCTGATGCTCGCGCTGCTGTTCCTCATCCACATCCAGATCTGGTGGGCAGTGTTCGAGCTTCGCTCCGTCGCGGAATGGAGCTTCATCGACTTCGCGCTGCTGCTCTCGCTGCCCACGATCGCGTTCGTGGTCAGTGTGCTGCTGGCGCCCGATTTCGACCGCGAGGAGATCATCGACCTGCGCGCCCGCTACTACGAGCATCGTCGCTGGTTCTACGGCCTGTTCGCGCTGCTGCCGCTCGCGAGCCTGGCGCAGGAGCGCGCGATCCGCGGCTTCATCCAGCTGGACGCCGATCCGCTCTTTCGCGTCGCCTTCATCGTGCTCGCAGTGATCGGCTTCCTCACGGCGCACGAGCGCGCACACTACGCCATCACTGTCACGTCCCTGGTCGGCTTCACGATCTACATCGGCATGCTGTTCCTGGAGCTGGCATGAGCCACGGTGCCGTCCGGAAAACGGGTGCGACAGCCGACTGAGCTGACGCGCCGCGCGCCGCGATCAGACGGGGCGACGCACACTCAGGCGCTGACGCAGCTCGCGGATGTCCTCGAGGATCGTCACACCCGTCACATCAGCATCACGCAGTGACAACAGGCCTGGTCCGCCGGCGTAGAGCGCGACATGGGCCGGCAGCACTGCGCGCAGCGCGCGCAGCTCCGCGGCGAGCGCAGCGGGATCACCGGGGAAGATCGAGCTGAGCGCGACGGCGTCCGCGCCTGCGCCGGCCGCCGCGTTCGCGATGTCCTTCGCCGGCAGGTCCGCTCCCAGGTACGTCACCCGCCAGCCCTCCAGCGTCGCGGCGCTCGCCACCAGCAGTGCACCGATCGCATGACGCTCGCCCGAAGGTGTCGCGACGACGAGCACAGGTGCATTCGCGTCGGCGGGCAGTGCAGTGCGGATGCGGTCGAGCGTCGCGCTCGCCACCGCGGTGGCCATGTGCTCCTGCGCGATCCCGATTTCACCCGCATGCCACGCTTCGCCGATCCGACGGAAGAGTGGCACAACGATGCCTTCGATGAAGCGCGTCGCGCCGACGTGTGCGACCGCGCGAAGCAGTTCCGCCTCCAGGCTCGCCGCGTCGAACTCCTGCGTGCGTGCAAACGCACGCGCCACGAGCTCCTCCTCGTGCGCACCGGGAACCGGCGGCGTCGGCTGCCAGCGCTCGGCCTCGTCCGCACGCACCAGCCCGGCCAGCTCCCCGGTGTCCAGCTCGAGCAGCTGGCCGATGCTGCGCCCCGAGGCGGTCAGACGGGCGAGCAGCCGGAGGCGCTCGATGTCCCCGTCCGTGTAAAGCCTTCGGCCGGCCTCGTCCCGATCGGGAACCACCACGCCGTAGCGGCGCTCCCACACGCGCAGCACGTCCGGCGTCAGCCCCGTCCGTTCTGCCACCACGCTGATCGGGTGTAC
>CAYLME010000301.1:0-2841 GCA_964384585.1 uncultured Gemmatimonadaceae bacterium | reverse complement strand
CGATGAGCCCGCGGTGTTCGTTTCCGCGCAGTCACAGGGCGGACTCGATCCCCTGCGCGAGCGGTTGCTGCAGGAGGTTCGCGAAGGGCGGCCGGAGGTGCATCTACGCATCCCGGCAAGCGACGGCGAGACGATCGCCTCGATTTATCGTGACGGGGAAGTGCTCCAGCGCGACGAGGACGGCGCCACGGTCGGACTCGTGGCGCGGCTGCCTGTTGCGATCGTCGGGCGGCTGCGCGCCCGTGAAGGCATCAGCGTGAGCGGCGCGTGAACGAGCGCGTCGCCGTCATCGGCACCGGCCGAATGGGGCTCGCACTCGGTGCCGCGCTCGTACGCAGCGGCGCGGCCGAGCGCGTCGTGTTCTACGGCCGTGCAATGGAGCCGCCGCCGCATCCTGTTTTCGATGCGGCCGCACATCGTGCGCACGAGGAAGCGGAGCCGTCAGTCGAGTATCGCCTCTGGCCGTCACCACTCCCGGAAGGCACGATGACAGCCCTGCTCGCCGTACCGGACCAGGCGCTGCCGGAAGTCACGTACGACCTCACGCGCGTCGGACTCGCGCCCGCGGGCTGCGTTGCACTTCATCTCGCAGGCGCACTCACGACGGACGTCCTGGCGCCGCTCCACGAGGCCGGCTATTCCGTCGGCTCCATCCATCCACTGCAGGCCGTCGCCGACCCGTGGCTGGCCGCCGACCGCCTGGCCGGCGTGACCTTCGCGCTGGCGGGCGAACCGGCAGCGATCGCCGCCGGACGCCGGATTGCGGACGCGCTGGGCGGGCACACGGTTATCGTGCCGCCCGCGATGCGGCCGCTCTACCACGCCGGTGCCGTGCTCGCGTCGAACGGACTCGTCGCGGTGCTCGCGGCCGCGGTCCGGGTCTTCGACGAGGTCGGCATCCCCGAAGGCGAGGCCGTGCAGGGGCTGCTGCCACTGGTGCGCGGCACGCTCGACAACCTGGAGAACCTCGGTGTGCGCGGCGCGCTGACAGGACCGGTCGCCCGCGGCGACGTGGATACCGTGCGGCTGCACCTCAATCGGTTGTCGGGGCAGGAGCGGGCGCTATATTGCGCGCTCGGGATGGAACTTCTGAGCCTGTCGAGCGCTGCCGGACTCGATCCGCAGCGCGCGGCGGAGATGAAGGCCCTGCTTGCGGGCGGTTGATGCGACTCCACATCAATATCGATCACGTCGCTACGGTGCGGCAGGCGCGCGGCACGGATGAGCCCGACCCGGTGCGGGCCGCGGTCCTGGCGGAACTCGGTGGTGCCGACGGCATCACCGTGCACCTGCGCGAGGATCGGCGTCACGTGCAGGATCGCGACGTGCACCTTCTCATGCAGACAGTGCGCACGGGTGTGAACCTGGAGCTTGCCGCTGCCAGCGACGTCGTCGCGATTGCGCGTGAGCTGCGGCCGATGACGGCCACGCTCGTGCCCGAGCGACGTGAGGAAGTCACGACCGAAGGCGGCCTCGCGCTGCGCGACGCAGATGCCCGTCGCCGCGTGGAGGCGGCCGTGCGGGACCTGCACGACAGCGGCATCCGCGTTGCCCTCTTCATCGACCCGGACCACAACGACATCGACATGTCCGCCGACATGGGCGTGGACGCGATCGAGCTGCACACGGGCGAGTATGCCGAGGCGTTCAAGCTGCGACACGGACGCGACCAGGCTGTTCACGTCCGGCAGCAGCTCGATCGACTGGCGCGCGCTGCACAACACGCCGCCGCACGCAGCGTCGCCGTTCATGCCGGACACGGACTGACCTACGAGAACGTGGCTGCAGTGGCCGCAGTGCCTGAGATCGAAGAACTGAACATCGGACACAGCGTGGTCAGTCGCGCGTTCTTCACCGGGATGGAGCGCGCAGTGCGTGACATGGCGGAGATCGTGCACGCCGCGCGAGCCACGATCATGCGCAACGGAGACGGCTGATGGCGACACTGCACGACTTCTTCGTCTCCGAAGTCATGGAGCAGCTCGAACGATTCAGCAACACACTGGACGCTGAAACGCCCGACGTCGAGCAGCTGTATCGCGCGGCGCGTGCGATGCGCGGTGCGGCCCAGATTGCGCGCGAGGACGCTGCCTATCGCGGGGCGCGCGTGCTGGAGAACGCGACGCGTGCACTCACGGGTGCCTCGCTCAGCCTCGACGTCGGCACGATCGAACGCCTGCGCTCCAGCGCCGACGACCTGCGCTCCATTGCACACGGCGATGATGCGGATCGACGCGCCGATGCGATTGCGAGCAGATGGGATGAGCTGGGGATCGGCGCCGAGCAGCCTGCCGTGCACGAGAGTGGTGCGCAGGAGACCCGCGCGTTCCTCGAGTATGCCGCACACGAAGTGGCAGGGATCGCGTCCGAACTGGATCGCAGCATTGGCGCCCTGACGGACGATGCGATGGACCGCGAACCGCTCAAGGCGGTTCTGCGCAGGCAACGCGGGCTGCTTGGCTCGGCGCGCCTCGACGAGATTCCGGTGCTCGCCGAGTCACTGCGTGCGGTCGAGGACATGACCAGCGTCATCGGCAAGCTCGATGTTGCCGTGCGGCATGAATGGCTCGACGTCTTCCGCTGTGCACGTGACGTCCTCGTTGCCGCGGCGCCGCTGCTGGAAACCGGCCGGCAGCCGGATGTCACGACGTCGCTGCGGCGGCTGCGTGTACTGCGCCACGAACTGCTCGAACGCCATGGCGTGGGCGAAGCGGTATCGACCGCGCATGACGAGGGGTTGAGCCAGCCGCAGACGCAGGATGAGCTCGTGCTGGAGGAGCTGGTCGTGGCCTCGGCGCACTCGGCGCCTGGTTCATGGCGGTGCTCATGCTCCAAGCACGC
>CAYLME010000300.1:0-2846 GCA_964384585.1 uncultured Gemmatimonadaceae bacterium | reverse complement strand
CGCAACTGGCGGCAGTGCGGGCGGCGCCCACGCGGCGGTGTCGGCACCCGACGGTAGTGGCAGCGGCACGGCGTCGGCGCCCGACGGAAGTGGCGGCGGCACGGCGTCGGCGCCCGACCGAAGTGAGCGCGGCACGGCACCGGCGCCGCACGAACCGGCGCCTACATTCCCCGCCGCCATTCTCGCGCTCGCACGACGGACCGGCGCCGGCACGCTGCTCGACGGGTCGCTTCATCGCGAAGGGACGTCGCTCTGGTTCCGCGTACGCGCCACCGATCTCACGACCGGCCGGCTGCTGCCCGGGCTGGAGCCCGTCCAGGTGGACGAGAACGCGCCGCTCGAGGGGATCGAGCGACTGCGCGAGCGGGTCGTCACGGCCATCGCGCCTGCGCTCACGCGCCGCGTCGTGCACGTCCGGCCTGCCGCGCGTCCGCCCGCGATCGACGCATACCGCGCGTACCTCGATGGTCTCGAGCGTTTTGTTGCGGGCGAATGGACGGCCGCTCTCGAGTTCTTCGGCCGCGCGACCGCGCTCGCGCCGGAGTACGCGTTGCCGCGCGTCGTATCGGCCATCGCACTGTGGAACCTCGGCGATGTGCACGGGGCCGAGCACGCCGCGCGCGAGGCGCAGGCGCGACGCGCGACGCTGGGCAGCTTCGAGACGGCCGTCCTCGACATGGTGCACGCCTGGCTGGCTGGCGACTGGGCGGCGGCGCACCGCGCAGCACGCGTGCAGGCCGACATGGCGCCCGGCTCGATTCCGCATTTCCAGATCGCCGAGGAGTCACGGCGGCTCAATCATCCGCGCGACACGCGTGAGGTGCTCGGTCGCCTCGATCCCGAGGTCGGTGAGCTGCGCGGCTGGATCTTCTACTGGGTCGAGCTCGCGACGGCGAATCACATGCTGCGCGATCACGCGCGCGAGCTGGAAGTGGCCAGCCGCTGTCGGCAACTGCATCCGCACGAGCCGATGTCCGCATTGCTGGAGGCACGCGCGCTGGCAGCACTCGGCCGCGAACGTGACGTGATGCGCGTCGTCGACGAGTTGCTCGCGAGTCCCGCCGGCGGCACGACAACGGCGGGCGAGTTCATGCTCGACGTCGCACTCGAACTGCGTGCGCATGGCGCTGAAGCAGCGGGCGCGGAGCTGCTGGATCGTGCGGTGCAATGGCAGGAGCAGAAGATGCCGCGCGAACGGAACGCACCGACGAGCCGCGCCGATGATACTACCGGTCCGGCCGCCGGCGGTCGCGCATCAGCAGGCCGGCGCGCGCACGTCGCAAACGCCAGACGCGACGCCCACGCGCCAGCAGACCTGCCCGCGCACTCCACAGACACCGAACGCGACACCCGCGCATCAGCAGGCCGGCTCTTCGCACGCCTGCTCTATCACGCAGGTCGCCTGGATGAAGCGGCGACCATCTTCGAGGACCTCGCCCGCACATCGCGCGGCCGCGTCCAGCATGTGGGCCTGCACCACCTCCACCTGAGTGCCCACCTCGACGAGGGGTACCTCGCCGCGATCGCCGCTCGCCGCGGCGATGACGCAGCAGCCGCACGATGGTGCGACCGACTCGAGGACCTCGACGGTCGTTTTCTCTACGGTGCGCAGTGGTACTGGCTCGCCGTGGTTGCTGCTATCCGCAATGACTCGGAGCGTGCAGTCCGCATGCTGCGCCGTGCGTTCGCCGACGGCTTGCCGATGGAGAGCTTCGTCCATGCGGATCCGCATTTCGTGGCGTTGCAGGGGTATCCGCAGATGGACGCGCTGCTGCGGCCGCGCGGCTGAAGACGCTTGGCAGCGCCGCCACCGACACGGCCAGCCGGTCCATGCAGGCGAGCAGGCATGCTTCCTGTCTGGTGGCCGGCTCGTCGATCCGCGATACTGACAGACATCGAGAGCGCTCCGCACACCCGCACGAGGTCGCTTATGTCACGAGTCCAGCGTTCGCTGACCGAGCCGATGATGCTCTTCGACCTGCAACCGCACATCCGCGAGCTGCAGCAGGACGAGTCGTTCGTTCGCACCGGCCGGCTCGGCAGGACCCTCGCCCGCTCGGGACGGCTCCGTCTCGTGCTCGTCGTGCTCCGCGCCGACGTCGAAATCGGTACGCACCACGCCGACAGCCCCATGACGATCCAGGTGGTCGCGGGACGCCTCGGGTTCAGCGTGGACGGAAAGGACTACGAGCTGCACGAGGGCCAGGTCCTGTTCTTCGGACCGGGCGACGCGCACGAGATCCGTGCGCTCGAAGATAGCTCGCTACTCCTCACCCTCTCTGCGATCGGTGACGACGCTGCCACGTAACGTTCGAGCAGACAGCGAGTGGCATGTCGCACGCCTGATGCC
The DNA here is from genome assembly GCA_964384585.1 of uncultured Gemmatimonadaceae bacterium. GTDB lineage: Bacteria > Gemmatimonadota > Gemmatimonadetes > Longimicrobiales > RSA9 > DASTYK01. Next base: position 496 of record CAYLME010000300.1, on the reverse strand, counting down.
CGGACGATCTTCGCTCGAAGTAGAGCAGACGCTTCGACGCGACGACGTGTCCTGATCAATGATTCACTGACCGCCCGGCGCTACTGCGGGACCGGGCCACTGTGAACCGGCCCGGCCCCGCACATGAACGGCGTGAACGCCGGGTACGCTGTTCGCACCCGGCGGTATCACATCGCGGCTATCGGCGTCATTTGCTGGAACGCGATCTTCCATTCGGCACCCAGTCGGGCCGCGATCCAGGTGACTCGCGTGCGCACCACGCCCGGCTCGGTCTCGGACAGACCGTGTGGCAGCGAGCTGTGTCCCGTCAGTGTCACATCCAGTTCGACGACTGCATACTTGCCGGTGAGGAACGTGAGCCTGCGAAGCGTGAGACTCTGCATACTCTGACGGAACGGGCCGTTCACCGGGTTGAACAGAAACGTGGGCTGCGCAGTGATTGCGTCACGGCCTGCCGTAATGACACCGACCGGAGCGATGAACGTTGCGGCCTCCG
>CAYLME010000299.1:1746-2867 GCA_964384585.1 uncultured Gemmatimonadaceae bacterium | reverse complement strand
TCGACGAGGAGCGCGCGATGATGGAGACGCTCATCGCCATCCGGCGCGCCGGCGCGGACATGATCATCACCTACTACGCGCGCGAGGCCGCGCGCCTGCTCAGGAAGGGATAGCGGCGGTGGCGGCGACACGGTCGAAGCAGCTCTTCGCGCGCGCGAAGAAGGTCATCCCCGGCGGCGTCAACAGCCCCGTGCGCGCGTTCAAGGCCGTCGGCGGCACGCCACGGTTCATCCAGCGCGCGTCCGGCGCCCGGCTCCACGACGTGGATGGCCGGGCCTACATCGACTACGTGATGTCGTGGGGGCCGATGATCCACGGCCACGCGCCGGCAGGGCTCACCCGCGCGCTTGCCGCACAGGCGAGGCGCGGCACCAGCTTCGGCGCGCCCAGCCCGCTCGAGGTGGACCTGGCCGAGCGCGTGCGCGCGCTCGTGCCGTCGATGGCGCGCGTGCGGTTCGTCAGCTCGGGCACCGAAGCGGCGATGAGCGTGGCGCGCGTCGCGCGGGGCGCGACAGGCCGCGACAAGATCGTGAAGTTCGTCGGCTGCTACCACGGCCACGCCGACGCGTTCCTCGTACAGGCCGGTTCCGGCGCGCTGACGTTCGGTCAGCCGAACAGCCCCGGCGTGCCGGCAGGCGCTGTCGCAGGCACGCTGCTCGCGCGCTTCAACGACCTGGCGTCGGTCGAGGCGCTCGCGGCCGCGAACCGCGGTGAGATTGCCGCGATCATGATCGAGCCGGTGGCCGGCAACATGGGTGTCGTGCTGCCCGAGGCGGGCTTCCTCCAGGGCCTGCGCGCGCTGTGCGACCGCGAAGGCATCCTGCTCGTGTTCGACGAGGTGATGACGGGGTTCCGGCTGGCGCCCGGCGGCGCGCAGCAGGTGTTCGGTGTGAAGCCCGACCTGACGTGCCTCGGCAAGATCATCGGCGGCGGCCTGCCGGTGGCTGCCTATGGCGGACGCGCGGACGTGATGGATCAGGTCTCCCCCGCCGGGCCCGTGTATCAGGCGGGCACGCTGTCGGGCAATCCGCTCGCGATGACGGCCGGGCTCTGGGCCTTGAAGCGGCTCACGCCGGCGCTCTATCGCCGGCTCGCGGCGATGGGCGCGGAGCCGGCCGACG
>CAYLME010000299.1:1374-1736 GCA_964384585.1 uncultured Gemmatimonadaceae bacterium | reverse complement strand
TTCCCCTTCAGGTGAACGCGATCGGGTCGATGATCACGCCGTTCTTCACGGACGTGAAGGTGCGAGACTTCGAGTCGGCGACGACGGCGGACACGAAGGCGTTCGGCCGGTTCTTCAACGCGATGCTGGAGCGCGGCGTGTACCTGCCGCCGTCACAGTTCGAGAGCTGGTTCCTCTCGGGCGCGCACACGGCGAAGGACATCCGCGCGACGATCGCCGCGGCGCGGGACGCGCTCAAGGCGTAACGCGATTCGTGAGCCACAGGGACAGGGTGTTTCGAAGTGACAGGTAGCAGCAGCGCGGCTCGCAACGACCGGTCGGAGAACGACTTGAACCCGGAAATCTCTAGACGCTCGAGGCGC
>CAYLME010000299.1:0-1364 GCA_964384585.1 uncultured Gemmatimonadaceae bacterium | reverse complement strand
GTGTCTGCCGAACGTACAAACCAAAGTTCGGAGGCGGCGGCGACGGTCTAACACTCGAGCAGTTTCGCCAACTCTATGGGGAGGACCCCTTCTATTCGTGGATGGGCCTCGACAGCCCTTTGATGTACAGCGCTCACAAGGCCGCGGGAGGCATGACGAGCGTTTATCGCCAGATAGGCATCGGCTGCCAGTACCTATTCACCGCAGTCTTGTGTGACGAATTGGGCCTTACTACCACGGAAGCGGCGTGGTCGTACACTGTTGAGGTCGCGGGCGAGAGACGGAGAACTCTGAGCCTCGATGCCCGAATTCCGCTGGAGTCGGTGCGCGACGAGACGAAGCGCAAGGCCGTTCATGGATGGATGCTTGACTGTGCGTCGGAGCTCAACGTCGACCAAGCCGTTGGCGCCATTCTCGACGGAGCTGTGTTCGAGGTCCGTCAGGGCTACAAGAGCAAGGATTCCAAACGACAGAATGCCGACTTGGCGAACGCTGCCACCGCGTACACTCAGAGATACCTGCCCGTTGTGCTGCTTCTCTCGTCGCAGATTGATTCGGATCTTGCTCTTCGATACACGGCGAGCAAATGGGTGATTCTACGAGGCACAACAGGAGGAGGTTCGACTCGCTCCACTTACGATTTCTGCAAGACCGTACTGGGGTTCGACTTGGCAGAGTTCTTCCGAAGGAATTCTCCTCGATTCAAGACTGAGATCGAAGACGTACTGAAAGCGTTGCTATCGCCATGAAACAGAGAGCAGACTTCACGTTCAAGCACAACCAAGGTTTGGGAAGGCATGGTTGGCTCCGGCTTACTCCGGCGTACAGCGTGAAGCTCGTCGGCGACATACTGAACGACCTCGGTGGGACGCAAGTCGTGCTCGAGCCATTCTCGGGAACTGGAACAACAGCTGTTGTATGCGCCGAGCGCGCCTCCACCTGCGACTCGTTCGACATCAACCCATTCTTGACGTGGCTCGGCGAGACGAAGACGCGAAACTACTCACCCCAGACACGACTTGAGGTCACTCGATTGGCTCGGGTAATCGCGGGCTCCGTAGCTCACGATCAAGACAAGGAGCACTGGACGCCCCCCATTTCCAATATCGAGCGTTGGTGGAGTGCAGGCACCCTGAGGACACTCAGTGCGGTCTACGCGGGCATTGGTGAGTTCGCAAGCGGCCCCGAAGCCGATATCCTGAAGGTCGCGTTCTGCCGAATCATGATCGACTGGTCCAACGCTGCGTTCAATCACCAGTCGATGAGCTTTAAGAAGACAAGGGACGAGTCGTTCTCGTTCGACACTCTGTCCACCTCGACGCGCAGGGCACGCTCGTGACCGCCGAAGGCTACGCGCTCCAGCC
>CAYLME010000298.1:0-2902 GCA_964384585.1 uncultured Gemmatimonadaceae bacterium | reverse complement strand
CTAACGACCGCGGTTCAGCCGCGGCGGCCATTTGCGCGCTGTCGTGCGGATGCGCGCCGCCGTCGGCTGCAACCGCTGGTTAGGCGGCTCTAGGTACAAACCGGGTACATAGGTTACACGGGACACCGGGAACATGGGTGACACGTTTAGGCTGGGGCCTCACGGGAGGTGGAGATGCCCTGGCAGGAGACGACGCCTGTGTACGAACGCGATCGGTTCATTGATGACTACCTGCTCGGGCTGTACACGATGACCGAGCTCTGTGCGCGCTACGCCGTCAGTCGCAAGACCGGCTACAAGTGGGTGGGCCGGTATGATGCCGGGGGACGTGCCGCGCTCGTCGATCGGAGTCGGGCCCCCCACAGCTGCCCGCACAAGGTCGCCCCGCTTATCGCCGATCTGCTGGTGCGCGCACGACGCCAGCATCCGGACTGGGGGGCAGAGAAGCTGCTGCAGTGGCTGGCGCCGCGGCACCCGGCGATCGCGGCATGGCCGGCCATCAGCACCGCCGGCGATCTCTTGGCGCGTCGAGGATTGGTGAAGCGGCGACGGCGGCGACGACCCTCGTCGCATCCAGGGGTCGTGCCCCCGGTGACCCACGCGCCGAATGACCTCTGGGCCGCGGACTTCAAAGGCCAGTTTCGCACCGACGACCGGCGCTACTGCTACCCACTGACGGTCACCGACCAGCACACCCGGTACCTGCTCGGGTGCCAGGGCCTGCTCTCGACCCGGGGCACCGGGGTGCGCCCGGTCTTCGACCGGCTGTTCCGCGAGTTCGGTCTGCCGAAGGCGATTCGTACGGACAACGGCGTCCCCTTCGCCTCGACGTCGCTGCACGGGCTCACGCCGCTCAACGTCTGGTGGATCCGCCTGGGCATTCGGCATCAACGCATCTTGCCGGCGCACCCGCAGCAGAACGGCGCCCACGAGCGGATGCACAAGACGCTGAAGCGGGGCGCGTGCCGGCCGCCGCGCGCCCACCTCCGTGCGCAGCAGCGCGCCTTCGATCGCTTCCGCGCGGAATACAACGATGAGCGTCCGCACCAGTTTCTCGACGGCAGGCCGCCTGGCGCGTTGTATCAGCGGTCGCCACGGCGGTACGCGGGCACCCTGCCGCCCCTGGCCTATCCGCGCCACTTCGTCGTGAAGCGGGTGACGAACGCGGGTACGATCCGGTTCAAGACCCGCCTACTCTACCTCTCCACGGCACTCCGCCAACACCGCATCGCCCTCGAGGAGGTCGATGACGGCATCTGGTCGCTCTACTTCTGCGACGTGCTCCTGGGACGGATCGACGAACGGATGGCGCTGGGGAAGGGGCAACTGGGTGTTACCCATGTTCCCGGTTAACTCTGTTACCTATCTTTCCGGTTGCTCACCTTGCGACCTGCCCCAGCGCACGCTCGGCCGACGACCAGTGGCGGCGCAGTCTTTCAAGTACGAATTGATGAGGGTCTGGTAGCCGATACCCGTTTCGTCCGCCAGCTCGCGAAAATAGGCGATCGTTGCTTCATCGAGGCGGATCGTTACCGCCCGCTTCAGCTGTTTAGCGAACGGATTCGGCCTGGAGTTGGTGAAGTCGTACTGTTTTCTCATGGTCGCGCCTTCCGGCTGTAAAGCGTCTGCTCTTGCGGCGTGGCCTTGCGGGCCGAGATGATCCGGATCTTGGCCGCGCGGTCGCGATAGGCGTACACCACGACAAGCAGGCGGGGCTTCGCGCTCATGCCCAGCAGGATGAACCGATCTTCGTCGTCGGAATGGTCCGGGTCGTCAATGATCCGGGCGTGTTCATCTGAAAAAGCCGATTGGGCCTCATCGAATGACACGCCGTGTTTCTTGGCGTTCGAACGGGCCTTCGCCTCATCCCACACGAATTCGAGATCAGCCATCCCTGAACTCATAGTATGCACGATGTATTGACATCAGGCAACCGCGCTCGAGAACGTTCCAAGCGGCCTAACGCCCGCGCTTCAGCCGCGGCGGCCACATGGCCGAATTCTGCCACGGCACTCCGTCGACGTTGGCTGCAAGCGCTGGTTAGGCACCGGTGGGCTCATTGGCGGCCGGCGTCGTGTCCTCGACCTGCAGGTTCCGCACGCGAGGCGAGAAGACCCGCCGCATCTTGACAGCAGATTGGACCATCCACTGCAGGTGGTCAGGCCAGCGCTGCTTGTCACGCAAATCCGCAGCGCGTTGGAGAACGACCACCTTGTCACCCGCCTCGGGATTCGGATTCCAGATCAACGTCTCCCCAAGGTCCCGCTCAATCTCGGCCCTGCTCTCCATAAGTTGGGCCAGCGCACTCTCCCCACCGTAGCGTTTCATGAGGTACAGGCGAATGCCAATCTTGCCCTCGTCGACATTGGCCGTGGCCGACAGGAAGAAGCCGGTGCGCCCCAAGGCGATGTTGTACCAGTACTGAGGTCTTGGCGTTTGGGTGCTCGGCAAGGCCCTGGCGGCGGTGAGGGCGTCTCGAAAGGCGGTCCACCACTCGAGCTGCAGCTGACGCGTGGGAGACAGATCGCCTGCTGCCTGCAGCGTCGCGCGCCGCACGAGCTCCGTAGGTCGGCTAACTACGTTGAAGCGCACTGCCGGGTTCGAGGAGTCGATTGCCCAGAGCTCGACCTGGACGCCGAAGAACGACAGAGTGTCGATGCTGTTATCGTTGAGCCAGTCGAGCGCCTTCCGATGTTCATCGGTAAAGGTAGGGGCGACCCACACGACGCTCGTAGCACCGAGAAATGCGGCATAAGTGATCGCCTTGCCTAGGTGGTCGTGGTTGGTCCGAGCCAACTGGTTCTCGATGACGACGTAATCGCCAGTGGCAGAGTCCCTTGCCAGAATGTCTGCCGCGAATGGGCCGACGGCCATCTCGGTGTGCTCGGCCTCCAACTCGAGG
>CAYLME010000297.1:0-2917 GCA_964384585.1 uncultured Gemmatimonadaceae bacterium | reverse complement strand
GTGCGAAGCGGTTGCGTGTACGGTAGCGCCGCGCGAGATCCTCGTAGTAGCCGGCGTCGTAGTGGCCGGCGACGTCGTAGGCGGTCGGTCCGCTCATCTGTTCTCAGCCGGCCGCGCGCGGCGCGCCGTCGGTGCGAGCCGGGTCTCCGCCACGCGCGTTGCGCCGGCGCTCGAGGACCAGTCCGCCCACGCCCACGACGGTCAGCAGCAGGATCATACCTGCCGATGTTGCGACACCCGTGCGCAGCGTCTCGGGCACGTACCGCATGGTCACGGTGTGCTCGCCGGCAGGGACCGGCAGCGCGCGGAAGGTGAGGTTCGCACGTACGAGCGGCACTTCTTCCCCGTCCACCCAGGCGTGCCAGGCCGGGAAGTAGTTGTCGTGCACGACGAGAATGGCCGGCACATCCGCCTGTACGCGCAGCGTCGTCTCATTCAGACCGCGTTCGGCTACCGTCACAGTGCCCTGCACCGGGCGCGCCGGATTCGCTTCCCCATTCGCGACGAGCGGCGCCGCCAGCAGCACGGTCGTGCTGACGTCGTGCGACGCATCGAGCATGCGCTCGAGCGCGACGTCGTCGGAGACGACTTCCGACGCGCCGACCAGGAACGCACGTGGCATCACACCCTGCAGACGGTACACCACGCTGCGCGAGCCGACGAACAACTCCTCGAGCATGGGATGCTCAATGCGTCCCGGCGCCACGATGTATTCCGCGTTCGTTCGCTGCAGCAGGCTGAAGTCCTCGATCTGTCCGCCGTCGGGCGTCCGCAGGACACGCACGGCGTTGGGCACATGATCGAGCTTGCCGATCAGGCGGTCGTAATGGCGCATCTCGTTGCCGTGATGGCCGCCGACCTGTTCGATGCCATGGATAGCGAGGATGTTGCTTCCGTACGTCGGCTGGCCGAGTGCGTAGCCGAGATCGTGCACGCGGAACACCTCGCCTGACTCCTGGCGCTGCTGCAGGAAGCGGATCGACTCATCCGGCTGCAGCATGACCGGATCCATGGCGAAGCGGTTCATCAGCACGGTCGCCCGGATGAAGGGGCGACCCACGCGGTACTCATCGATCGCAGCGACACCGACCACGAGCCACACCGCGAGCACAGGACCATACAGCCTGCGCGACAGACCGTACCACGTGCCGGTGACAGCGGCGGCAAACAGGAACGTCAGCCAGAAGCCGTGCTGGATGTTGTCCGCGTTCGCGGCAAGCGTCTTCGTAGCGGCCAGCGTGGTGTCGCGATAGATGATCCACAGCCAGAGGGCGGTAATGCGGCCCGCCGATTGAACCATCGCGAGCAGCCCGAATACGCCCGTTGCGATCAGCAGGTAGTTCATGACCGCGCGCTGCTCCTCTGCGGCGCCGTGCGCCCAGTCGAGCATCCGCTGCAGCGCGAGCGCGCCAAGCGTCGCAACGCTCAGGCCGTAGAGGAAGATGATGATCGATGGCGCGCGAAACAGCGACACGCCCGGTATCAGGTAGAACAGCCGGAAGAACGGCGTGTTCGCGCCCAGCGCATAGAGCAGTGCGAGCACGGCGAGCCCGGCGAAGAACCACGCGCGTGCGTCGCGCCTTCGCAGGAACAGGATCGGCGCAAGGAGCAGCGGCAGGAAACCGGCGTACTCGTGGTTCAGTTTGAAGACGTTGCGGCCCCAGTAGGTGGTCCCGCTCCGGGTCTCGGTCTGTGCATTGTCGCCGACGAACTCCGGCACCACGAGGGCCATGATCTCCTCGGGATGCAGTGACCAGGACGTCGAGTACTGATAGGGATCGCCGGTCTCCGTCGCCGTCTGGTCCGCACGCTGCGACCAGTCCTGGAGGTACTGCAGCGGTGGCAGGAATTGCGCGGCGGCAGCACCAACGCCGAGGATGCCGGCGAGCGCGAAGCCACCGAAGAGCGCGGCGCCTTTCCCTGCCCCCTCCGCGCGCCCGATCTGCATCGCACGGAACAGCATGTAAAGCGAAACGCCCCACACGATGAAGTAGGCAGCCTGCATGTGTGACGTGAACATCACGAGCGCGATGCCGAGCGCGAAGAACGCAAAGTCACTCGTGCGGCGATAGCGCACGCACCGCTCGGCCAGCAGGAAGACGAGCGGAGCCAGCGCGGACACGAACAACTTGCCGTCGCCGCCCGGATAGACGAGGCTGACCAGGTCCGCGCCCATCATGAAGACGAGCCCACCGAACATCGCCGGGCCGCGTCGCACATCCAGCCCCCGGCGCAGCCACAGGTACATGAAGATGCCGGCCAGGAACACGTGCCCGGCCATCTTCACGGTCCAGAAATGAACCGGGTCGAGAAAGAAGAACGCCAGCGAAAGGGGATAGAAGATGTCGCCGTGCATTCCTTCGACGAAGGGCAGCCCACCCAGGATCAGAGAATCCCAGAGTGGGAACACTCCACTCCGCACGGCGTCCGTGTAGTAGTCGCGCGCGAAGTAACTGAGCTCGAGTGTATCCCGACCCAGAATGCCGGCGCCCGTGAAAATCGCCTCACGGAAGAGGACCAGCGTCACGAACGCGTACAGCACAACCGGCGCCCACGCCGGGATACGCTCCGCGGCGGGTGCGGTTGTCGTCGCCTTCCTCGCTGTCCTGCTCTTCGTTGCGCTCACGTCCGTCTCTCGTCCAGCAGTGTCCGGTAGATCTCGCGATGCCGTTCGGCGAGGCGTCTGACACTCCAGTTCGCGACGACGCGCTCGCGCGCACGCGCCCCCCGTGCTCGCAGGTCATCGCCCTGCAGTAGCGCGACCAGCCGGTCGGCAAGCGACTCCGGGTTCGCCGGCTCGAACAGCGTGCCGACGCTCTCGTCCACGATCTCGGGCAGCCCGCCCACGCGCGATGCCGCGACCGGCACACCGCAGCTCATCGCCTCGAGTGCCGCCACGCTCGTCGCCTCCATGAGC
>CAYLME010000296.1:0-2922 GCA_964384585.1 uncultured Gemmatimonadaceae bacterium | reverse complement strand
CGGCGACGTGCTGTGCGTGTACTGCGCGATCGGCCAGCGCGCGGGCAAGGTCGCGAGCGTGGTCGATGCGCTGCGCGAGGCCGGCGCGATGGAGTACACGATCGTCGTCGCAGCGAACGCGTCCGACCCGGCGCCGATGCAGTACATCGCGCCCTACTCGGCGACGGCGATCGCCGAGCATTTCATGTGGCAGGGCAAGCACACGCTGGTGATCTACGACGACCTCTCGAAGCAGGCGACGGCGTACCGCCAGATCTCGCTCGTGCTGCGTCGTCCGCCGGGCCGTGAGGCATACCCGGGCGACGTCTTCTACCTGCACTCGCGCCTGCTCGAGCGCGCGGCCAAGCTCTCGGACGAGAACGGTGGCGGCTCACTGACGGCGCTGCCGATCATCGAGACGCAGGCCGGTGACGTCTCGGCGTACATCCCGACGAACGTGATCTCGATCACGGACGGCCAGATCTTCCTCGAGAGCGACCTGTTCTACTCGGGCGTGCGGCCGGCAGTGAACGCCGGTATCTCGGTGTCGCGCGTCGGTGGTGCAGCGCAGACGAAGGCGATGCGTTCGGTTGCCGGCAAGCTGCGTCTCGAGCTCGCGCAGTTCCGTGATGTCGAGGCGTTCGCGCAGTTCGGCTCCGACCTGGACGCGGCTACGCAGCGGCAGCTCTCGCGCGGTCAGCGCCTGGTCGAGATCCTGAAGCAGCCGCAGTACCAGCCGCTGCCGATGGCAGAGCAGGTTGCAATCATCTGGGCCGCGACCAACGGACATATCGATGACGTGCCGGTCGAGCGGGTGCGCGCATTCGAGCGCGAGTTCATGGAATTCCTGCGCACGCAGCGTCCGCAGATCCTGTCGACGATCACGGACTCGAAGAAGGTGGACGACGAGCTGCTGCAGCAGCTCGCCGACGCCGTGGGCACATTCAAGCAGCAGTTCGGAACGCAGCCGGCTGCGACGTCGCGCAGCGCGCGTTCGACCACCGAGCCGTCGACGGCGGCCGCACCGGTAGCGTAAGGAGCCCGAGTCGTGTCGCAGACCCGCGAGCTTAGGCGTCGCATCCGTTCGGTTGGCAAGACGCGCCAGATCACGCGGACGATGGAGATGGTGTCCACGTCCAAGCTGAAGCGCGCGACGGATCGCGTGCATGCAGCGCGTCCCTATGCCGAGCGGCTCGCCGGTGTCATCGGCCGGCTGGTCGATCCCGAGCTGAACGAGCGCTACCCGCTGCTGCGCCAGCCCGAGACGGTCCGGCGTGCTGCAGTCGTGCTCATCACGTCGAACCGCGGCCTGGCCGGAGCGTTCAACGCGAACCTGATCAAGGAAGCGCGCGCTCTCCTGGAGAGCCTGCGTGCTGACGGCGTTGCTGCCGAGCTGCACACGGTCGGCAGGAAGGGCGCTGCGTTCTTCCGCTTCAAGCGGCAGGAGATCGCGCGCGACCAGAGCGACATCGGCGACAACCCGACATCGGACGATGCGGCCGAGGTGATCGAGCCGCTGCGCGATCGCTTCGAGCGCGGTGATCTGGACGAGGTGTACGTCGTGTACGCGCAGTTCCGCTCCGCGCTGTCCACCCCGCCCGCAACGATGAGGCTGCTCCCGGTGCAGGCCGCGACGCCGGGCGCGGACGAAGTCGCGGGCGGCCGGGTCCTCAACTACGAGCTGTCACCGTCCGCCGATGAGATTCTCGGCCGCCTGCTGCCGCTCTACGTGCGCAACAGCATGTACCGCGCACTGGTCGAGACGGCGGCCGCCGAGCACGGCGCGCGCCGCACCGCCATGAAGAGCGCGACGGACAACGCAGGCGACATGCTCGATTCGTTGTCGCGGACGTACAACCGTGCGCGCCAGGCGCAGATCACGCAGGAGATCGCGGAGATCGTCGGCGGCGCCGCGGCGCTGGAGTAGACGGAAAAGCGGGCCCAGGGGCCCGGAGCCCGGGCCCGATTCACGACATGAGAGCGCAGCGTATCTGATGCTGCAAACGTGGAGATAGACAGGAATGGCAAACGCAACTGGCCGCGTCGTACAGGTCATCGGGCCGGTGCTCGACGTCGAGTTCGACGAGAAGCTGCCGGAGATCTACAACGCCCTCGAGATCGATGCGCCGGGCGAGAACGGCGGGCCGGCGGTCCACCTGGTCGCCGAGGTGCAGCAGCACATCGGCCGCGGCCAGGTGCGTGCGGTCGCGATGTCAGCGACGGACGGTGTGCGTCGCGGCATGGACGTGCGCGACACGGGTGCAGCGATTTCGGTGCCGGTCGGTGAGGCCGCACTCGGTCGTATCCTGAACGTGCTGGGCAACCCGGTGGACGAGGGCGAGGCGATTCCCGCAACGGCAGAGCGCTGGCCGATCCACCGCGAGCCGCCGAAGTTCACGGAGCTCGAGCCGAAGACCGAGATCTTCGAGACGGGCATCAAGGTCATCGACCTGATCGCGCCGTACGTGAAGGGCGGCAAGACCGGCCTGTTCGGCGGTGCCGGCGTCGGCAAGACCGTCGTCATCATGGAGCTCATCAACAACATCGCGATGCAGCACGGCGGCCGCTCGGTGTTCTGCGGCGTGGGCGAGCGCACGCGTGAGGGGAACGACCTGTTCCTAGAGATGAGCGAGTCGGGCGTGCTTCCGAACGTGGCCCTCGTGTACGGGCAGATGAACGAGCCGCCGGGCGCGCGCCAGCGCGTCGGTCTCTCGGGCCTCACGATCGCCGAATACTTCCGTGACGTCGAGAAGCAGGACGTGCTGCTCTTCATCGACAACATCTTCCGTTTCACGCAGGCGGGCTCCGAGGTGTCGGCGCTGCTCGGCCGCATGCCGTCGGCGGTGGGTTACCAGCCGACGCTCGGCACGGAGATGGGCGGACTGCAGGAGCGCATCACCTCGACGCGCGACGGCTCGATCACGTCGGTGCAGGCGATCTACG
>CAYLME010000295.1:0-2931 GCA_964384585.1 uncultured Gemmatimonadaceae bacterium | reverse complement strand
GGCGGCGGTGGAGATCGTTCAACGCGTTCTGACCCGACTCTGTCAGATGGCGCCACGGCCCCGACGATTCGCAAAGGTCGTACGTTAGGTGATCGAGCGGCGCGCGCGCGCCTGGCTCGTAACCGTAGGCATCGAAAAACTGCGGTAGGCGCTCGATGTCAACTTGACGAAGCGGGACGTGCGCGAGCGGGTAGGCGACGTAGCGCCGTACGCCGGCAACGTCTGGCGCGGCCAGTTCGCGCCCGTAGTGGGCTTTCAGCCAGGCAGCCAGCTCTTCCCAGAGTTCGAGGAACGCGTCGCCCTCGAAGCCGGCCGGATACGACCTGGCCAGATCACACGCGAGCATTTCAGCGAGCCGCGGGTAGAAGGCGCGGCCCGTGCGCTCATCATCCGTGCGCATGTGGAAAGCGGCGAGCACGGAGAGCGCGAGAAAGCCGATTCCGAAGGGCACGTCGTTGGTCGACGTGGACTTCAGGGCGCGAAGCTTCATCGGGCTTCCGAGGACGCGGTCTCGGTACACGCTGGCGACGGCCTCTCTGAAATCAGCTTCAGCTTCCTCTGGAGATTGTGCTCCCTCGCCTGCCTCCTCGAGTGCTGCAGCAAGCGTTCGTGGAGCGACCGTGAGCAGCACGGTACCTTCGCAGGAGTCTGCAAGCAGGCAGTGCTCCGCGAGCATGTAGTTCCAAAGGATGTACCGGTCCTCGGATCTCATCTCTCATCGCTCACAGGTTCAGCATGAATTCAGCGATTGCTCTTGTGACGAGCGGGCATACCGCATTTGCCAGTTGCTGCTGCTTGTGAACCAGGCCTCCTGAAGTGCCGTTTGAAGTTCCGGCGAACCGGAACCAGTCCGGGAACGATTGCAGACGTGAGGCTTCTCTCAGGGAGAGGCCGCGATGTTGGCTCGGGTGGACGAGCATGCTTTTTCGATAGTGGCCGATCGTGATCGAAGGCTCGTCCCACCGGAGCCGACGGTAGATGTTGCTGTGCGTCCGAGAGACATCGGCGTAGTTGGTCATTTGATCGCGGATGCTCTCCCAGTTCCCGCCTGCAGGGATGCTGCGGTAGCGCTCGATGACGTAGTCAGCGTGTTTTGAGGTGACATGATCGAAGATCACGCCATCCTCCGCACCTGCTCGTGCGTACCGAAGGAATTCGTTCCCTCCTAGAACTTCGCCCGAAGGCCCGTTGTAGGAGGCGCGCTCCTCTGACTCTCCATTCCCAATCCGCGGAAGATCCGCGATGGCCTGTCGGACAGTGACGAAGGGGCGCGACGGACTTCCGTGTGAAGGCTTCGGGAAAGGACCCCACGGGCCGAAGTCATCTGCCGAGTAGCCGAGGTCGCGATGCAACCCCATCAGGAAGAAGCGTGTGCGGTTTTGGGGAACACCGTACCAGACCGCGTCGAGCAGCTTCGGAAAGAGCACGTAGCCGGCCGCCTTTAAGCGCCGCTCGATCACGTCAACAACGGAGACCGACGTCCCAGCGTTCGGCGTCCAGAGAATTCCCTGCACGTTCTCCATTAAGAAGCCGAGAGGCCGGAGCCGCAGGATGTACTTGATGAAAACGTCGACCAGTTCGTTATGAGGATTGCTCGCGGACCAGGAGTTTCGATTGGCCATCGAGAAGCCCTGACACGGCGGGCCGCCGATCAGGAAGTGAGCGCCTCCGGCTTCTCGAGAGACAGACTCAGCGCGCTCAAGAACCGCTCTCCTGCGAAGGTCTGCCGGCTCGACCAACTCAGGCGTCCTCGTTCCAGGCCGAAGACGCACTGCTTGCTCGAATGATTTGTGATTGGCGCGGAGCGTCTGGGCGAAAATCGGGTTTGCTTCACCCGAGTAGACGATTCGGTACCGACCTTGTTCTCCACCGCCGAGCAAGAATCCAAGCCCCATTCCTCCGGCCCCGGAGAAGAGCTCGACGACGTTGAGTATGGATGCCGCGCGTCGAAGGAACCCGTTCGCGGACGTGTGGCTCTGAGGCAGCTCGGATTGCGCGCGAGCATCCTGCCGTCGCGCAAGTGCGATATTTGCGCGCGCCGTAATTGAGGAGGCTGCTCCGGACGGCTCTGCGCCGGTGCTTCCTCCAGCATGACCGCGCTTCTCCTTCCTGGAGGCACGTCGTATCCACCGGACATGCGCAACGAGCTGTACGAGATCAGCGAGCGATGCATCAAACGATGCAAGACCGATGATGGTGCCTCTGTGGACGCCTTGGATGCCTCCGACCTGTGCAGCAAACAGCTTCCCCGTGCCGCCGGTCGGAAGTGCCACGGTGGCGAGCTTTGCAGCGCTGCAGTCAAGCCCCTCGCCGTCAGGCATCAGCGTCGAGATATCCCGCCACCTTCCACGTTCGAGCGTCTCGGCGGCTGCGACCGTAGGACGTCCACGCTCGTTCAACTGCACAGCGGTGCTCGGGCGAACCTGAACGACGAACGGGAGATCGCGCTCGCCGAGCATCTCCAGGAACGCCGAGGTCGACCCGTAGGACGTCCCAGCAACGACTACGGGCAGACCTCCGTTCGCGGCTCGATCGACGAGCTTGGCGGCGAGTTCAATCTTGGCGCTTCGCTTCGAGCGCATGCTGCCCGCCTCGTAGGTCCTGCGGGCGACCACGACCTTGCTCGCACCGTTCAACCGGTGCACGCGCACGGTGATCGTCTGGCCCGCATCCTCGCTGCCAACGCCGGCAAGACGGCGTCGCTCGGCCGCCGTCGAGTTATCCTCGAGGAGCAGGATCTCGTCGAACCGCCCAACATACTGGGTCATGGTCGCGCCCTCCGTTGCTGTGCGGAGGAAATGCGCTCACCTGCACCGGGTGGGACGCGATCGCGCGAGCGGACAGCAGCACGACGGCGAGTGGGGCTCATCGTCGTCGCTCCTCGTCGCTTGGGTCGCGGTCGCCGGCTCCGCCTCGCCGAACCCACTCATC
>CAYLME010000294.1:0-2937 GCA_964384585.1 uncultured Gemmatimonadaceae bacterium | reverse complement strand
AAAGGCGAGACGCAACTTTTTTATCGGGACTTCTTCGACGTCTTTGGCGTTCCGGTGGGACGCGTGGCGCAGTTCGAGGCGAGGGTCAAAGGTCTCGGCGCGAACCGCGGCTTCATTGATCTCTTCTGGAAGGGGATGCTGCTCGTCGAGCAGAAGAGCATTGGCCGCGATCTCAAGCCGGCAAAGCAGCAGGCACTGGACTACTTCCCCGGTCTCAAAGATTCCGAGCTTCCGCGATTCTTGCTCGTGAGCGATTTCGCGACGTTCGAGCTGACCGACTTGGAGACGGACGAAACGGTCTCGATTGCGCTTCCCGACCTCCCCCAGCACGTCGAGAAGTTCGGCTTCATCGTCGGTGTCGAGCGCCGGGCCTTCGAGGATCAGGATCCGGTAAACGTGGAGGCGGCCGAGCTGATGGGCCGCATTCATGATGCGCTCGAGGCATCCGGCTACACCGGACACGACCTCGAGCAGTTTCTTGTACGTCTCGTCTTCTGCCTCTTCGCAGATGACACGGGCATTTTCGAACCACGCGAGAGCTTCCTGGACCTCCTAGCCACGCGTACACGGGAAGATGGGTCCGACTTGGGCATGTGGCTGAGTCAATTGTTCCAGGTCCTAAACACCCCCGATGATCGGCGATTCAAGGCGCTCGACGAGGATCTCGCCCGTTTTCCCTACATAAATGGAGAACTCTTTCGAGACCCGCTGGCGATTCCCTCGTTCGACAGTGCAACGCGAAAGTTGCTCATCGAGGCGTGTGACTTCGACTGGTCGGCGATCTCACCCGCGATTTTCGGTTCGCTCTTCCAGTCTGTGATGGATGCGAGAGAGCGTCGCGCGCAGGGCGCACATTATACGACCGAGAAGAACATTCTAAAGGTCCTCGGTCCGCTATTTCTCGACGACCTTCGCGGCGAGTTCGAGCGTCTTCGCTCTCGTAAGGACAGCCGCAAGCGGGTCGAGCTCCAGGCGTTTCAGAAGCGACTGAGCACGTTGACCTTCCTAGACCCTGCCTGTGGCTGCGGGAACTTCCTCATCATCGCCTACCGTGAGTTGCGCGCACTAGAGATCGAAGTCATCCGCGAGATTCGGGCAATCTTGGGCACGCAGCAAATGGAGTTGCAGGCACAGGTACTATCTCTGGTGGACGTTGACCAGTTCCATGGGATCGAGCTTGGCGAGTTCCCTGCTCGAATCGCCGAGACAGCGATGTGGATGATGGATCACATCATGAACAATCGGCTGAGTCTCGAATTCGGCCAGTCCTACGCGCGCATCCCCTTGAGGAAGTCACCACACATTGTGCACGGTGACGCGCTCGACACAGAGTGGGAAACGGTTCTACCTGCGAACCGATGCAGTTATGTCTTCGGCAACCCACCATTCGTTGGCTCCAAGTTCCAGACAGTGGCTCAACGGGCGCAGGTTCGGCGCGTGGCCGCGCTTGGAGGCAGCGGGGGCTCGCTCGACTACGTAGCGGCTTGGTTCATCACGGCCGGTGGTTACGTCGGGACTCGGCCGATCAAAATCGGCTTCGTTGCGACGAACTCGATCACGCAGGGCGAACAGGTTGCTCAACTATGGCCGATTCTTTTCGACCGTAGCGGCCTCGAGATTTCGTTCGCGCATCGCACCTTCGCGTGGGGGTCGGACGCGCGCGGTGTGGCTCACGTGCACGTAGTGATCCTAGGCTTGGTGCGGCGCGAGTATGTGCCCTCGTCGCGTCGACTGTTCTCCTACGACGACCTGACGGGCGAGCCGTTCGAGAGCCGCCATAAGCTGATTAGCCCGTATCTGTTCGACGCAAGCCAGTTGCGAGATCCACATCTGGTAGTGCGGGAGGCGCATTCGCCAATTAACGGCCTCCCACGCCTGGTGATCGGTTCTAAGCCGATCGATGCAGGCCACCTGATCTCCGCCACGGACCCGCGAGCAGACTTCGAGAGAGAAGAGCCCGGGGCCCACGCCCTGTTCCGTCCGTTCATCGGGAGTCGCGAATTCCTCCACGGGGAAGAGAGGTTCATCCTTCATCTTGCAGATGCGAAAGCGAGTCAGATCGCCGCGTTGCCGAGAGTCAAGCAGCGGATCGCGAAAGTCCGCGCTTACCGCCTCTCGAGTAAGAGCGCACCAACCCGAGCATTGGCAGCGACGCCGACGCTGTATCACGTGAACGTCATCCCGGCGTCGCCCTTTCTCGTCATTCCAGAGGTTAGCTCCGAGCGCCGAGAGTACATCCCGATTGCCTGGCTGAAGCCGCCGGTCATTCCGAGCAACAAGATTCGTGTCCTCCCGAACGCTAAGCTGTGGCAATTCGGACTGCTCACTTCATCGATGCATATGGCCTGGGTCCGCCATATCGGCGGTCGGCTTGAAAGCCGATTTCAGTACGGGATCGGAGTTGTCTACAACACGTTTCCATTGCCGCCGGACCCTTCGAAGCTCTCGGGGATCGAACCGCTCGCCGAACGGGTTCTCGAAGAACGCAACGCGCACAAGGACGACTCACTCGCTGATCTCTACGATCCCGATTCAATGCCCGTCGGTCTGCGCAAGGCTCACGCCGCGCTCGACCGCGCGGTGGAGAACTTGTATCGCCCGAAGAGATTCGCCACCGATCGCGAGCGGGCAGAGCACCTGTTCGGCCTCTATGAGCGCATGATTTCCCCGCTGGCCCTGACCGCGCCGCCGGCCACGGCCAGGAGTGCTCGGCGACATCGCTAAAACGTCATCCTTCCCCGGAAGTCGGCTTCCGTCGCATACTTCGGAGATGACCGACTCTCTCGACCGCCGCGCCCTCCTCAAGCAGGCCCTCGTGACCGGCGCCGCGCTCGCTGCCGGCAGCACGCTGACCCCGCTACAGGTGAACGCCGAGTCGGTGACGGCGGGGAGCGCGAGCGACCTCGAACCGCCGCGCGCGGCGGCGGCGAAGACGAT
>CAYLME010000293.1:0-2968 GCA_964384585.1 uncultured Gemmatimonadaceae bacterium | reverse complement strand
GGTCAGTTCGAACTGAACGGTCAGTTCCTGCGCCGCACGGACACGCGACCGTTTTTCCTCGACACGGATGAGGAGAGTACAGTTGATGCGGTGCTGGGCGAAGTGATCTGGTCGCCGGACGGCGCTACGGGCCGGTGGTTCCTGACCGGCCTCTACAACCGTGTCTGGGCCGATGATCCGATCTTCACCGTGCGCCAGGGCGAGGACACCCCGCTCGATCGCTACGAAACGGCCGCAGTTGGTGCGACCTGGCTGCTCGCGCGCAATGTACGGATTCTTGGAGAGACGCAGTGGGACTTCGAGCAGGAGCGCGCGCGCATCACGCTCGGAGTGGTCTCTGCGTTCTGAACGAAGATGAAGCAGACTGCAACATGGGAATGGATGCTGGCCGGCGTCGCGCTGGTGTTTGCGATGACGCTCGCCTGCTCGCAGTACGCGCCCGAGGAAGCTGCTGCTGCACCCGCCGTGTCGGACGTGGTCATGCCGGCGTCTGCGCCCGCGCAGGATCCGGGGCAGAAGATCTTCACCAGCAAGGGCATCTGCTACACGTGCCACGGCCCGGCGGGCAAGGGCACGCCGCTCGCCCCCGATCTGACGGATGGCGAGTGGCTTAACACCGACGGCACGCTGGCCGGGATCGAGGCAATCGTGAAGGCAGGGGTTCCCAAGCCGCTGAAGTACCCTGCGCCGATGCCGCCGATGGGCGGTGCAAACCTGTCGGCCGCAGAGATCAAGGCGGTCGCGGCGTACGTATACAGCCTGTCGCAGAAGTAGCCGCGGTCCGACGGGTCCGGCGATGGTGCTGAACGGCGTACGCCTGCGTTGGTCGCGGGCGTACGCCGGTTCACTGCCACCATTCGTCGCTCTCGGCTGGCGTCCACCAGACGTGCTCCGCATAATCCCGCGATCCGTATCCTGACGGCTCGACCCGCACACGGAACTGCCATGCGACGTCTCATGCCTCTCGTGACTGGTGCACTCGTGTTCGCTGCTGTGCCCGCAGCCGCGCAGCAGGACGCGGTCGCTGCACTGAAGCCTGCTGCCGACCGCCTGATCGATGCGGCACTTGCCGACACGGCCGCGTGGGAGCGGCTGACATACTTCGTCGACCGGTTCGGCAGCCGTTTCAGCGGCAGTGCCTCGCTGGAGGCTGCGCATGACTGGATCCTCTCGGAGGCGGCACGCGACGGGCTGGAGAACGTGCGCGGCGAGCCGGTCATGGTGCCGCACTGGGTGCGCGGCGAGGAATCGGCCGTACTGATCGAACCGCGTCGGCAGGAGCTGCCCATGCTCGGCCTGGGCGGCAGCATTGCGACGCCGCCGGAGGGCGTCACGGCGGAGGTCCTCGTGGTGAGCAGCTTCGAGGAGCTCGAGCAGCGTGCCGCGGATGCGCGCGACCGGATCGTACTGTTCGATGTCCCCTTCACGACGTACGGCGAGACCGTGCGCTACCGCTCGCAGGGCGCGATTGCCGCCGGCCGTGTCGGTGCGGTCGCATCGCTGATCCGGTCGGTCACTCCGTACTCGATGAAGACACCGCACACTGGCGGCATGAGTTACAGCGACGACGTGCCGCGGATTCCCCACGCCGCGATCACCGTCGAGGACGCCGCGATGCTGCATCGCATGCAGGAACGCGGTGAGCGCATCGTTGTGACGCTGCGCATGAGCGCACAGGTGCAGCCGGACGCGCCGTCGAAGAACGTGATCGCGGAGCTGCGCGGCCGCGAGTTTCCGGACGAGGTCGTGGTGCTGGGCGGCCACACCGACTCGTGGGACGTTGGCCAGGGGGCGATGGATGATGCCGGCGGCGTCATTGCAGCATGGGAAGCAGTGCGTCTGATGCAGGAGCTGGGGCTGCGGCCCCGGCGTACGGTGCGCTTCGTCGGCTGGACGAACGAAGAGAACGGCCTGCGCGGCGCGACCGCCTACCGTGATGCGCACATGGACGAGCTGGACGATCACGTGCTTGCCATCGAATCCGACGCCGGTGTATTCAAGCCGCTCGGCTACGGCTTCACCGGCAGCGACGACGCGTTCGCGATTCTGACCGAGGTCGGCCGGCTGCTCGAACGCATCGACGCGGGCGACATACAGCGCGGCGGCGGTGGCGCCGACATCGGGCCGATCATGCGGCTCGGCGTTCCCGGCATGGGCCTGAACGTCGAGGGGAGTCGCTACTTCTGGTACCACCACACCGACGCGGACACGATCGACAAGCTCGACATGCGCGAGTTCCTGGAATGCGTCGCGTCGCTCGCCGTCGTGGCATACGTCGTCGCAGAGCTGCCCGAGCCGCTGCCGCGCGCAGCACCGGAATGACATTGGCGCACTCGCTGAAGCGGCTGCTTGCCGCACTGGTGTTGGCAGTCGCCGTGTCAGCGCCAGTCGCGGCACAGGTGCGCGATACGGGCGCGGCAGCCGAGGCAGGCACGCCCGCACCGGCCGATACGGCAGCGGCACAGTCGCGCGGCCTCGACGACTGGGCATCGCTGCGCGTCTACCTCCTGACGATGGGGCCCGGTGATGCCGTCTGGGAGCGCTTCGGTCACAACGCGATCCTGCTGCGCGACGAGGCGCGCGGCATCGACGTGGCCTACAACTGGGGCATGTTCTCCTTCGATCAGCCCGGCTTCGTCGGCCGACTGATGCGCGGCAACATGCTGTACTGGATGGCCGCGCTCGACGGCACGCGCATGCTGCGCGAGTACCAGATCCGTAACCGCGAGGTCGTCGCACAGGAACTCGCACTCGCACCCGGCCAGAAGCTCGAGCTCGCGCGCTTTCTGGACTGGAACGCCCAGCCGGAGAACGCGGAGTACCTCTACGACCCGTTCCGCGACAACTGTTCGACACGCGTTCGCGACGCACTGAACCGCGTCCTGGGCGGACAGCTGCGACGCCATCCCGAATCGGAGACGACCACCCAGACGTTCCGTTCGCATTCGCTGCGCCTGCTCTCGCACGC
>CAYLME010000292.1:0-2974 GCA_964384585.1 uncultured Gemmatimonadaceae bacterium | reverse complement strand
CTCTTTGCTCACGCTTTCCCAATGCGTCGTATGTCCGAAGTAGCCATTCGGTACAGTTGTCAATCTGCAGTGACGCTCGATCATTTCGGCAGATTCGTTCCAGCAGGTTAGCGGCGGCGGCGGAGCGCTCGCGGTCGCCGGACATCGCCGCGGCGAAGGCGATCAATGCCAAGTCGACGCCCTTTCTGCGCATAAGGGTATCAGAGGCGATAACCGGTTCCAGGCGGTCAAGAACCTGAATCGCCTCCTGATAGCGCCCCTGATGCGCGAGCAATCGTGCTTGATCGTGAGTGAAGGAGCGCTCACGGTGAGGGTGGATCGGTAGGCGAATCGACCTAAGTCTGTCCATCCAGACCTGTGCGCCCTCGGTATCATCCCGGTCGAGAGCGCTGTGGATCATCACGTCACAGATAGTCGCGCGCTGATCGAGCAGCGCGCCATTGAACGAGGCCTGGTAGCACCTTTCGCCCAGAATCTGCGCCTCGGCCAAATTTCCAATAATGCGCTGCGCCATCGCGCGAAAGCGAAGAGAGCGGCACTCAAGCTCATTTGAAGCTACCTCTGACTCGAGCGCTCGGAGTTGGTTCTCGGTCGCGAGAACGCCCTCTCGATCACCGGTTTCGGCGTAGAACACTAGCTCGGCAAGCAAGCCATCGGTCGACGGCCCAAACACACGCGTGATGCGTTGCGTCTGTTCTAAGAAATAGCGCGAGAGAGGTGCGCTTCGATCGGTGTGCACTAACCCGAGCGCGACTGCACAGATCTGCTGGCGAAGCCGCCAGTCAACAAGCTCGTTCGTGACGAGGGCCGACAGCCGTTCGAGTGAAGCGGAGTAGCCTTCGTTCGTCTTGATGAGCGCTTCGGCCTCAAGGAGAACTAACTGCGCATGCTGTGTCGCACCTGTTGGTTCCTCCGGCCGGACTAGCGGAAGGGCTTCCTGGCACGTAGAAACGAGCAAGCCGAATGCGCCTGCAGCGCGCTCCTCCCATCCCTTCAGGACGAGCAGTTCGGCGCGCTGGCTGCGCTCATCTGCGAATGCGAGTGCTTCCTTGAGGACAGCCGTTGCATCCGCTGGCAGACCGCGCGCCAATAGATCTTCCGCGCAGCTCCGTAGCATCGCAAGCGCGCGTGAGTGCTCGTGATTCTCCCGGAAAAGCGATGCAGCTCTCCAGGCTGCAGCTGCGGTAAGGGGAGACTCAGCGGCAAGCAAGTTGCCACACTCATGAGCGAGGGCACTTCGCACGACCGGCCTAATCCCGTCGCTGATTGCTTGTTGCCAGCAGTCGTGGAGTTCGACTGTTCGCTGCGGTCCCATGCGAACGATTCCCATCTCATCCAGAGCCTCGAGCTGTTCTCCCAGTCGTGAGGTGGCTCCATGCAGAGAAGCTAGACGCGGAATCGACGAGAGCTGGCTACCGAGAGTGCAGATCAAGCGCAGAAGGCGGAGCTGATCAGGTTCGAGGGCCTCAAGGCGTTCGCCGATCACTTCAAGGAGAGAGCGCGGAAGCAGATCGCCGTCGCCGGTTGCGCTGTGAAGCGCCAACTCGCGCAAGAAAAGTGGATTGCCGCCAGCGGTCGCAACGACAGAGTCTGCGTCGAGGTATCTGGACACCGGCGGTCGAAGAGACGCCACCAAACTGGTGAGGATGAGCGAATCTGCTTCGCTCAATGGAGCAACATGGACTGCCACCTGGTGGGAAGTTGCGAGTCGCACTCGACTGGTCGAGAGCTGAAGCACGCGACGATCCGGAATCACTTGAGCGATCGCCGCCAGGACTTCTCCCGACGCTGGGTCGACATGATGCACGTCATCGAGGAACAGCAGGAGGCGACCCTCCTGAGTGATAGCATCGATCAGGTCGATGAGCGAAGCACCTATGGTCTCGCGGATTGAGTTCGATCGTTGAAGCTCACTCGACCCATGGGTGCTAGGTCGAGCGGCAACCTGTCTCAGGATGCTGAGCGCATCAGGGTTGCACCCTAGGGCTCCCGGAAAGTCCAGCAGTTGGGCGACCAGGGTCGTGATGACGCCGAACGGCCGGTTCGAACTCGCTGACGAGGCCCGTGCCGATGCTGCTCGAAATCCTCGAAGCGACGCGTAAGTTCGAGTCTCCTCAGCGAGACGAGACTTGCCGATTCCTGGCGGTCCCCAGAGAAGCAGCGCGCGACCTTCGGATCGCGCTGCGGCGTCGACATATCCAGTGAGGCGCGCCATGAGATCCTGACGTCCAACCAACGGCACCTCACTCGGACCGCGGCGACGCCACTCCGGACCTCGCTCGGCGATGCGCCTGCGTAGGACATTCGCCGGCAACCCAATCGCACTCGCCCGATCCCCCAACTCCTCGATGTACGAGTCGAGGATCTCCAACGCCACCGCTTTCGAACCCGACACCGCCGCACTCTCCGCCCTCGCTAGAGTCGCTTCCTCATTCAGCGGGTCGAGCTTCAGGATCTGCAACGCCCAGCGATCGAGGTCGGCCCACCTGCCCTCGCGTCGTGCCTGGGAGATCTGGTGCAGGCACGCACGACGGTGCTGCGAAGCCAACCGGTCCCGCACCCCGTCCCACCACGCCGTGAACCGCTCCGAGATCACGCGCGTGAAGCTGGGCGCGAACTGGCCCGCCGCCTCGACATCGCGCGCGATGGCGGTCTCCGGCCAACCCTCGGCGAGCGCGGTGGCCAGATCGCTGTCAACACGCGCCGGGTCGAGGTAGAGCTCCTCGCCCTCCTCGTCGAGCACGAAGCCCTTCTGCCGCAGGCGATAGAGCATCTGCCTGAGCGAGTGGCGGCCCTGGCCCTCACCGGCGCCCCAGAAGGTCTCGCTCACGTCCGCGCGGGGGATCCGATCGCCGGCGCGCACGCAGCAGTAGACGCCGAACGCGAACACGACCTCGGCCGAAGGTGCGATCACCTTCCGACCGATCCGTATCTCGCTCGCGCCCAACAGTCTCAGCTGGATCACCCCGCCCCC
>CAYLME010000291.1:0-2974 GCA_964384585.1 uncultured Gemmatimonadaceae bacterium | reverse complement strand
AACAGGCTACGTAGGCCTGGTCGTAGGAGCCTGTCTTGCAGATGCAGGAAACGACGTCATCTGTGCTGATGTCGATGAATCCAAGATCGCCAAGCTGAAGCAGGGCAAGATCCCGATCTACGAGCCGGGGCTGGAGGATCTCGTCGTCCGCAACCAGCAGGACGAGCGGCTCCGGTTCACGACGGATGTCGGCGAGTGCGTGCGCGCGTCGGACATCATATTCATCGCGGTTGGTACACCGCCCGGCGAAGATGGCAGCGCAGACCTGCAGCACGTCCTGCAGGTAGCGGAGACGATCGGGCGCAATATGGATAGTGAGAAGATCGTCATCACGAAGAGCACGGTGCCGGTCGGCACGGCGGCGACGGTGCGTGCGGAAATCGAGAAGCACTCCGGTCTGCCGGTGCACGTGTGCTCCAACCCGGAGTTCCTCAAGGAGGGCGCCGCCGTCGATGACTTCATGAAGCCGGACCGCGTGGTGATCGGGACGGACAGCGATTATGCGCGCAGCTCACTTGCCGAGCTGTATGCGCCGTTCGTGCGGACGGGCAATCCGATCCTGTTCATGGACGTGCAGTCGGCCGAGATCACGAAGTACGCGGCGAACGCGATGCTGGCGACACGCATCTCGTTCATGAACATGATCGCCGGGCTGTGCGACGCGATCGGCGCGAACGTGGACCATGTGCGGAAGGGCGTCGGCAGCGATCCGCGCATCGGTAACTCGTTCCTGTTCCCGGGCGTCGGGTATGGCGGCAGCTGTTTCCCCAAGGACGTGAAGGCCCTGATCCGCACGCTCGACGACCTGGGTGTCGATTCCGGCATCCTTGCGGCGGTCGAGGGCGTGAATGAGCGGCAGAAGAGACTGCTGCTGGGTCACCTGGACGAGCGGCTCGGTACGGACCTCAGCGGCCTGACCGTGGCGGTGTGGGGCCTCGCGTTCAAACCGGAGACCGACGACATGCGCGAGGCGCCGTCGATCACTGTCGTGAACGGGCTGCTCGAGCGGGGAGCCATCGTGCGGGTGCATGACCCCGTTGCACTGGAGGTGGCCCGCGGCGTCTTCGGTGACCGCGTGCAGTATGAGGACGTCAACTATGATGTGCTGCCCGATGCGAGTGCGCTCCTGATCCTGACCGACTGGAAGCAGTACCGGAGCCCGGGCTTCGAGCGCATCAGGACAGCCATGAAGCGGCCGCTCATCCTGGATGGCCGGAACCTCTACGACCCGCAGCGCATGAGCCAGCTCGGGTTCGAGTACGTCAGTATCGGCCGTCCGGCGGGCGCACCGGTGGCGGTCGCCGCAAGTCAATAGGCAGAACCTGCCTATTTCGAGAAGAGGGATTGCGTTCTAGTTTGGCCCGGTTGATGCACGAGGCAGGGCCCATGCGCGCGAGCGCTCCCTGAGGTATTCTGGTGGGGATGTGGCTGAGAGTGATGCTCCCGAAATGAGCGACAACGGTGGGTGGCTGAGTGCGCTGTTCGCGCGCCGCCGCCGGCTTGCCGTCCTGCTGTACGCGACTGCGGCGTTCGCAGCGTATTTTTCCGCCTATCTGCTGCGCTTCGACTTCCGGCCGCCGGCTGCGTATCTCCAGCTTTTCGCCTGGACGGTCTGGCCGTTCGTGGCGATCCGGCTCGCGTTCTTCAGGCTGTTCCGCCTGACGCGCGAACGCTGGCGTTACACCGGTGCGTCGAACGTTCCGCGCCTGGTGATGGCCACCGTCAGCGGATCCGTCGTGTTCCTGCTGATCTTCCGGTTCATCCTGCCGCTGGATCCTGTCGTGCCGATTTCGATCGTCGCGATGGAGACCGTCCTGGTCTGCTGGTTCACGGCGGGCATGTGGCTGAGCTACCGGCTCGGCTACGAACGGCTCCGGCTGCACGGGCATGCCAACGGCAACGACAGGACCCGGGTGCTCCTGGTCGGCGCCGGTGAGGCCGGCAACCTGCTGGTTCGGGAGATGATCCGCTTCCCGACCGGCTATCGGCCGGTCGGCATCGTCGATGACGATCCGACGATGTGGGGCGCGACGCTGCATGGCATCGAGGTGATCGGCGCTACGCGGGATATCGTGCCGATCAGCAAGGCCACGCGTGCGGAAGAACTGATCATCGCAGTCCCGTCGGCTTCGCCCGCCGCCCTGCGGCGCATCGTTGCCAAGAGCGAGGCGACAGGGCTGCCGCTCAAGGTGCTGCCCGGCATCGCAGAAGTGCTGAGCGGTGACGTGCGTCTCAACCAGGTGCGCGAGATCCAGATCGAGGACCTGCTCGGCCGCGAGCCGGTCGAGCTGGAGCTGCCGGCGCTGACGGCAGAGTTGAAGGGAGCCACCGTCCTGATCACGGGTGCTGCCGGGTCGATCGGGTCAGAGCTGGCGCGACAGGTCGCACTCAACTCGCCACGCACACTGGTGCTGCTGGACCAGGCGGAGAGCGACCTCTTCTATCTCGACCTCGAGCTGCGGCGCGTGCACCCGAAGCTCGAGATCATCCCGGTCATTGCGGATATCGTCGACGCAGCCGCGATGAGGGCCGTTTTCGAGAGCCACGCGCCGGACCGCGTGTTCCACGCGGCTGCCTACAAGCACGTGCCCCTGATGGAGTGCAACGCGCGCGAGGCAGTCCGCAACAACGTGGTCGGGACCTGGCGGGTCGCTGAGCTGGCCGGGCATTACGGCGTGAAAAAGTTCGTTCTCGTCAGCACGGACAAGGCCGTGCGACCCGCCAATGTCATGGGGGCGACGAAGCGGCTGGCAGAGCTGATCATCCTGGAGATGCAGATGCGCCATGCCGGAACGAACTACGGAGCGGTCCGGTTCGGCAATGTACTGGGCAGCACGGGCAGCGTGATTCCGGTATTCAGGCGCCAGCTCGCGGCCGGGCATCCGCTGACCGTCACCGACCGGGATGCCACTCGCTACTTCATGACGATCCCGGAGGCCGTCCAGCTGATCCTCCAGGCGTCGCTACTGCCGGA
>CAYLME010000290.1:2353-2977 GCA_964384585.1 uncultured Gemmatimonadaceae bacterium | reverse complement strand
CAAGGCGCTGAAGGCCGCCGAGGAGGTGGACGGCGAGGTGATCGACCTGCGCGTGCTGCGTCCGCTGGACATGGGGCCGATCCTCGAGTCGGTGAAGAAGACGCGGCGCGCCGTGGTGGTGGACGAGAACTGGCGCAGCGGCAGCCTCGCCGCCGAGGTGATGGCGCGCCTGATGGAAGAGGCCTTCTATGAGCTCGACGCGCCGGTAGCGCGCGTGTGCAGCGAGGAAGTGCCGGTGCCCTACGCCAGGCACCTCGAGGAAGCCGCGCTGCCGCAGCCGGAGAAGATCGTCGCCGCGGTGAAGGGGCTATTTGGGTAGCCCCGCTACCTGCTCGCGCGCAGGAACATCTCGATGTCCGAAAGCCTGTGTGCCCAGAAGAAGACGACAGGAGTTTCCTGTGCCTGTTCGATGTAGGTGGGGTTAAAGACACCCTGCACCAGCGCTGCTGGAACGATCTCGGTGCCGAAGCGGCCTATCCAGCTCGATGCGTCCCGTGCCACTTCCTTGTTAATCCTCTTCCTGCTGTTGATCTCGCTGTTCGAGCCCTTGCACTCGATCGCAAGAATGCGAAAGTCCTCCAAGCCAACCGCAACATCGGCATTGTGCTCGTATATCAGCACCTC
>CAYLME010000290.1:0-2343 GCA_964384585.1 uncultured Gemmatimonadaceae bacterium | reverse complement strand
GTCATGTACTCGCGGGGCTTCGGTGCGTCCCGCCTCAGGTTCTGAATGCCGCCGCGCGGCTTGTCGGACTTCCGATAGCCAAGCTTGTCAAGCAGGCGTACGGCCGCATCCTGCAGCTCTTTCCGTTCTTCGGACCGCCTCTCGGTCTGCACACGCTGTGCCGACGCCACCACGGTCGAGGCGAGTATGGCCGCGTCAAGCTCATCCCGCTTCGGGGCCCGCCGCTCTCTGACCCACGCGAAGCGCTTCGTGTCCAGGATCGAGGCGACGACGTTCCTGACTGCCTTTGCCTTCTCCGGATCCGCCTTGAGCTGGGTCCACGCAAGCCGAGCCCCTGACAGGGTCTCCAGATCATCTTCGGACACGGGCGGGGCGGCGAGGTATCGGAAAGCAGCGAGCAGTTCGGGGTCCTTGACGATCGAAACCAGAAGTTCGACATCCAGGGGGTCGTCAAACAGTCTCGCAAGCTGCGGCGTGATTCTTCGGTTGGCCTTCTCGATGACACGAAACGCGTGCAGATACTTGTCACGCGGTTCGCCGACCCTGCGCTTGCGGAACAGGTTCCTTGCTTTGTTCACATCACTTTGAATCTCGGTTGGATCCCACTTGCGTGCGTGTCTGGGCCAGCTCATCCCGCGGCCCTCAAGTCCATCAGCGCCGGAAGCCGGATCCGCTCGACTTCCCTTGGCTCGTATTTCGTGAGGCCGCCGGCATAGGTACGGCCGCCATTCCGCGAAACATTCGAGTTCAGCCACTGGGTGATCATGTCGAGATCCTGCTCGCGCATCGGCTCACGAGGGTAGAGTCCGTGTGCGATGTTGATGAGCCTGGCTCCGCAAATGTTACGTACGAACTTCGGAGGTCTGCGCGCCATGTAAGTCATTACGATTGGTGCCGGGTCACGCAGCCCCACCCTGAACCAAGGCTTTCTGTGACGCGCGATGTAGCTGTCGCGCGCACCTTTCTTGCCAGCCCAATCGAGAAATCGACTGATCTGATCAGCGTGTGCACCTTCGCGCGCGGCCCAGTCCGCAGGCAGGTCAATGACACGCTTTAGTGCTCTCGCGTCCGTCAACCTGTCCGAGTTGAGCTTCAGCAGTTCTTTCGCGCGCGTGACTGCGGGGAAGAGCACCGAGTGCGGCAGCGGTCCCGGATACCCGCCTTCGATCCAGACCATGTTGTTCCCCGTGACCTGGCCTCGATGCACCGAGAAGAGCTCGCCGACCATCGTAGACGGAACGTCGTCGGAGGGCGCGTCGTCCTGCGCATACCTGCTCCAGGAATCTCTCGCCGACAATTCCCGGGTCCGGCGCTCCATGGGGGCGTGAACGCCGGTGAGATCCTGCAGCGAATGAATCCGTCTCAATTGAATCGACGACGCACCTCGCATGCATCGGAATCGCACAACTGCAGAAGTGGTCATCGCGTCGGCGAAAGCGGGCATGCTCGGGTCGAGCAGAGCTACGTCCACATCACGACCCCGTGCAAGCAGCAGCGCGCGCAGCGCCGATCCGTACTCGGTGTCAAGCCACTCCGCGGAGGTCACGAAGCACACGGCGTCGCCTTCGTGTGCAAGGTCGAGCGTCCTGACGATGAAGTGCGCATGCAATCCCGCCAGTTGGCTGCCCCGCACTCCATACGTAGCGAGACGAGACGAATACCACTGTTTCCACTCCGGGTGAATGTCGTGGTGTCGTACATACGGCGGATTGCCTATGAACAACGTCGTTCCGTCGATGCGCGGCAGGCTCGCCAACCGGTAGTCGGCGACTACGACCTGGACCCGGTCGCCCAGGCCCGCGGCCGTAAGGTTGCCGAGCAACAGTGCCGCTAGCTCTCGGTCATACTCGATCGCAACGACGCTTGCGTTCGGAAACGCGCGCGCGGCCGCGATGGTAAAGCGCCCTGTGCCGGCACCGGGGTCGACGATGCGCTTGATCTCAGGCCCCGTATTTGCCGCCATCATCACCATCTGCTCGACGAGTTCCGGCGGTGTGAGCGTAATTCCTCGCGGCCGACGGACCGCTGGTGAGTTCCGGACGCAGTATTGCGCCCCCGGCAAATCCTCGAATCGTTCGGGACGAACGACGTAGGCCGCCACGTCCTGCCTGAAGCGCAGAGATTCCGGGGACTTGAGCGCCCCGCGGGTTCCCGATAGACGACTGGGGCGGAGCGCTTTCTTTCGCCTTGTACGAGTCATGCGCGAGGGCATTCGTCAGATATCCGTGGCACTAATGCGGTACGGATTGTAGACCACGCCGTTCATCAATTGACCCAGATCAAGCGGATTCCGCCGAGGGCAAGCAGGATTCCGATCAGATGCTGGGAACGATCCTCGAATTC
>CAYLME010000289.1:0-2992 GCA_964384585.1 uncultured Gemmatimonadaceae bacterium | reverse complement strand
GCCGCGCGATCTGTTCGGCCGCGCCGTCGCATGGATCGCGAAGCGCGTGTATGGTGACGTGCCGGACAACGTGCTGGTGCTGCTCGCGCATCGGCCGGCGCTGCGCGCACTGATCGGGTTCGAGCGACGCATCGCGAAGCTCGACCGGCTCGATGCGGATCTGAAGGCGCTGGCGGTAACGGCGAGTGCCGCGTCAATCGGCTGTTCCTGGTGTCTCGACGTCAGCTACTATCTCGCGTGGACGCGCGGCAATGACGTGCGCAAGGTTCGCGAGGTGCCGCGCTGGCGCGAGTCGGACGTCTACACGCCGACGGAGCGCATGGTGCTGGAATATGCCGAAGCAATGACGTCGACGCCGCCGGCGGTCACGGACGGGATGGTGCAGGCGCTGGTCGAGGCGCTGGGCGAGGAGGCAGTGGTGGAGCTGACGATGATGATTGCTGTCGAGAACCAGCGCTCCCGCTTCAATGCAGCGTTCGGTCTGACGAGTCAGGGCTTCGCAAGACAGTGCGAGCTGTCCGGTGCCTGATCCGCTGAGCGCCTTCACCGAGCATCGCGATCTGCTCTTCACGATTGCATACGAGATGCTCGGCTCTGCGGCGGACGCAGAGGACGTGGTGCAGGAGACGTGGCTGCGCTGGTCAGACGTCGATCACGTCGCAGTCCGCAACCCGCGTGCATACCTCGCCAGCGCCACTGCGCGCCTGTCGCTCAACCGGCTGCGCTCGCTCAGACGCAGGCGGGAGACGTACGTCGGCCAGTGGCTTCCCGAGCCTGTCGCAACCGACCACGACGTCAGCCGCGACGTGGAGCTCGCGGATGCGACGTCGTATGCGATGCTCGTCATGCTCGAGACGCTCTCGCCGACGGAGCGCGCCGTGTTCGTGATGCGCGAGGTGTTCGGCTTCGAGTACCGCGAGATTGCGGATGCGCTCGAGAAGTCAGAGGACGCGGTGCGGCAGATCGCGAGCCGGGCCCGCACGCACGTCCGCGAGCGGCGCGAGCATGCGACGGTTACTGCAGCCGAGCACGCTGCGGTATCCGAGCGCTTCTTTCGCGCTGCTGCCGACGGCGACGTGCAGCAGCTCATGGACGTGCTGGCACCCGGCGTGGTGCTTCTGTCCGACGGCGGCGGCCTGAAGACCGCGGTGCTGCGGCCCATTGTCGGGATCGACAGGGTACTGCGGTTCATCGACGGTGTGCGCCCGGCCGAGGAGCAGCTGCGCTTCGAGACGCGCAGCGTGAACGGTGCGCCCGCACTCGTCATCTACATCGATGACGTGCTGGACACGCTGGTGAGCACGCGCGTGCGCGACGGTCGGATCGCTGAGATCTACGTCGTACGCAATCCGCACAAGCTCGAGCGGATCACTCGCGCGGTGCCACTGCGGCGGTGAGACCGCTCGACGTGATGTCCGCTCTCTACCTGCTCGCGTCACTCCTGCTCGCCGCACTGCTCGTCTATGCGGGTGTCCGGAAGCTGTCGCATCGCGCGGATGTTGTGGCGAGCTACGCCAGGGTCGGCGTCCCGGAAGGTCGCCTCAATCTGCTGGCAGCCGTTCTGTTCGCGGGAGCGGCCGGTCTGCTCGCGGGAATTATCATAGAGCCGCTCGGCATCGCGGCGGCTGCGGGACTCGTGGTCTACTTCCTGGCGGCGGTCATTGCGCACCTCATGCATCGTGACCTGCGCAACATGGGCACGCCGCTCGTGATGCTGGCTCTCGCAACGTCGGTACTGGTGCTGCGCCTTCTGCTCCCCTGATACAGCCAGGATCTCCAACGCCTCACTCCGTCAAACCGGCCCCAGAGCAGCGATCTCAGCCGACGGGGTCGAGTAAGCCCCGGATACGGGGTCAGGATGCCCCATTGATCGATGAGTAGCGTGACGGGGCCGCTTGGACGGCGTATTCGGGGCTGATACTGCCCCGAAGCCTCGGAACGCGGCCGTGGGGTAATCCCGACGGTGTCCACCGCACCACGGGCAGGTCGCTTTGCGGCGGTGAGACCGCGACGTCAGTTACGCTACCGTTCACTCCGCCGGTACAGCGCATTCACACTCACGCGCCGCCCGCGCTCCGTCTCGACCCGCACCGTTTCGCTCGCAACAATCGGAACGAACCCGTGTCGCGCCATCGCGCCGTCAAGTTCGGCCGCGTCCATGAGCACGCTGCGATCGTGCGGCATGCCTTCAAAGACGCCAGGCTCGTCGGTCACCGGACGCACGCCTTCACCCGTGAGGTCGACTTCCGGTGTGAAGTGATTGACCAGCAGCCGTCCTCCCGCGCGTATCACGCGCGCGGTCTCCGCGACTGCGCGGTTCCACTCCGGCAGGGTGCGCGCACTGTGGTAGATGCCGAGTGCGACGACGAGGTCGAAGGACGCGTCGGAAAACGCTGACAGGTCGTCCATCGCGGCTTGCATGACGCGTTCGCGCGCCTGCCCGGGGCCGAGGATCTCAGCCACACGATCCCTCGTGCGCTCGACCATCGCCTGCGAGGCATCGACCGCGCGGACGTCGAAGCCTCGCTCGGCGAGGAGCACAGTGTTGCGTCCGCCCGCGCACCCGAGATCGAGCACGCTGGTCGCTGCGGGATCGTCGTAGTCATCGATGAGGCGGAGAAGCCGGTGGTCGGGCGCTCGCGATGCAAACTGCTCGACGACGTCGGGCTGTTCCCAGAAGGTGTTGCCGGGCATACTATCTGCTCCAGTGCGTGTGTTCGATCTTACCCAGCATAACGAGCGACCGTTTCGCAGTCACGTCGGTAATGCACGCAATTCACGTGACGCCCGACAACCACGTCGGCGAACGCGGGGAGGGGACAGGTCGGATGAGGGCGAAGACGATTCGGATTCTCACAGTGGCAGCGCCCGCCAGGCTGCTGCTGCCGGCTCGCGGCGACGACGCCGACGCGCCTCCGGTAACACTCGGCGTGAGCGGAACGAGCCGGTGACCGCCCCGCCGAGCAGCAACGCTGCCATGGCCGCCACGTTC
>CAYLME010000288.1:0-3008 GCA_964384585.1 uncultured Gemmatimonadaceae bacterium | reverse complement strand
GGTTATATACTCCGGCCACACCCTCGTATGGAGCGTCCATGACCCTGACCGCCGACACCGCTGCCGCCGACACCGCCGAACTGCGCGCGCTCGCAGCCCGCCACGGGCTTCGGCTGCAGGGCCCGCTGACCATCAACGAGCTCGGGCTCGACTACCAAATTGTGATCTCTGCCGTCGAAGGCGGGACCCGGTGGGTATTGCGCATCCCTCGCCGTGCCGACGTGAGCGCCAAGGTGGAGAGGGAGGCGCGGGCGCTGGCGATGCTCAGGCGGCACCTGCCCTTCGCCGTGCCGGACTGGCGCATAGCAACCTCCGAGCTCGTCGCCTACCCACTGCTCGAGGACTCAACCGCGATCATCGTTGAGCCGGGCTCCACCATGCCCGAGTGGGTGATACCGCAGGACTCCGAGGTGTTTGCGAGGAGCTTCGCGACGGCGCTCGCCGCCCTGCACGCGGTGCCAGTCGCCGCAGCCGAGGCTGCCGGAATGCTCGTGCGCACGCCGGCGCAGGCCCGTCAGAAAGTGGCGGACGACATCGACCGCGTCCGCCGGGAACTCGAGGTGAACGGGAAGCGACTTCATCGGTGGCAGCGCTGGCTGGACGACGACTCGTCGTGGCCGGACTTCTCCGTACCCGTGCACGGAGATCTCTACGTGGGCCATGTACTCGTCGACAAGAGCGAGCGCGTGACGGGGATGATTGATTGGAGCGAGGCCCGTGTGGATGACCCCTGCATCGACATGACCTCGCACCTGATGGTGTTCGGCGACGCGGGTTTGGCGAAACTCCTCCTCGCGTACGAGGCGGCTGGTGGGCGGACGTGGTCGCGGATGGCGCACCACACTGCGGAGCGGCTTGCGGTCTGGCCGGTGACCTACGCCCTTTTTGGCCTGGAGTCGGGCAACGAGACTCACCTCTCCACAGCGAAGACGCAGCTCGCCGCAGAGGAATGAGGGAACGTCGACATGGGCCGCTGGTCACGCTGCTCGCGGCGGTCTTCCTCTTCCGGATTGGCAATGCGGTGGCGACACTCGCGCTGCCATGGTTCGTCCTGTCGCACACGGGGAGCGCTTCCTGGGCGGGCATCACGGCCGCGAGCAGCGTCGTCGCCACAATTCTCGGCGCGTGGGTGGGCGGTGGCCTCGTCGACCGGTTCGGGCGCGCGCCCCTCGCCTTGATCTCGGGCGTGTTGGGTGGCGCCGCCATGGCCGGCATTCCAGTTCTCTACGCCCTCGGCGCGCTCTCCAACGTTGCACTGCTCGTCTGCGTCGTGCTCGGCGCCGTATTGGACGCGCCCGGGATGGCCGCGCAGGACAGCCATCTGCCCGAGCTTGGCCGCATCGCAGGGCTCTCCGTCGAGCGCGTGTCGTCGCTGAAGGCGGTGATGGGCCATATCGCGGTCCTGGGTGGACCGGCGCTGGGGGGCACGGCGGTCGGCCTGCTCGGTGCTGCGCCGACGCTCTGGTTCACGGCCATCTGTTCCATGCTTGCGGGTTTTCTCGCAGCGTGGGTGCTCCCCGGTCCAGCCAAGCGGACCACTGCGACGGCGGAGGACCTCTCCATGAGCGCCGGTTCGGCCTTCCTCTGGCGTGAACCCCTGCTGCGCCCTCTGCTCGGTCTCGTGATGCTCTTCGCGGGCATCGCCGGCAGCAACGGCAGCGTCATCCTGCCGGCGCTGTTCCTGGATGTCGGGCGCCCAGCGGCAGATCTCGGATTGTTCTCCTCGGCGATGGGTGCCGGGGGCCTCGCGGGCATTGCCATCCACGCCACCGCCGGCGCGCGGCTGCCACCGCAGGTCTGGCTGGCGGTGGCATTCTCGGCCTTTGCCGGCGCTTCCCTCATCCTCTCGCTGCTGCCGGGCGTGCCTCTGCTGGTCCTGCTGGGCGCGCTAGTGGGCTTGTTGACCGGTCCAGTCTCGCCGATCCTCAACGCCGCCATCTACAACCGCACTCCGTCGGCGCTTCTCGGGCGGGTGCTCGGCGCGATCTCGGCGGTGATGCTGTCGGCCGCGCCGGCGGTGATGCTCGCGGCGGGTGCGCTCGTCGACGTCACTGGTCCGGGCCCCGGCCTCGTCGTGTCCGCCGGGTTCGCGGGGGGCGTGGCCCTGCTCACGCTTCGCCTCCGTTTCGGACCCCTTGCCGCGCTCGAGCTTCCGACTGCAGATCGTCCTGGCTCCGCAAGAGGTGAACGCTGATGCCGCGCCCCAAGCTCAAATCCGATGACGAGGTCCTCGAGGCCGCCACCGCCGTTCTCAAGCGATGCGGTCCCATCAATTTCACCCTCAGCGAAGTAGCGAACGAGGTGGGTCTCTCGCGCGCGGCACTGATCCAGCGCTTCACCAACCGCGACACGCTGCTCGTCCGGATGATGGAGCGCAGCGTTGGGCAGGTGAGGGTTCACCTCGATGCGATGCCGGCTGGCGCGGGGCCGGAGGGCCTCTGGGGCTTCCTGCAGGTGCTCGTTCGCAGCATGAACACCCGCTACGACTTCTCGGTGAACTTCCTCATCTCCTGGTACGAGCTTCAGGTTCCTGAGCTTCGCAAGCTGTCGATTGAGCGGAGCCGCGCGGTGGTGGATGGGATCCGCAAACGCCTGCCGCCAGGGACTCCCGCCGGGGCGGAGCTGCTCCTCCACTCGATCATCGCGGGCGCGACGACGCAGTGGGCGACCGATCCGCACGGCGAGCTGGCCGACCATGTGCTTGCTCAGATCGCCGCAGCACTGCGTCTGATGTTCCCCGGTCACCAAGGCTTCCGCGGGTCGCCCGCGAGCAGGAGGCCCAAGGCACAGCGCACCTGACACGCGCGGCAACGTGAGCAGCGAGGACGACCTCGCGCCCGCAGATTCGCAAGCGCGGTCAAGCTCGCGCGACCAGCTCTCCACGCGCGAAGGCGGGCAACCGTTCGTCGCTCCTCGCGAGCCGTCGCCCCGATGATGAACAGGCTCGCCCCCTTCGCAGACGCCGAAGCTGTTGACCAACGGGGCCGACTGTTGATCGCCGGGTACGC
>CAYLME010000287.1:0-3021 GCA_964384585.1 uncultured Gemmatimonadaceae bacterium | reverse complement strand
TGCTTAACATCGCGGGCGACACCGACGATTGTGAACCACGGCAGTGATCCATCGCCGAACGGCCGGATGCGACGGCCGATGGGATCCTGGCCGGGATAGAAGACTTCTGCGAGCCGCTCGTTTACGATCAGTGCTGGTCCACCGACCTCGTCGGACGCCTCGAAGGCACGTCCCGCAACGACGCCGATTCCCATCGTCTCGAAGTAATCGAGCGACGTGAACTGGTAGTAGTCCACGTTCTGCGGCGGACCGTCCTCGGTCTGCGGCAGCCCTTCGAACTCCGTGTCATTGGCGTTGAGGTCGCGCTGCGGCGGCAGACCGCTCATGGCGCTGACGGACACGACCCCGGGCAGCGCCCGCAGTTCCGGTAACAGGCGATCGTAGAATGCGTCCTGCGACTGGCTGTCGCTGTAGCCGGCCGGCGGCAGGAAGAGCTGGAAGCTGAGCAGCCCGTCGGCTCGGAATCCGGGATCGACGCGCTGCAACTCCGCGAAACTGCGCAGCATGAGCCCGGATCCGACGACCAGCATCACGGCGAGGGCCACCTCGGCGACGACGAGCGCGCGGCGCAGCTGCTGGCGGAAGGAGCCGGCCGTCGTGCGGCCGGCGCCGTCGCGCAGCGCACGGTTGGCCACGCGCGACCCGAGGTTGAGCGCCGGGGCCAGGCCGAAGATCAGCCCGGTCACGACGGACACGCCGAGGGTGAAGAGCAGTACTGTTGCGTCGATACCGATCATCCCTGCGCGCGGCACTGCATCAGGGTTCGTCGCCATGAGCACACGGACGCCTGCCCAGCCCAGCAGCAGACCCAGCATGCCTCCCAGCAGAGCGAGCACGACGCCTTCCGTCAGGAACTGTCGCAACAGCCGGGAGCGCCCGGCACCGATGGCCGCACGCACTGCGATCTCGCGCTGCCGCGACTCGGCCCGGGCGAGCAGCAGGTTCGCCACGTTCGCGCACGCGATCAGCAGCACGAAACCGACAGCGCCGAGCAGAAGCATGAGCGCGGGGCGCACGTGACCTACGAGGTCCTCCTGCAACGGAGTCAGGAACATCGGATGGTTCTCGGGCGTCGGAACGTGCGCCGACGGATTCACCGTCGCCCATTCCGCGACCATGCGCGCCAGGTCCGCTTCTGCCTGTCCGTGGGTCACGCCGGGGCGGAGCCGCGCGACCACGTCCAGGAAGTGCGAGCCGCGATTCTGCCGGTTCGAACGATCGAGCGCTGCGGGCAGCCAGATTTCGACGCCCGCGTCCCCCACGTCGAATCCCGGCGGCATGACGCCGGTCACGCGCGCTTCGCTGCCATTCACCCGGACGGAGCGTCCAACGATGTTCTCCGCGCCACCGAAGGCGCGCTGCCACAGCTCCCAGGACAGCACGACGACCGGCTCCGTGTTCGGTGCATCCTCCTGTTCATCAAAGGCACGACCGCGCGCGGGCGCGACCCCGAGAACGTCGAACAGCTCGTGCGTCGCGATGGCCGACGTCGCACGAAGCGGAGCGTCGTCGCCGCCCACACTCGCCTGCCCCGTCCGGTATCCGCCGAGCGCCAGGAAGCTGCGGTTTCGCTCCTGCAGCTCCAGGTATTCCGGCGGCGAGATCCAGAACTTGTCGAAGCCGAGTGTCGGGAACCGGCTCGCGATGCGCACCAGTCGGTCCGGCTCGCCATACTGCAGCGGCCGCAGCACAACGCCATTCAGCACGGAGAAGATCGCGCTGTTGGCGCCGATGCCGAGCGCGAGCGTGAGGATCGTCACCAGCGCGAATGCGGGTGACCTGCGCAGCGAGCGCAGCGCATAGCGTACATCCGCGTACAGCTCTGACATATGACCTCCAGGAGCGCAAACGTCGTCGGATTCGCTGAATTCTGAGCGGTGCTTCATACGCTACGGGCGTGCGGCGGGATTGGTTGCACGAGATCCGGTGCGGATGTACGAAAAGGGGTGCCCGCGCATCCACGCGGACACCCCTCGATGGCGAGGGTGCATGGGAGTCGAACCCACCCGGCCGTCGTGGACGGCCGCACGGCGTTTGAAGCGCCGGGCCAGCACCGGCTGACACCCACCCCCGAAGTTCGTATCAGGCCCCGCCCGCGCCGCCCTCCTCGAGACGGGCCAGTCGACCGGCCAGCTCCTGCAGATGTCGATTGCTGCGCAGCATCGCCTCCTGCGCAGCGCGTCGCTCCGAAACGTCGTGCAGTGTGCCGTGCACGGTGACGACCCTGCCATCCAGGTCGCGGACCACGTCGCCGACACAATCGAACGTACGGTAGCCGCCGCGCGTATCAGCGACGCGAACCTCGAACGGACCGATACCCGCGGCATGTGCGGGCGCACCACCCTCCGCCGAGCAGAGCCCCCAGAGCGCGTCCAGTGCACCCACGTCCTCCGGGTGCACGCGTGCGCGCCATTCCGCCCAGTCGCGCTCGCCGCTGTTCGGATAGCCGAGCAGTTTGCACAGCGACGTATCCACGTTCAGGCGGCGCCGCTGCGGATTCAGCTCCCAGACACCGATCCTGCCGTCGTTCGTCACCGCCCGGTAGCGCTGCAGCATGCGTCGATAGCGCATTTCCGCCGCGTGCGCGTTCGTCACGTCCAGGTGCGTGATGACCGCGCCTCCATCGGGCAGGGCCGTTGCCTCGATCACCTGGCGGCGACTGGCATCGGGACCGGGATGCTCCAGCCGGAACCGCGGCGTGCGTCCCGCCAGTACCGCGATGATACCGTCGTGCAGCAGCCGTGCATGTGCTCCCTGATTCGCGAGGTGCTGCAGGCTCTTCAGGTAATTGAACCCGCCACCATCGCGGTAGGCAGAGGCACCGGGCGCATGCTCTCGCCAGGAACGGGTGGCATACTGCACGACGCCGGCACGGTCCAGGACGCAGAGCGGTACAGCTGCGGCCTCGAGCGCGGCATTCAGCAGCGTCGCATCGTCCCAGTTGTTCTGTGTCATCGTACGGTCGGCCCGGTATGAGAGGGCTGAGTGAACAAAACATGGCGCAAAGCGCGTCAAAGCACC
>CAYLME010000286.1:0-3026 GCA_964384585.1 uncultured Gemmatimonadaceae bacterium | reverse complement strand
GGGGTGGACCAGCTTTGCCGAGCTACGGGTGGACCTGATATGCCGGCCTGTGACACGGTCTTCCAGGGAGAGTCTGCCTTCGCCCACACCCCGTCAATCGGTCGATAGTTCAGTCGAGTTTATGGGTGAGCGGTTACAACGCCTGGTACGCGTTCAGGTCCTTCGACGAGTCCCGAGCGCGCTGCGGGGCAGGCTCAGACTGGGCAGGGCGAGACCCTCTATCGGATCGGCACCGAGCCCAAGTCGGTTGCGAAGCTAGGAGCGGACGCCGCTAGGGCCGCGAAGGCTAAGATCGGGGTCAACAAGGAGTCGATCCACGGAGTCTCGGCGTCCGCGGATCCGCGAACAGGCGCATCGACGGCTCTACGAAACGAGATCGACAGGCACTTCAAAGTGCATGATACTCCGACGCGTGCGAACCCGCTTCACCGGACTATCGAGCTTCCATTCCCTGTGACTGAGGAAGTCGCGAAGCTGTTCAATCAGCTCTTCCGGAGGCTCCCGTGATTCCGACTCACGAAGCACGCCAGATTCGATCGCCCTTCCGGAGGCTACTGCTCACGGACGTTCATGACGGGCCGAAGGCGGGAATCGCGATTGACGCTGATGGCAGGATGTACCCGTTCCAGTTCTTGGACTGGGATGATCAACAGGCGGTAAGGGTCTTCAGCATCGGACTAGCGCCCCGCTTGAACTGGCGAGATGTCGAGCCAGCATTCCGTAGCGCGGAGCCCAACCAGTGGTCGGAGTGGGTTCTGCCGCTCTCACTTGCGCCCGGTGCTGAACACGTACTCAGGGAGATCGAGGAACAGTCTCAAGTGATCGCAATCGTCGCCTCGTCGGACCTTCTCGGGACGATTGACGTATGGCGACCGGCCGCCGGAGTCGGGAACCCACAACCCGCGACGGGGTGGCTTGAGCAACTTGGACTATCCCGGCGTGGAAGGAGAAGGTGAGCTGAGTCTTGGAGTCGCTCAGCCGGGCAGAAGTGGGGTGCCCTGGGTTTCGTGGAGGGTCAGTGGCTGGGGAACACGGCCGTCGCGAGAGCGGCCTCTTCGAACCGGTTGGGGGATTTGTAGCCGAGGGCACTGTGCCGTCGGCGGGGGTTGTAGCCAGCCTTGCGAAGCGAATCGTACGCGATCTCCCGCTCCGCACCATAGGTCCCGCCACGCCCGGGCACACCTTGAGCGCGTGTCGCCTCGTGGTGCGGTGCCCCCTTTGCGGTGGAGGGACCCGGCAACTGGACGCCAGGTGCGGCGTTCGGGTTGTAGCCGGGAAGATCACGAACGGCCGCATCTTGGATCACATGGTGAGCGTCCTTCAGTCCCTGCGCACGAAGTTCACTGATCGGACGAGTGACCGGCGTAGACCCCGTCGGAACGCGTGAACGCCTACAACGCCTCTCGTCCGTCACTTCCGCCGATGGTCGCAACCGTCAACCGTCTCCGGGCGTGAGGCCGTCACGGGGGCGGGAAGTCGGCCACCCGGCGCGTCCCAACTGCTCACGTGAGGACTATGGCCGCCACGCTCGCTGGACGGCCAGTACCGCGTCGTGCAGTCGACCTCCCTGGATACCATGGATGTCCAAGTTGCGAATGATGGACATCGATCGATCCCTGATCGCCTCACCTCGGCTAGCGCGCTCTTGGAGTTCTTGCATCCACGACAGGAAACTACGCCGCGTCGCCTCAGTCCAGTTGTCGGACGCGTCACTAGGAGTGAGCCTCTCCGAGAGCAGGATCACGGCACGGCGCAGGGCAATCGCGACGGCTCGCCTGGCTCTGGGGCGCGGTGACGCCGAAGCTGAAGGTCTTCCGGATCGACCGGCGAAGGAACCGCGAGGCGTTTCGGCGACTGCTCTTCAACTTCGACGGCATCCTCGGGTCGGACCGGTTCTCGGTGTACCGAGCGCACGCGATCCAAAAACGCCAGTTGTGCTGGGCCCACCTCCTGCGGAACTTCCGAGGACTCGAAGAGCAGGGAGGGAAGGCGAGAAGCCTGGGGAGGGCCGGACAGAGGATCGTGAAGGCGGTCTTCAAGGAGTGGTTTCGCGTACGCGACGGACAACTCACCCGGCGAGGGCTCCGACGACGGCTCGCGCCGTTGCGGCTCCGACTGAAGCACCTATTGGCACGGCACGTCAACAGCCCGGTCCCGGCGGCGCGCAAGATCGCGAAGGACCTCCGCGAGTACGGCGCGGCGCTCTGGACCTTCGCCCGCGTCGAGGGAGTCGAGCCCACGAATAACGCGGCCGAGCGCGCCGTGCGGAAGGCCGTCCTGTGGCGCAAGACCTCCTTCGGGTCCGCGAGTCGATGGGGTTCGCGCTTCGTGGAGCGAATGCTGACGGTTTGCGAGAGCCTCCGGGCGCAGAGCCGATCGATCCTCGACCTTCTGGTATCCGCCATTCGAGCACGGCTACTTGGGGAGTCCCAACCCTCACTGTTGAGTTCGGCTGGTGCCTGAGATCTCCAGAGCCAGATTGTACGCGAGACTGTAGTACTTCTCGTAGTAGGGGGCGTCGTTCGGAACGTACTCGATGGCCTCGATGTCGAGCTGGGTTCCAGTGGCCGCAGCGAAGTCCTGCAGCGCCCGTAGCACCTCTGCTCGGACACGGGCGGGTTCGATGGTTGCGGCCGCCCCGTCCCGATGCATTGGAAGAGCCACTAGCTTCGGCGTCCGGGAGGCCCGGCCAGGGACAAGTCCGACGAGCACGTGCCGGAGGCCGCTGTCGAAGGTCGCTCGGTACGACTGACCAACGCGATGAATGCCCATGTCACTTCTCCAGTGGCAAGGGCCAGCGGCCCCTTACGGTGTCATGCGCCGATCCGTAACTCCTGCTGCCGGAGAGCTCCATGTGCTTTCGCTCGGCGATCTCTTGCTTCAACCAAGCGATGTCATCCTGGGTGTGTCGGCCGCTCTGGAGCCTCTCCCAGATGCGCACTTGCTCGGGGTCCGGGTCGAAGCGGCCAATCTCGGGCGGCACTCCCTGGTCCACGAACTTGTCCTTGAGGTGCACTTCCTCAAAG
>CAYLME010000285.1:0-3042 GCA_964384585.1 uncultured Gemmatimonadaceae bacterium | reverse complement strand
GGCCATCTGGCGCCAGGAGGAGAATCTGAACATCGGCGTGCGTGGCGGTATCGGCGGCCCTTCCGACAACCGCAGCATCCTGCTCGGCGCCGAGTTCTACGGCAACCTGCCGATCGGTGGGACCTATCCGATCAACGCCACCTGGCTCCTCGGCCTCGGTGCCGGCTTCGATGATGAAATCACGGCGCTCCGCGTGCCGCTCGGTGTGAGCATCGGTACGTACCTGGGGCAGGGGACCATGCGGATCCAGCCGTACGTGCATCCGCGCGTCGCGTTCGACCTGGTCGCGTTCGACGTTGGCGACGAGGAGGAGACGGAGACCGATTTCAGCTTCGCCATCGACATCGGCGCGGACATCGACCTGTCACCGTCCTGGGCGGTCAAGGCCGGCTACAGCTTCGCCTTCGGTCCGGACTTCGATACGACCTTCGACTTCTATCCCAACACCTTCGGCGCGGGCATCGTCTATCGCATGCCGCGCCGGGTCCGTTCCAACTAGGGGCCGCCCGCAACCTTCGCGGGTGCCGTGGCATTCTTCGCCGCGGCGCCCGCGACTATATTCTCCCCGGCCAGTCCGCATCCCTGACGCCAGGACGCTTCGTGCGCATCGACCTGCATCTCCATTCCACCGCCTCGGATGGCTCTCTCACGCCAGGTGCGCTCGTGTATGCCGCCGTGGCGGGCGGGCTCGATGTCATTGCGATCACCGACCATGACACGGCCAGCGGCGTTGCGACTGCACGTGCAGCGCAATCGGACCGCATCCACGTCGTCGCCGGCATCGAAGTGTCGACGTCGCTCGATGGCAACGAAGTGCACATCCTCGGTTACTTCATCGATCCGGAGCATGCCGGACTGGTCGACTATTCGCGGCGCGCGGTCACATGGCGCCGCGAGCGCATGCGCCAGATGATCGGCCGGCTCGACGAGATCGGTGTGCGCATCGCATACGACGACGTCCTCGCCGTCGCCGGGGTCTCGGCAGAATCCATCGGCCGACCGCACCTTGCACGCGCACTCCTGCAGCGCGGCTATGTGCAGTCGCACGCCGAGGCGTTCGATCGCTACATCGGCAACGACGCGCCCGCCTTCCTGCCCGCGCAACTGCTCGGGCCGGCCGAATCGATCGAGTTGATTCATGACGCCGGCGGCGTCGCCGTGTGGGCTCATCCGCGGCCCGATCGTTTCGAGCCGGACCTGCCCCGGCTGCAGCAGCTGGGCATCGAGGGCGTGGAATGCTTCCGCCCGCGCGCCGCCTCCGATGCGTTGCGGATGGAGCACGCCGCACGATCGGCCGGCCTGCTCGTGACCGGCGGCTCCGACTGGCATGGCGACTGGCACGGCCGGCTGGGCGACTACGCGGTCTCGCGCGAGGAGGTCGGCGCGTTCCTCGAGCGCGGCGGGATCTGAAAATGGCGTGGGCCGTCCGGGACGTCGGGGCGTCGAGGCTGTTCCGAGCGTCGGAGCGTCGAGTCCGTCGGGCCCTCCGGCCGGCGGGCCGGTCGGGGAACAGCGGCGTCTACTCTACTGCCTGCAGCACGGCACCTTTCAGGTAGGCGCTTTCCGGGACCTGCACGATTACCGGATGATCGGACGCCTGGCCGCGTCCTTCGATCCAGCGCATCGGTCGGCGGGCGTCCGCGGCGGCGTCCTCCAGCATGGTGCGAAACGCGAATTCACTCACGTGATGTGAGCATGTGAACGTGAGCAGTCGTCCGCCCGGCGACAGCAGCCGCATCGCACGCAGATTAATTTCCTTGTAGCCGCGCAGCGCACGCTCG
Organism: uncultured Gemmatimonadaceae bacterium; assembly: GCA_964384585.1. Classification (GTDB taxonomy): domain Bacteria; phylum Gemmatimonadota; class Gemmatimonadetes; order Longimicrobiales; family RSA9; genus DASTYK01. The sequence goes on along the minus strand of CAYLME010000285.1, from coordinate 1,261 downwards.
AGCGCGTCCTTCCGTTTCGCGAACGCGGGCGGATCCAGCACGATCGTATCGTAGCGTTCGCCTGCCGCTTCCTGGGCGCGCAGGAAGTCGAACACGTTCGCCTCGACGAAGCGCATGCTGCCGCCGCGTTTCCCGCGCGACCGGAGGCCATCGTCGTCTGCCACAGCGAAGCCGTTGCGATCCGCGTTCTCGCGCGCACGAAGCAACGCGTCGCCGGACGAGTCCACTGCAGTGACCTCCTCGGCCTGCGTCGCAACGTGCAACGCAAACGACCCGTGATACGAAAAGCAGTCGAGCGCGCGGCCGCGCGCAAGCTCGCCCGCACGCGCGCGGTTCTCGCGCTGGTCGAGGAACGCACCGGTCTTCTGACCCGTCCACGGCGCGGCCAGGTATGCGACATCGTTCTCACGCACCTCGACCTCCTGCGGTACGCTGCCGTGCAACAGCTCGACGGAGCGCGGCAGCCGCTCGTGATCACGCACGGCGACGTCGTTGCGCGCGAGGATGCCGGTGGGCCGGGCGTGCGCACGCAATGCTGCAACGATCGCGTCGCGATGCCGCTCGAGACCCGCTGACAGCAGCTGCACGACCAGCCACTCGTCGTAGCGATCCACGATCAGCGACGGCAGGCCATCCCCCTCGCCGTGCACCAGGCGGTATGCGTTCGCGCGCGGAGCGAGTTCTGTGCGGTATGCGACCGCGGCACCGATGCGCTCATGCCAGAAGCCCTCGTCGATCGGGCGCTCCGCAGACGTCATCATGCGGAGCGAGATCGTCGATGCCGGGCTCCAGAGCGCCATGCCGACAGGTGCGCCGCGCTCGTCGATGACCAGTACGTCGCCCGCGTCCGACGACGGCCGCTCCAGCACGTCGCTGCGGTAGATCCACGGGTGCTGCCGCTCGCGCCAGCGGGCCGCGCCGCGCCGGTTCACACGGGCAGTCGGGAGTGTGCTGCGACGCACGGGCGGCGTCGCGCGTGCGCGTTGCGATCCGGGCGTCTGCGGCGTGTCACTGCGTCTCTGCTGCACTGCGTTGCTCCACTGCGTGCGGGCGTGAAAACGGGAGGCGCCGGGACCGCTCGAGCGGCCGAATCCGGATGCCTGCAAACCGCGCGCGCCGCCGCCCGGCAACTACGCCGGCGGGCCTTGACGCGGATGCGCCATATACTATCTTTCTCTGCTCGCCGCGATACAGATGCGGCGGACAGCTATTTGACAATTCGGGTGAAGTGGAAGCAAGCACCTAGGGTGATAGATCGATG
>CAYLME010000284.1:0-3045 GCA_964384585.1 uncultured Gemmatimonadaceae bacterium | reverse complement strand
GCTTGCTGTTCTTATACTGCCTCCCATCCCACTCGGGTGCGCAGCGGACAACGCGCGATCGCCGGCGACCGATCACGCATGTGTCGGCGCTTGGCCGGACCGCGACGGCAATCGGTCGGCTGATTTGGGCGCGATTGCGCCGAAGTGGCCCGTCGAAGTTCCGATCCGCTTCGCGGGACCGACGTTGCTTACGCGGGGCTCGATCTCGCACTCGCGCGTGCTGCCAAGCACGACGGACTGCGACTTCTTCGTGGACACCGGCGGCGAGTTCGGCATTCGCTTTCAAGAGTTCGACGCTCCACCGCGGAGAGTATTGACAGTCCGAAGAAGCGACCGCTGCCCTCGTAGCGCTGACGGCGAGAGCATGGTGATGCTCGGTGATGCCGTGCTCACGAGCGTTCCGACGAGACCTATCGGCAACGCCGGCTCGCCGTACCTGGTTCCGACGCTCGGCACGCTGGCCATGCGAGCCTTTGGCTGCATCGTCTTCGACTGGCCCGAAGCGCGGCTCCTTGGCTATCCCTCAGCCGGCTCCGACTCGGCCACGGCTGTCAATCTTGAGCGTCAGCGTCCGCTGAATCGCACATGGATTGACGTACCGCTCGTGCCGATGCCGCGAATCCGACGCGTGGACTCCCCGCCGCTGAGCGGCATCGCCGAAGCGCGAGCGTGGCTGGCTGCGGAGGGGTTCACCATGGACGAGGGGCATCTGGAGCGAACTGCGAGCGCAGGACGCCCCTTCATCCTTCACTTCGGCAGGTCGCTCAACACGCCGCTGCCGCTGGTGGAGGTGCGCCTGGGCGATCGACAACTGACCGCGCTCATCGACACGGGCTATACCGGTGACCTGCTCATACAAGGCGAGCCGATGCAGGATGGCGATGCGCTCAAGGAGTATCGGTCATGGGACGGCCCGCGCGTCGTAGGAGGCGCACTTCACTCCGAACCTATGCACATCGGCGAGATGCGCTTCGACCACGTCCGCGTAGAACGACTCGCACATCCGAGGGACACAACCTCGTTCGGCTACGACGCGATTCTCGGCCTCGGCATCCTGCGCAGGCAGCCCGTCAGGCTTGACTTCGACCAACACTCCATCGGCTTCGCCGTTCCCGAGTGATCGCCCGTGTGCTCCCGTCGGGCACGGCCGTCATCACGCCCCCCACTCCCCCGCGTACAGCGTGATGAACCCGGCAGCATCCCGCCCCGCCAACTCGAACATCCGCTTGGCGATCTGCCGCAGGTGCAGCGCATCGTGCGCCGCCCACGCCCCCAGCAGGTCGCCCGCCCGGATCGGCCCGAACTTCGGGTGCTCGTACGCCAACGACCAGTCCGCCCCCGCCGCGACCACGGGCCGAAGCCACGCGATCGACGCCTCGCGCTCGCGCACGAACCGCTCCACGCTCTCGCGCAGCCCGCGCTCGTTGTACCGACGCTCCCGCGCCCACCCCTCCGGATCGATCGCCGGCCACGCCCCCTCGCGCCGCTCCAGCACGAACCGCAGCCGCGCACGGAAGTCCTCCGCCTCCTCGTCCGCGAGGTGGTTCACGACCTCCAGCACCGACCACGCCCCGCTCGCCGGCTTCCACCGCGCATCCGCCTCGCGCACGCACGCCGCCACCCCCGGCAGCGCACGCCCGAACGCCTCCAGCCGATCCACGATCGCGCCCGCGTTCACGAACTTCCCTCGCGCATCCGCTCAAGCCCCTGCGGGAACGGGTACACCGGGAACACGCCCACGTGCCCGTACGACCACATCCGCGGCGAGGGGTAGACGTCGCCACGGTACCCACCCTGGTACATCGTCCGCAACACGGCCTCGAAACTCGGCTCGCGCCCGTCCGGCCCCAGCAGCCGGTTCGACCGCGCCCCGAGGAACGACACGCTCGCCACAGGACGACGCTCCATCCGCCCCTGGATCATCTTCGACACGGTGCGGAACCCGCGGCCGAGGTCGTCCAGCGCGAAGTGGTCCCGACCCTTCGGCCGCAGCAGCCCGAGGATCAGCAGGCTGTCCAGGTCGTACTTCAGGATGTACGGCTCGCGATCGCTCGCCGCGTGCACCGACACCGCCTCCTGGAACACCCGAGCGTACGACGTCACCGTCTGCACGCTCCACTGGCTCGTCGTCACCAGGTTGACGAGTTGGGCCACGATGCCGTGCGAGTTGTCCTCGTCGTTCACGCCGCAGACGATCGTGCGGTACCGCCCGTCGAGCGCATCGCGCAGCATGTCCTGCCCCCACAGGATCCGCAGCCTCGTGCCGGCCTCGATCCGCGCATTGTCCGGCGGCAGCAGCGTCACCCGATCGGCAAAGTTCTCCGAGGCGAGCAGGGCCTCCGCCCCCTCGTCGTAGACGCGGCATTCGGGCGTGGCACCGTCAGTTGTGCGTGGCATGGTCTGTCCTCGACGCGCAGTGGGGTAGGAGCAGCAATCGAAACGCCGGTCTTGCAGCGAGGACCGATTCTACGCTGACGCGGCCACTCCGAGCCTACCACCAATCCGGCTGATCACCCCTGCGAATCGCATCAGCCAGAGACGGAGTCTCGATGACACATTCCCGCGCCACCTGCTTCCAACGGGTATCATCGACACCCAGTTCCGCCACCTTCGCGAGCAGCGGCTTGCCTGGTTCGCCCCATGCCGGGCTCGCGAACTCGGCATAGGCTTTCTGGAGAGCCGTCTCGACCTCGGCGCTGTCCTTGACGATGCTGCCGACTTTCTGCAGCAGTAACCCGCTGGCCTGATCGATCCGCTCCTCTCCGAACGCGGACACGAACGCGAACCGCGCGGCTGCCGAGACATCGTCTCTCCAATCGGGCAAGCCGATCTCCACATGCTCCTCTCGTCCGAAGCCCTTGAGCAGGGCTCTCAGTGCATCCCGCGCACACTCAATCGCCTTCGTTTTGTTGAACTGCTCCCCTCCAGGAGCGCGGAAGTGTGTTTCCAGGTTCATACCCCTCAGAGAAGCGGACAGACGCTCCATGTCCGTCTGCGCCTCGCGAGGAAGCGTGCTCGCCCTAACCTGTAGTTCCGACATCGACG
>CAYLME010000283.1:0-3078 GCA_964384585.1 uncultured Gemmatimonadaceae bacterium | reverse complement strand
ATACCCCCACGGGGAATCGAACCCCGGTTTTCTGGCTGAGAACCAGATGTCCTAGGCCACTAGACGATGGGGGCGTCCGGCGCATCGAGTGCGCCCGAGCCGTGAAATATAGAGGACGCCACACCGCCGTTCAAGCCCCGCTCAATGCGCCACTTACACGGATCGAGGTCTTGATCTGAACCGCGCCAGGGCCGATACTTGTAGGAAGCGACAGACCGATCCTCGATGCAGGCGATGAGTCCGGCCCAGCCGGGTTTTCTCTTCGATATCCAGACAGATCACTGACTCACGGCGTGCGCGGATGACCGTGTACGCCGGTTCGCGAGGGAGCGAGCCATTCGACCGCGTCCTGCTGGGGCGGGCTGCCGGCTTCGTCATCTTCTGGCGTTTGCTGCAGTTCTGCCCTTCGCCCTGACCGCCAGCGCGCATGCGCAGCGGGGCCAGCCAGCTCCGTGGAGCGACGTGAAGCCGCCCGCCGAGATCGCCGGCCTGGCGGACGCACGTCCGGCCGCGCCGCTCGAGTTCAGCCGTGCGTGGCTGCGGCGGACGGAGAGTGTGCGCATCCGTCGCGCGAAGCTGATCGCGGCGGGCGAGCTGGACGGTATCTCTCCCGCCTCGGCCGTAGCGCTCTCGGCCGCACTGAGCGGCACGTTGCGCGTGCCGGTCATCCCCATCCGCTACGTCGATGTACCGCAGCCCTTCGCGCATACCGTGCTTGCCGAACGTCTCTTTGGCGCCGGTCGCGGGGACACCCTGAGCTACAGCGACTACTGGCGCGAGGTCTCCGGCGGGCTGCTCGAGGTGACGGGCATCGTCGCGCCATGGGTGAAGCTGAGCGGCACGGCGTCGAGTTATCTCTCGCGCAACATGCACGGCTGGGGCAGCTTCGGCCGCATCGGTGATCTGCGCACGGAGGCGCTGACGCTCGCGGATGCGGTGCTCGACTTCGGCGACTTCGACAATGACGGGCCGGACGGCATTCCCAACTCGGGTGACGACGACGGATACGTGGACTTCGTCGCGCTCCTCTACGCTACGGGCTGTCCGGGCGATGGCCGTGCCGGCGGCATCTGGCCGCACCGTGCGTCGATGGAGCCGTTCAGGACGAGTGCGCGCGCGCCCACCGGCGAGTCCATCCGCATCGCGGATTACGTCATCCTTCCGGCACACGACCCGGCGACGTGCGAGCCGCTGCACATCGGCGTGCTCGCGCACGAGACGGCGCACGCGCTCGGGCTGCCCGACCTGTACGACTACGACGGGTCATCGCAGGGCATTGGCGCGTGGGGGTTGATGGGTACAGGCGCACACGCTGCTCCGTTCTCGCCTGCGCATCCGGGTGCCTGGGAGAAGGAACAGCTCGGCTGGGTGCGCGTGGACTGGCTCAAGCCGGGTGAGTCGCTCGTCCTCGAGCCGGTGATCGACTCGCGTGTCGTAAAGCGTTACGACCACGGCGACGGCAGCTACCTGCTGTTCGAGAACCGCCAGCAGAAGGGATCCGACTCCTTTATCCCGGGCCACGGCCTGCTCGCATGGCGCGTCGATCCCGAACGCGCGGAGATCGGTGCGTGGAACAATGACGAGCGTCGCACTGCAGTGCGTGTCGTACCGGCTGATCCCACGATTCCCATGGTCGGCGGACTGGGCGGCTCGCACAACGATCCCTTCCCCGGTGCAGCAGGACGCGATGCGTACGTAGCGCCCGCACTCGGTGGATTCGCGATCTCGTCCATTGCCGAAGACGACGCTGGCGTGATCACGGCCAACGTTGCAGTCGGTTATGCTGCGCCGACCGTCATCATGTCACAGACCGGTGCGCGCATGACGGCACGCGTTGACGGCGCACCGGTCGCGCAGCGTGTGGGAGTGAGCACGGAAGGCGGCGACGTCGCATGGCGCGCACGCACACGTGCACGCTGGCTGCGCGTGAGTGAGCGCGAGGAAGAGGTCGAGCTGCGGGCCGACCCGTCAGGACTGAAGCCCGGCCTGTACGGTGACACCGTCTACATCGTCGATGCCGAGCGCCGACACCTCGCCGCACTGCCGGTCAGCATGTACGTCGCGAGCGGCGGCATCGGCCAGACCGTCGCGACCGAGCTGGCATGGAGCTGGGGGCTCGCGGTCGATGCCGGCAGGATCCTGCAGGCGAGCTACGGATGGGATCCGCTCGGCATGCGTCCACGCCCGCGCATGCTCGCACTGCGCGAAGGCGACACACATCCATCCACTCTCGTGCGCCTGCCTGCCGATGCGCTCTACGCGCCGATCATGCATGCCGACGGCAGTGCGCATGTGCTCGCGCGCGCGCGCGGACGCAACATGCTGTATCGCATCGCACCGACCGGCGACGCGGAACTCGTTGTCGAGGACATCGGCGGCGACCCCGCGTATGGCCTGACCGAACTGCCGGACGGCGACCTGCTCGTTGCCGAGTGGAGCGGCCGTCTGCTGCGTGTGAACCTCGAGACACGAAGTGTCAGCACGTACACGGAGCTGCCCGCACGCGTCTATCAGATCGCGAGCGACGGCACCGGCATCGTCTACGCGGCGAGCTACGATGGTCATCTGCTGCGCATCGAGCCGGACGGCGAGTATACGGTGATTCCAACCGGATTCGCTGCAGGCAGGTTCGTCGCATTGACGGCGACGCCGGATGGTACGGTCTTCGTAGCGGAGCGCGGCGGCAGCGGCCGCATCCTGCGCATCGACCAGCGAGGTCAGTCACGACTCGTGTTCCGCCGACCGGGGGCCGAGTTCTACGGCCTTGCACTCGCGCGTGACCACTTCGTCTACGCGCTCGACCTGGCTGCACGTGAGCTGCTGCGCTTCCCGCTCGACGCGGACACCAGCACGCCGGCACTCGCGGCAGGGAACTGAGTCGTTCCCCGCCGCGGCGGCCGACCGCTACTTCTTCTTTTCGCCTTCCAGCTCGCGCAGGAACCCTTCGAACAGGCGCAGATGCGCTTCCTCGTCCGCCAGCACCGTGATCACCATGTCCTGCGTGACGTAGTCGAGGTCTTCACAGAACTCGATGATGTTGCTGTAATGATTGATCGCGCCCTTCTCTGCCTCGATCAC
>CAYLME010000282.1:2896-3130 GCA_964384585.1 uncultured Gemmatimonadaceae bacterium | reverse complement strand
GACAGCACGGACTCCTGTTCGTCGGAAGTGGCTCCGGAACGACCGCATGTTCCGGACTCGATCCGATTCTGTGAGGGAAGAACGGTCGCATGGACGCGTTCACCATGCCCGATGACATGCTGCACGGAATCGAGCTCTCATCGGATCAGCTCGCGCAGCTTCGCGCCATCAACCACGAATACTATACCGCCTGTTCGCGCTGTCGCGCTCGCGAGGTGCGCGGGATGGTGCTCC
>CAYLME010000282.1:0-2886 GCA_964384585.1 uncultured Gemmatimonadaceae bacterium | reverse complement strand
TGGAGGAGCACGGTCTCACCCGGGTTATCTCCGATTTGGATCGTATCGACAGAGTGAACGCTGGGGAGCAACACAACAGGTTCCATGGGCAGTCCAAGGCGAAGCAGGCTCAACCGCGATGATCCCGCCCCCGGGAGCTGTGCGTATGGTGCTGTGACAATTCGACCGCACACCCCACCGAGGCACTGCAATGCGAAAGACGACGTTTCACGCCGCGGTATTCGCGCTTCTCCTCCTCGCCTGCGGCGACGACGGCTCCGGGCCACCCCCGGCGCCCGAGCTCACCTCCATCGTGATCTCCCCCGCCGATCCCGTCCTCGCCGACGGCGCGACGCTGGAGCTGGACGCGGCGCTGCGCGACGAGAAGGGCGCGGCGATGTCGCTGCCGCCGGGTGCGACGCTGACCTGGTCGAGCACCGACGCCGCTGTGGCGAGCGTTTCCGGCGATGGCACGCTCACGGCGAATTCGCCTGGCACGGCGACGATCCGGGCGACCGTCGGCAGCGTCCAGGGCGAGACGGACGTGACGGTGACACAGGTGGCGACCGGGCTGGTCGCGGTGAGCGGCGAGGCGCAGGAGGAATTTGCCGGCGAGGCGCTGCCGGCGCCGATCGTCTTGCAAGTGCACGACCGGCACGACGCTCCGGTCGAAGGCGTGCAGGTGACGTTCACGGTCGACGGTGGTTCGGTCACGCCGCAGTCCGCCGTCAGCGACGATGCAGGCCAGGTGAGCGTCGCATGGACGCTCGGCGATGCACCGGGCGAGCAGACGCTCACCGCGAACGTGGACAATCCGGCGCTGTCGCCGATCACGATTACCGCCACTGCATTGGATCGCGGTGAGCCGCCGGTCGCGAGCGCGGACAGCGTGGTCACGACGCAGAACGTCGCGATCGAGATCGACGTGCTCGCGAACGACACGGATCCCGAAGGCGCCACACTCACGGTCACGGGTGCAACGACACCTGCGCACGGCAGCGCAGTGGTCGCTGCCAACGGGACGATCACCTACACGCCGACGACCGGTTACCTCGGCGCGGACGGCTTCGAGTACACCCTTGCCGATGACCACGGCAACGAAGCGACGGGTGCCGTGGCCGTGCTCGTGGTGGCAGACCTCACTGCCGGCCTGCCCGTGGATGAGTTCACGCTGGTGCTGTACAAGTTCGACGAGGTAAACGGCTTCTCAGTCGATGCGACCGGCAACGGCCATGACGGCATGGAGGAAGGGACGACGCCCATCTCCGGTCCGTGGGGCGGTGCGCGCGAGCTCGACGGCGGCTTGTCCAGGATCGACATCCGCGCGATCCAGACGGCGCTGCAGGGGAGCACGACGTTCACTCTCGAAATGCTCAGCCGCTCGGCCGACGGAGCGATTTCGCCGGGGCTGATCAGCCATGACTGCTCCAACGGATTCTACCTGCTTCCGAATGCGACGAGCCTGCACACGAACCTGAAGACCACGGGGTACTCCGCCGGTCTGTGCCCGTGGTACGGCGGCGTGTTCGGCTCCGAACCGATGCCGCGCAACGATCGCAACTGGCATCACTACGCACTCGTGTGGGACGGTGCGGAGATGCGCAGCTACCGCGATGGGGTCCTGCTCGGCACGCGTCCTGTGACCGGTACATTCAGCGGCTCGGTGGTCCAGGCCTGGATCGGTTACAATTCCTTCCAGGGCGGCTATCAGGCCGGTCAGATCGACGAGGTGCGGGTGAGCACGAGTGCGAGGGACTCGGCCGAACTCGCGAGCAACTGGCAGGGGCTGACCTGGAACTGGCCGCGGATCACGGCGGTGAGTGTGGCGGTCGCGGGTGACAGCCTGACGCTGACCGGGTCGAACCTCGGCGACGTTGCGACCGTGTACATCGGGGGTGTGGAGGCGTCGATCGCCGACAAGACGCCGAGCTCGATTTCGGTCTACATACCGAACGGCGTGGAGGATGGAATACACGACGTGATGGTCGAGACGAGCGACGGGCGGTGGGGAATCAGGGCTATGGTGCTGGAGCGGTAGTCGGGTCTGGCAGGTGTAGCGCTCTCGTTGGTGGAGCGGGAGCGCTGCACTTTCCGGGTGATCGGCTACGTCCCGCCGGTCGAGTATCAGGATGCCTGCTATCGCGCTCAGGAGGCTCAGGCCACCGAGCGCTACTCGATTAACTGAGTCTCCGGTAAACCCGGGGCGGTTCACCTCCTTCTTCGGCACCCGGCTTGACATTGCCGGACTCCCGGCGCCCGATCATCTTCCCTGAACGCGCAGCACAACACTCGCACCAACACATATGCCCAGCCCCCAATCCGACGCCCCCCGCGTCCTCATCGCCGACGACCAGCCCGACGTCCTCGTCGCCCTCCGTATGCTCCTCCGCGACGAGGGTTACGACCTGACCACGGCCACGTCCCCCGAGGCCATCCTCCGAGCCCTCGACGAGGACAATTTCGACGCCGTCCTCATGGACATGAACTACACCCGCGACACGACCACCGGTAAGGAGGGTCTGACGCTCCTCCAGGTCATCCGCGCGCAGGACGACGCGCTGCCCGTCCTGGTCATGACCGGCTGGAGCAGTGTCGAGGGTGCGGTCGCGGCGATGCAGCACGGCGCGAACGACTACATCGAGAAGCCGTGGAACGACGAGCGGCTGCTGCACACCCTGCGAACGCAGATCGAGTTGAGCCAGGCGCTGCGGCGGGCGCGTCGCGCGGAAGCCGCGAACCAGCGGCTCCGGAAATCCGGGCTGCCGATCATGATCGGCGACTCGCCTGCAATGAGGGAAGTCACCACCGTGCTCGAGCGCATCGCGCCGTCGGATGCGAACGTGCTGATCACCGGCGAGCATGGCACGGGCAAGGAAGTCGTCGCGCAGTGGCTGCACGCGGCGTCGA
>CAYLME010000281.1:0-3207 GCA_964384585.1 uncultured Gemmatimonadaceae bacterium | reverse complement strand
ATCCACACCGTTCGCCATGACCACGACCTTCGACCTCTCGATGCGACACTCGTCAACTAGAATCTCGGCTAGCGCATTGCTGATGCACACAAGCACATCGCAGTCTCGATACGCCGCCATCTCCATTCGGCGTACGATGCCGTCAAGCGCCACACTCTTGCGAGCGCCGACAGCTTCCCGATAGAGGGGGCTATTCGTCTCGAGGATCCAGGGCCTTCCGGCGTCATGAAACCGCCTGCCGAGCGACTGAAAGGCTCCAAAACGCTCATATACCCAGTCAACGGAAGTGCCAAGCTCCTTCCACGCTCGGCGGGCATTAATTGCGGCCGACGCCAGGCGCATCGTGTCGGCCGCGACACGGCGGATGGGGGATCCGCTTACGCGCTCACGCGAACCGGCGGAGACCCACTCGACGGGCACCCTATCGCCGACGATGAATCGCGGGACCTGCCAGCCAAGTTCCTCGAAGGCATGTATGACGCCGAGTACATGCGATCGCGGGCCGGACGACTCGGCCGCGTCCCGCGTCGAGACCCTCATGGCGCCACTCAAGTAGCCGAGCGTAAGCGCGTCGCTAACGGACATGCTGAGCTCCAATAGAAGCGAGCCGCTCAGTCGCTAAAGCCGGGCATGAGCCCCGCGCACTTGCAATCCTCGCCGCGCCTTCGCTTCTTCCTGGCGATCGACCGGGGCGTTGCTGGAGCGCGATTCCTCGCGCGGGAATGATCAGCTTCCCGCGTGGGGTGGTGGCGCACAAAGCGACCTGTTCAATATTGTGCATTACAGTGCGCGGACACGGACATCAGGAAAGGAGAACGTATTTCGTCGAACGATGAGATTCCGGGTGCGCTCGACGTTCTTGGCGTTCGCGTGCACCCCTTGGATATCAACGGTTGGACCGACCGCGTAGCGGAAGCGGTCCGCGACAAGCGCCGGCTTATAGTGGTCAGCCAGAATCTGCACGGCGTGTATACGTACCATCGCAATCATGCGATGCGGCTGCTGCATGCGGAGGCAATGGTCCGAATCGACGGCATGATCATAGCTCTATGGGCGAAGTTGCTGAGATTACCGGTCAGGCGCAGCCACCGTCTCACTTGGGTGGATTGGTTTCCGCGATTGTTGGAAGTCGCCGCTGATCGTAGTTGGCGCATATTCTATCTCGGTGGTCCCGTGGGCATCGAGCACGCCGGAATGACAGCCAACGGGACGATGCAGCCCGACGCTACTTTGAGAATCAGGAACGGCTACTTCGAGCGGGAACTGGGCGATGGGGCTAGCGAGCAGGTTGTTCGAGAGATCAACGCCTGGCAGCCAGACGTTCTGCTGGTGGGTATGGGAATGCCTCGTCAGGAGTCCTGGGTCCTGTCCCATCAGAGGTCACTCAAGTGCCCCGTAATTTTGACGTGCGGCGCGGCACTTGAGTATTTCGCAGGCTTCTCACCCAAGCCTCCGCGCTGGATGGGTCCACTCGGGCTGGAAGGCCTATACCGATTTCTGCAAGACCCTCGGCGTCTTTGGAGAAGGTACTTGTTGGAGCCGTGGGCACTCCTTCCTCTATTTGCGAAGGACATTCGTCGAAGGCTTGCTCGATAATCTGCCTCACACGGTGTGAACGCGGCGATACTCATCGTATCGCGCACCGAGCACGGCCGCGACTACGCCTGCGCCTCGCATTGCCTTTCGCAATGAACGCAGGACGCGTCCATACCAATCGCGCCCCGGAACGGTCACTGCAGCGGCTGCCAATCCACCAGCCAGCCGACCAAGGCCCATCGACAGCCGACGCGCACGAGACCGGATAGATGGATCGCGAATCAAGTCGCAAAGGCAATCGGTGCTTCCGATCCGATATGCGCGCATCAGCGCCCATCTCACCGATACCCTACTGGGTGGGACCCACTCGGACACTCTGGCTTCGTCGGACCACACGATCTTTGCGCCGGCGTCACGAAGTTCGAGAAAGAACAGGTTATCGCTTCCGCCGGTTAGAGCCATCGATTCATTGAATCGACTTCCGTTTGCACGAACTAGCGCAGTTCGCAGAAGCGCATTGCCGGTCCTCGCTTGCCGCACGATGGACCCGCTTTCTAGTCTCGGTCGGTCATAGACTCTCGCCACGATGGCCCAGCGGGGAGGTGAAACGACGAATACGGGCAGGACGGGACCCGTCACCACATCTGCCTGCGTGTCACGCTGTGTGACTAACAGCTGATCCAGCCACTGCGGCTCAGCCACTTCATCGTCGTCAATGAATGCGATGAAGTCAGAGCGATCCAGAGCTACTTCGAGAGCTCGATTGCGAGCGAAGGGGATTCCCCGTGACGCCTCGACATGGTAGCTCGACATGAGCTCGAGCCGCCCTGAGACCTCGGCCCACGTATCGCGGCCAGTCGCTGTCGCATCGTTGTCAACCACAACGACGAAGACCTCAACGTGCTCAAATTGGCGGAACCGTTGGTCGGCGAGGCTCTCGAGTACCCTCCTGAGGCCCCCGGGTCGTCGGAACGTGATCACACACACCGCAACACGCACCATAGGCGACGGCGCTTGACTCGACGCGCCGAGCTCGGCGTCCGCGGGACTCGAAAGAGTGGGAGGCGTAGCCACGCTACGTTGACCCGCGTCGTCTTGATTCGCGAGTCAGCAGGCGCCTAAAGTCGTCCTTCGCCTCATCCCATAGGCGGAGCAGTTCTCCCGGTCGATGGGCGACTTTACCAGTTGACGCTTGCACCAGCTCCTGAGTGAAGGCGATGACAACGAAGAAGCCCAAGACGATCACGTACAACCCTATCGTCTTGATAATGATACCTCGACGATCCGGCTTCACGGGTGCCATCGGCTCATCGAGGATGTTGATTACTGGCGTATCCCGAATCTCCGCGATTCGCGCCTGCTCGACCGCCTGCGCAAGAGTTGTGGCGACCTGCTGTCGCAACCCAACTGAGCGTTGCAGTCGATCGTGTTCAAACACGAGGCTTGCCGAGCTGCGAAACTCGCGATTGCGCGCCAAAAAGTACTGAAGCGAATCTTCAACCTGACGCAGATCCGCCGTAGCTGTAGCCAATCGCGCCTCGACGAACCTCCGCTCAGCCCCTGCCTGTGACTGTCGAGACTCGAGGTTGAACCGCTGTACCGACTCGATCAATCGTGTGATCACGGCGAATGACAACGAGGACCAGGGCATTCTCACTCGCACGTCCACTG
>CAYLME010000280.1:0-3216 GCA_964384585.1 uncultured Gemmatimonadaceae bacterium | reverse complement strand
GCACGCACCGTCAATGAAATTCGTAAGTCGCTTCGTCCTGGGATGTTTCGGGTAAACTTCTCGCGTATGCGTGGTCGGGTCTTCGCTGCGCTGATCGACGCGGCGGTCGAGGGCTTCTGCATGCGGTACGATGACATTATGAGTGGCAACGTGATCGACAAGTCGACTGACGGAAGGAGAAGTCAGGCGAGCTTGTTCGATGTGCTAGCTGAGGACGACCCTCGCGCGCAGTTTATTCGAAATTCGAAGCGCATTGCCAGGAGGCACATATACTCAGACGTAAAGAAGGTGGAAGTGGAGCTTGGTGCCTTCGCAACGTTGTAGACGCTGCTGGCTGAGTTGTGTGAGGCGGCCGTTGCGTGCTCGAGGCCGGACAAACTCGCGTGGAAAAGTCGTCGCATCTTGGAACTAATGGGCGACCATGCTCCGGTGCATCGAAGCCAAGAGTGGCCGGCGTATGCGTGCTTGCGTCGAGCTGTGGATTTCGTAAGTGGGTGCACGGACAACTACGCGACCTATCTCGGAAAGCAGTTGCGTGGCGACGCCTTTACAGGCATTCAGCGACCGTAGTTGAATTGCTTACAGGCACGTTAGAATAGATCGACTGTTAGGCGGCGATAGAATCTTCCGTGGCCGCCGACTCCGGACTCGCGCAACTCGACCCAAAGGTCGCCGCACTCCGGACACTGCAAGAATGTGTGTATCGTATCATCCGAGCCGCGGCCGATCTTGAGTCGAATGAGGACAGGAGTGCCGATCTTTGTTGCCGTCGCAGGAGGATGTTTCGCTTCCCTGCAACTTTCGCACTGCCGCTGGCGATGAATCATGGTCGAGGACCTCTCAAGAGTACGTGGAGGCGGCAACTAAAGAGTCTGAGACGGAACTGGCGACTCTGTCGCGTCCATGCTTAGCGCTCGACGCACGCGATAGCGCGATCTAATGATCGCGCTATGGCCAGTCCGGTGGCAGCGGTCTCCAACCGTGCGTGGCGGCCGGATTGCGACGGAAGGCGCGAAGACCGGGGAGCGGCAGGTCAATTGCGATAGTCTCATTCTCGTTTCGGGCGATCAACCTGCAAAGCTCTCTCTCCCATCTCACCGCCCGAGGTGCCCACGCGCGGCAGTCTGACGTGGTGCCGTTGTTTGCAATCGCGATAATGGCGTTCAACTGCAAACCGATTGACTGGATCAGATGGTCGTACGACGCGGTATCGGTGTTCCAAGATGGAGCCACAACCACTTCGACCCGGCCCAACAGGTCGCCGATTCTCCGCGCTTCGATTAATTCGCTGCAGATTAGCACGGATAAGTCGCCGTATGCTGACTTCACGACAGCGGTTCGACTCGTGCTCACCGTCTTCGGACGGAACGCGAGTGGCGGAGCCAGTTTCGACAGCCACTCCGCCTCCTCGCGAGCGGGAACCCGTTTTGTCCAAGGCCATACGGCGACCGATTGAAAGGGGCCGGGAAAGACTCCGAAGACTTGGTTCAATACCCAGGGCCGCGTCGGAACGTGCAGGTACTCCAAGCCAGTGATCAAGCCCATGCGGAGCTGACCTGCGACATATCTGGCGATCGAGCGGAACCAGTCCCGTGGAATTGCCAACTCTGGCAAGACCAGCAGCGCTGGCTGCCAGCGTCGAGCCTCGTATTGTTGTGCAGTGGCTCTCTTCAGTAGAGCGTTGACTGACTGCAAGCGAGCGAGCGTTAGTGCAGGGTCGCAGTATGGCGATTCAGGGAGTCGAGTGGCTGCCCGATGCCACCACTCAGTACGGACCACAAGATTCCCCAGGATTACTGTCGGGGAATGGGTTGGTCTCGCGATCAACTCGCGCACCGTTCCGCGAACGTCGATGGTCTGCGAGTCGACGGTTAGTGCAAGCGGGTCCCTGTATTCAGTCCCGCGGATCGCGTTTACTACCTTCAGCAATTCGACGAATACGGTCTTTGCGAAGCCGTCTGCTTCCACTCGATATAGCATCCGGCGAGCGATGTCGAAGTAAGACGGCGGACGAGTGAGAAGAAAGACGCGTTCGGCCGGCAAATCCCACGCTGTGTCTCGAAGCGCTCGGCACTTATCCGTGAACTTCTGGATCCTGGCAAACCTGATATTCAGCGCGGCGGACAAGTCTGAACGCTTACACATCGAGTCAGGCCGTACGGATGGATAAAGAGAATAGCGGTCATCCTCACGATCCCGAGACCGGAGGTCGGATGCGGCGAGAAGATCCGCGAGGCGTCCGATCGTGGCCGGTGACCACTTGCTCGATCCGACACGGAGTCCATCCGGCAATGCCCACGCCGTCCGCACGCGCTCCGGTCGAATGGACCGAGCAACGGTCTCCACTCGTCGAGCGTCGAGGTAGGCGCGCAGGCGGCGCAAGGCACCCTTCGCTCGAACAGTCTCACCCCGGTGCGTGAGAGAGAGGACATTGCCCCGAAGGATCCCCTCTGTACTCCACAACCTTTCACAGAGGGCAATCAATTCGAGTGTCGATTCCTCGTCGCTCGTGGACAGCGCTAGCGAGAGTAAGCGAAAGAGAAGCTCTATCTGCTCAAACCAATCAGAAGGACTATCTATCACGCGCGTTATGCGCGTCTGGCTCGCGCGGGCGGCGATGCGAGCATCGCCTGCTTCCACCATCGTCGCAATCCGCTCGAGTGAACGCAGGCTTGTGTTTAGCGCAAACCTTTCTAGCCGCACGCGATCTGCCTCACGCAATACCCGAAGAGGGGAGCCGTTGTCGCCCTTGGCTCGTGCGACGTGGGACGCAGCATCCTCGCCGGCTAGCGTGCCGTCCAGGAATTGTCGGCTCTCGCTGACGAGCGCCAGGAAGTCTCTGCCAACGGACCGTAGGAACTCTTGTCCGGGCGAGCCGCTGAGATGGTGAATGCGCAGCTTAGTGGCCTGGATCGCAAAGTCGCAATCGCCTCTGCCGAGTGCCTCGTTGTCCAGGTGCACAATCTTGTTCGAGGCGCGTACTGGGAAAAGCGACCGGATGACGTCGTCGCTGGACTTGGTGACGAGCTCTGCTCCGCCAGTGACGATGACAATGTCATCTACATATCGCCTGAAGAATGGCTTGGTCTCATGGGCGCGAATGTGATTGTCCAGAGGAGCGAGGGCGACATTTGCCACCAGTCGACTAGTGAGTCCCCCGATGGGGACTCCCGTACGCCATTTGTTCCGGAGCGGACGGCCCGCTCGTAGCCGGAA
>CAYLME010000279.1:0-3222 GCA_964384585.1 uncultured Gemmatimonadaceae bacterium | reverse complement strand
GATGTCCGGCTTCTCGAGCCCGGCCGCGGCGAAGATGTCGACGACGCCTTCCGGGCTTACCGCCCGCGTGATGATCTGCCGCACTGCGTGGTCGAGTTCCTCGTCGGTCCGCGACTCGCTCGGCGCACGCTTCGCGAGTACCGCCTGCACCGCCTGAAAGAATGCGACGTCGTCGCGAATCCCGATCGCGGCGTCGTGCGGCACCGCCAGCGCGAACGCCTTTGACAGCTCCCGCACCGTCCGGATGAACCGCTCCTTGCCGTTCTCCTGGGCGAGGATGTGCTCCTGCGCGGGTGGCAGCAGACTGAGCCGTTCCTGTGGTGTGCCCGCCGTCCACTTCGATCGGTCGAAGCGGTGGAAGAGCGCCGCGCACACCTCGTACTTCTCGAGCATCACGGCGACCGCCTCGTCCTGGTCGAGCGCGGTGCGGCCCGTGCCGCCGCTCTCGGTGTACGTCGCGAGTGCGGACTTGAGTTCGTGCGCGAGACCGATGTAGTCGACGACCAGCCCGCCCGGCTTGTCCTTGAACACGCGGTTCACGCGCGCGATCGCCTGCATCAGCCCGTGGCCGCGCATCGGCTTGTCGACGTACATCGTGTGCAGTGCTGGCGCGTCGAAGCCGGTCAGCCACATGTCGCGCACGATTACGAGTTTGAACGGATCGTTCGCGTCACGGAACCGGTTCGCCAGCGCTTCACGACGCGGCTTGTTGCGGATGTGCGGCTGCCAGTCGAGCGGATCCGACGCCGAACCGGGCATGATGACTTTCATCATCCCGGCCTCGTCGGCGTCGGCGTGCCAGTCCGGGCGCAGCTTCGCGATCTCGCTGTACAGGTCCACTGCAATGCGACGACTCATGCACACGACCATCGCCTTGCCTTCCAGCGCCTCCACCCGTTGCTCGAAATGCTGCACGATGTCGGCTGCAACGAGTTCCAGGCGACGTTCCGAACCTACGACCGCCTCGAGCTGCGCCCACCTGCTCTTCAACCGCTCCTTCCGCTCCACCTCCTCGCCCTCGGTCGCTTCCTCGAAGTCCGGATCGATGTGGGGACGTGCTGACTCATCGAGCCCCAGCTTCGCGAGGCGGCTCTCGTAGTAGATCGGCACCGTCATCCGGTCTTCGACCGCGCGCTGGACATCGTACACGCTGATGTAGTCGCCGAAGACCGCGCGTGTGTTCGCGTCCTGCAGCTCGATCGGCGTGCCGGTGAACCCGATGAACGACGCATGCGGCAGCGCATCACGCATGTGGCGCGCAAAGCCGTCGATGAAATCGTACTGGCTGCGATGCGCCTCGTCCGCGATGACCACGATGTTGCGGCGCGCGGAGAGGACCGGATGACGGTCGCCCTTCTCTTCCGGGAAGAACTTGTGGATCGTTGTGAACACGACGGCGCCCGCCTCTACCGCGAGCAGCTCGCGCAGGTTCGAGCGCGAGTCCGCCTGCACCGGCGGCTGCCGCAGCAGCTCCGCGCAGCGTGAGAACGTGCCGAAGAGCTGGTCATCCAGGTCATTGCGGTCCGTCAGCACGACGATGGTCGGGTTCTCCATTGCGGGCTCGCGAATGATGCGGCCCGCATAGAACGCCATCGTCAGGCTCTTGCCCGAGCCCTGCGTGTGCCAGACGACGCCGACGCGCCGGTCGCCGGGTCTGCCGCCCGGTCGCTGACCGGCCTCGTAGTGGCCGCCGCTTTCGGCGACGCGATCCGCGCGTGCGAGTTCCGCCGCACGCAGCGTCTCACCGATCGCCGCCTGTACCGCGTGGAACTGGTGGTAGCCCGCGATCTTCTTGACGATCGCGCCGCCATCGTCCTCGAAGACGATGAAGTCCCGGGTCAGGTCGAGCAGCCGACGATGGTCGCAGATGCCCTCGATGACGATCTGGATCTCCGGCAGGTGCGTATCTGCGAGCGCCTGCTCCTCGATCGTGCGCCACGGCTTGAACCACTCGCGCCCCGCACCCAGCGCACCGACCCGCGCCTCCACGCCATCGGATGCGATGAGCAGTGCGTTGCTCGTGAACAGCGACGGGATCTGCGCCTGGTACGTCTGGAGCTGCTGAAACGCGCTCTGCACCGTGGCCCTCTCGCCCGCCGCGTTCTTGAGCTCGATCACGGCGATCGGCAGGCCGTTCAGAAACAGGACGATGTCGGGTCGGCGCGTGTAGCGGTTCTCGTGGACGGCGAACTGGTTGACGGCGAGGAAGTCGTTCGCATTGATGTCATCGAAGTCGACGACGCGTGCCTGTGCGCCGCGGACGCGGCCGTCGTCGCGGTACTCGACATTGACGCCGTGGACGAGCATGCGGTGGAGTGCGCGGTTCTGCTGGATGAGGTCGGTGCCTTCTCCGATTCGGGTGAGTCGGCGATTGGCGTCTTCGATGGCGTCCGGTGGTAGTTCCGGGTTCAGGCGGGTCAGAGCATTTCGAAGCCGGCGTTCGAGCACGACGTCGCGGTAGCTGGCGCGTTCGGCCAGCAGCTCGCCCGGTGCGACGTCGGCGCCGTCGGTTACCTGCCAGCCGACGCCTTCCAGCCAGGCGAGCGCTGCCTGTTCGACCGCGGATTCGGTGAAGGTGCTCATGTAGCGGGCATCGCTGGCCGTGATGTCAGGAGTGCGCGTGTGGGAGCCGCAGAATTTCGCTTGTTATGCGACTCTCAGAGGTTTGATCCGGGCGATATCCGCCTTGATCGCTTGCGCCGCGTCCCACAGGTCCACAGCACGCTGCGCGTTCAACCAGAACTCAGCCGAATTCCCGAACAGACGCGATAGACGGAGCGCCATCTCCGGGCTCACTGCCCGGCGGCCCCGCAGTAACTCGTTGACCGTCTGTCGTGACACGCCCACGGCCTTCGCCAGCCCGGCCACGGTGAGTCCGTAGTCAGGAAGGAAGTCTTCCTGGAGCATCTCACCGGGATGCGTCGGCCGACGCTTCATCTGCCGTGTATTTGGAATGCTCATGGCCGCCCCTCAATGATAATCACACACCTCGACGTCGTAGGCATCACCGTCTACAAACCGGAAACACACGCGCCACTGATCGTTGATGGCAATGGCATGCTGTCCCTTCCGGTCACCCTTCAGCGCGTGAAGCCGGTTGCCCGGTGGCGTGCGAAGGTCGTCGAGCCGCGTAGCCAGATCAACGTACTCCAGCTTCCGCACAGCTCGCCGGACGACGTCCGGCGGCAATCCTCGACCCGTGCCCTTCACGAACAACTCGGC
>CAYLME010000278.1:0-3266 GCA_964384585.1 uncultured Gemmatimonadaceae bacterium | reverse complement strand
CCGGCGTGCTCGTGTCGGCGACCAAGTACGCCGCGGCGCGCGTTTTCCAGAGCGGTGACACCTACGAGGTGGGCTATCGCCTGAGCCTCACGGTGTAAGCCGCAATGCACGCTGCGCGCCCGTATGGACGATTCCCCGCAGGCTCGGACCTCTCCGAGGATGACGCGCGCGCAGTCGAGCATCTGGCGAGGAATCTGACCAACTTCAAGCAAGCGTCCGCGCTGGACAACTTGAAGCAGGTGATGACGCTGCCAAGCGGGCGGCAGGCCATCGCGGTCGACATGGGCGGCACGTTCCGGATCTTCATCGACGAGCCGCGCCCCGTCCGCATGGATTTCGACGGCCGCGCGGTGGTGAGCACGATCCCGATGCTGTACTCGGGCGCCATCACCAAGGCGCGCGTGCGCGAAGGAGAGGGGGTGGGCATCCGCTTGACCGAGCAGGCGCGCCTACGCATCGCCGATTACAACCCCGAGGCGCTGCCACCGAAGGACGTCGAGCTCCAGCGCTTCCGCATCGAATACCCGCTGGACTTCTCCTACTTCCGGCCCGAGCCGCCCGGGATCTACACCTGGACGCAGTACCTGAAGCTGCGCCCGACGTGGTACAGCGGGACGATGGCGGCGGTCGTGCAGATCGTTGCCGGCTATGGGCGGCAACGCTTGGAAGAGCTTCCGGAAAACCCGGTCGAGCGCGCTGCGCTGAAGATCCCCGACCCGGTCCGGCAGAAGATCCTGGTCGAGCTCCAACACCCGCGCCTTCCAGGCTATACCGGCGAGCCGGACGAGGACGGGTGGATCCGCTACGACTACCGCTTCTTCCGGTGCAACGGGGTGGCCTTCGATTCGTCCGGGGCGCCATGGCTACTGCAGGTCAAGTCGGCAGGCGTTTTTGCCATGCCGCTGCCCACGATCCCGGCGACGACGACGCAGGCATTTCGGGCGTGGATCGAGGCAAAGGGGGATCAGGAGATCCTGTCGATTCTCGACACCTTCGGCGGCATGCCCACGGGGGAGAACTTCCCGGTTCTCGGCGACGACTTCGAGGCCTGGCGGCGGGCGGGCGCCATCATCAAGGTGTGCGATACGGCCGACTTCTACGAGTTCGAGCAGTATTACATCGCTTGCGGGTGGTCGTTCAACAGCCGCGGCACCGAGGCGTTCAACACCTGCCGCACCTACACGCCACAGGACATGCTCGAAGGCTACGCCTACAAGATGAGCCTGCGTCTGGGGCCAGCCCAGCGCCGCGGCCTGGTGCAGCCGCAATGGCACATTGACCAGCTTCTGACCCGCAGGGATTTGGCTCGAATCGACGCCTACATGAGCTCGCTCTACAGCGCCATCAAGGAGAATTCGGCACGGAGTCTGGCGATCAAGTACAAGGTGGCGCGCCAGTCCGGCGCCGCGATCCTGGAGCGTGCCGATGGCAGGCGCAAGGGATCCGACGACGTGGATTTCTGGGATGGCTTCGAGGCCGAGCCAATCGCCGCGCATTCGGGCAACGTGCGCCGCGTTGGCAAGGGTTCGCTCTACTGGCCCGAGAAGCATCCGCATGCGATGGGCAAGCTCAAGTTTCCTGAGCTCTCTGGCCAGGGCTGCGAGTCGTTTCCGATGAATCAGCCCTACATAGGCCCTGCGGTGCGGTCGGACACGATCGTCTTCGGGTGCTATGTCGAGGACCAGCTCAAGGTCATCAAGTGGTTCTACGACCCGAGCAAGTACAAGCAGCAGGACGCCAGCACATTTGAAGACCTGATGATCGTCGGGCAGTGGGAGCAGACCATCACGATGGGCGACAGCCGCATCGCTGGGCACTTCTACACGACGGACTTCGATGACCGCAGCCAGCTCGCCCCGACCGAGGTGCACACCGAGGTTGTCGGGCGCGACCTGGGCTACGGGAACCCGCGCTACCACTCTCCGCCACTGCTGCACAAGGCCGGCTGGATCACCCGATCGCGCTACTACACGCACGAGACGACCACGTCGGTGGTGAACGGCCCGTGGCTCGACATCGCAGTCTGCGTGCCCGTCTTCGAGCGGGATGGTTTTCTGTACGCCTACGAGGGGGGCTCTACGAGCACATGGAACACCGCAGTGGGCGAACGCCATTCGATGGAGGATCCAAACTCCTATGGCGTGTGGACGTTCGACTTCATCTTCCACTACATCGGCAGTTCTGGAAAAACCGGGGGCGGGCCGGACCCGAAGAACGGCATCCCGGTCTATCTGGACGAATACTACTACGCGCCCAGCGACATCAACAGCTATGCCGATAGCGGGAACTGGTGGCCGTTCAATGGCGTGGAGGACGTGACGCACCTGTTTGGGCGCTACACGCAGCGAGGCTCGAGCTATCAAGCGGGCGGCTACGTATGGGGCGGCGAGGCGCCCGGGTACCAGGAGTACCGCGCCGGGACGTCGACAGAGAGCACCGTGAAAGGGCGGCTGCACGCCAGCATCAGCGGTGCTGCAGCAGTTCAGGTGCACGAAAGCCGCCCTCACGGCTGGTATTTCTCCTTTTCGCCATACGACGACTTCTATTTCTACCGGGACGCCTGCCGGATCGCGTTCGGCGACGCGAACTACACGGCAATTTCAGAGATTCGTGACGACGGGTCGCAGTATCGATGGGGGCATTCGTCGCTCGCAGAGCCCACAACATCGCAATACTTCATCGGAGTGATTCATGAGTAACTACCGGGACGACTCCGTCGACCTCGCCGTGGCGAGCGATTCGACGTGGCTGGGCCTGAGCGCCATCACCGAGAGCACCGCCAGGATCGCCGCCGTACTGTTGGTCGCGGTCGGCGTGCTGCACACGGACGGTGCAGCCGCGGCAGAAGAGGTGATTGATCGGCGGACCTACACCATCGAGGACGTAGCGCAGGCTACGGACGAGGCGCCGGGACGGATGCGCGCCGCGGCGCTGCTGGCCGATAGCGCGCGCGTAACCGACAGTTTGAGCGGGGTGCGTGCGTTGCTGCACGAGGACTCGGCTCAGGCCGTCGAACAGGTCTCGCACACGATCGGCGCGGTGCTGGAGGATGGCGCGAGCGCGGCCGAAGCGATCCAGGATGCGCGCACAAGCCGCATGACCACTGAAGATGCGGTTCGGGTCTCTGACGACGCGGTCCATCGCGTGCGCGAAAGCGTCGCGGACACGGCGACCGCTGGCGATGCAGCGCTGGGGCGGTTGTCCGGGTTCAGCCTGACGACCGACGCGGCCACGATCGCGGAGACCGTGGAAGACGATCGAAGCGC
>CAYLME010000277.1:0-3280 GCA_964384585.1 uncultured Gemmatimonadaceae bacterium | reverse complement strand
GACGAGCCTGCGGCTCCTGAGTAGTCCAGCCCAATTACGATAGAGTGCACGCGCGGGAGACGCTGAAATTACGAAATACCCGCGCAGGAATTACGAGTCACTGCGCAAGTCCACAACCGCCGGTAGCAAACTGAAATCGGCACCCGTCGGGGGTGCCGATTTCGCCTACAGCATTATCGGGCGATGGCGCTCACCCGAAACGCGACGATCGGACGGATCGTCGCGTTTCGTGTCTCTCGATTCAGGGGCGCCGCGTGCTCCGTAGCCGGCAGCGTAGTGTTCTCAGGGAGGAATGGCATGTGGATCATCCGAGCCATACAGGAAGGGTTTGAGCGGTCACATCAGCCGCCGCATATCCGGCGAGCGCTGATGAGTTACCTGGATGAGCTGGCCTACCATCTCGACTCTGCCGGCTTCGAGGGTTCGACTGAGCTCGAACAGGCCGCCGTGAGTTTGCAGGCTATCCTGGCCGATGAGACGGCCGGACCCGCATGCGCGCCGCCGAATGGGAGGATTCGCACTGCGCCCGGCATGTTGCTTCGCAGCGCCTCCGAGGCCGTCGGGTGCAGCGCGGAGGAATCGCTGCAGTCGGCGCTTTCGAGTGTCATCGCGCACCTCGATGCGGACCTGTGGCTGACGCCGATGGCAATGGAGAGCACGCATGACAGACTCGCGCGCGAGGTCGCGTCCCGGTTGACGGGAGTCCTCGCCTGAGTCGCCGCTGGACAAGTGGTAATCCGACGGAGGCCAGCCAGCGCTCGCGCAGCCGGACCCCGCCGGAACTGCTATTTCGGCGGCATCGCCATCTGAGCTTTCTCTTAGTTAAGCAGACGGCCGCTACCTTCAGCTCCTCGGCCAAACGGCCTTCCGGCAGGAACACCGTTGGTGACTCTACGAAGGACGGCAAACACGAGACTACGGATCAGCTACACCGAGGCTCGCCGCCTAGCTCCGGAGGCAGCGAGGGATCTCATTGCCCAGATCCGCGCGAGCAGGGGGAAGGACAGGATGATGGAACCTGTGCTCATGCGGTGGGCAGTCGAATGGGGGGAGGTGATCGGCCGCGGTTATGAGGGCGAGCGATTCCCGTCCCTAGGCGAGCGGCGCTTGAGGGTTTTTCTGACGGCAAAGGCTGGGCGGGTGTGTCGGCATATCGGGATCGGCCTCGTACCTCCACAAATCCGGGACTACTACATGATGGTCGACCGCAAAACGCGGAGCGGGTTGCGTATCGTTCGCACCAACTGATTCAGCAGAAGCAGCATGGCTCGGAGGAGGCTGGGAGAGTGCGTGAATGGACTTGTTGAACTCAGGACCTCGGCGATTTTCACCATTCGCGGGAGTAGAGCATTTCACAAGTCTCTCCGGTTTCACACGTCAGTGATCGAATGCCAGACGCTCGCGTCATCCGAAAGCGATCCGATGCCGAAAAATCTCGGGGATCCCGTAGATGAACTAGCAAGCGGGGCCAACGTTCGTCGCGCAGGGATCGGCGTGCGTCCAGTGCGAGAAGGAACGGGTGCGGTTCGACAGGCTGGTTTCATTGACAATGAATGTAAAGGGAGGCGAGTGCGATGCCTGACGAAGACCTCAGCAAGCTGACGCCGGACGAGCTCATGATGCGTATGATGCGCCGGCGTCTCCCTATGGCGCCGGACGATTCGTCTTGTACGCCGCCGGAGGACGATAGTGGGAGCGCTCGTACTCTGACCCTCATTGCTGTCGTTCTGCTCAGCGGCATTGGGCTGTATCGGATCGTGCAGAGCGGAGAGCGTGACTTGGTGGTTGTCGCCATGGCCACGCTCGCCTTTCCGCTCATCAGCGCGCTTATGGGTGCCGCCGTTTTCATCTGGCGGCGTGCATGGTGGCGTCGCATCCCGATCGTCATGCTCGCAGTGGCGGGGCTCTTTGTTCTCGGTCCTGTGGCCGAATGGTGGACTTCACTGCAGGAAGCCCTCTACCAGGGCCCCAGCGTCCAGAGCGCCGCGGTCGATGTCAAGACGTCTGTTCCAGTACCTGAACGCTGGCGTATAGAGACGAACGTTGATCGCACCGGCACCTACGCCGCGGTGCGGCTCCCATACATGCAGTTCCAATTACCGGTGAACTGGACGGTGCTGTCTCAGGACGAGCGGACCACGACCCGCGCGGCAACAGTTGGACGCATGGCGCGCGATGGCGTCGTTGACATGATGGGCAAGTACTCGTTCGCGGCGAACCTGTATTACGAGACGTACCCGATCGCCCTCATGAATGTCAAGCACTATCCGGATATCGACATGACGCAGGAAGAGCTACGAGCGCTGTCGGCCACGGAGCTCGACGCCCTCAGCGATGTTTTGCGCCGCGATATCGGTCGGACGTTTCTGACCGTCTTCTCCTGGCGCTTTGAGCGGATCGAGATCAACGGCACCGCGGCACTCGTCTATGGCTACGAACGGACCGGTGTGTCAAATAGGGACGACCGCTTCGTTGTTCGCATGGTGCGGGTGCTCGACGGGCCGCGCTCCTTTACGCTAACGATCTCCTATGCGCGCTCGCGTGAATTCTTGCTCGAGCCATTGACCGACTACGTGATCCGTTCGATCCAACGCCTGCCCGTCTGAGCTTGAACGACGACCACGTCGAATCCCGCGAGAGTCGGACAGCGCCATGTTGCCGAGCCCGCCCAGCCCTGACCCTCGCCGGGGCCGGCGGATGGGTGGAAGCAGCGGAGCGTGCGCTCGACTCATACTCTGTCATGACGGGCTCGCCGAACCCGCGGCGGCCACGCCAAGCGTCGCTTGTGGGGACTCATCGATGGATGATATCGTACAATGCCACCTTCATCGAAGATTCGTGGAGAAGGTCGCCATTTCTCCGAAGTTCCCTTGATGTGGCTCTCGGCGCGGCGAAGCTCGGCCTCCCGCACAAGCTGCCGCTTGCGGACAGCGTCATGCTGGCAACCGGGTCGCGTACATCAGCTTTAGTCTGGACGCAAGATGCCGATGTTGATGGCCTCGACGGGGTGGAGTATCGCCCAGAACCCAGATAGCAACTGGTAGAAGAGTACTGCTCAACCTGAATAGACGTGACTGCAGATCATCTAAAAGACATCGATCAGTTCGACGCCGACCTATGGAGGGTGGCCGACGAACTACGTGCCAATTCCGGGCTGGCGTCGAACGAGTACTTCATGCCGATCATGGGACTGCTGTTTCTGCGGCAGGCCACCAACCGTTATTACGAGGCGCTCGCGGGAATTGAGGCCGACAAAGCGGCTGGCAGGATGCCGGATCGT
>CAYLME010000276.1:0-3301 GCA_964384585.1 uncultured Gemmatimonadaceae bacterium | reverse complement strand
CCATGCGATGCGGAGCGTCCGATCGAGCGGCAGCGTCGTGATGCGAGCGCGCAGATGCGCGTACGCGGGCACGATGATGCGCACCTCGTGCCCGAGCGCGTGCAGCGCGTCGGGCAGTGAGCGTGCGACATCGCCGAGTCCGCCTGTCTTGTAGTAGGGAATCGCCTCGGCGGCGGCGAGCAGTACCTTCATGAAGCGCGTCGCACGGCGCTGCGCATCGGGCGACGCACACGCATGGCCCGCGTGAGCGCCCAGCCGAGGAATCCTGCGGTTGCGGCTGCGTGTGGACCGCGTGCAGCCTCGCCGGTATCGACGTCATATGCGTCGCATGCAATGCCGCCGGGCAGGCGCAGTCGCTGCAGCAGCGCCTGCGCGTCACGGCTGCGATCCGCGAGCAGGTCCGCGCAGAGCGCGGCCAGCACCGCATGGTCCGGGTCGCTGCGCGAGGCCTCGCCTGGGAACGCACGCTCACCGTGCCACAGCGGATAGCGTCGCGAACGCAGCAGGCTCATCGTCTCCGTCCAGACCGGATCATCCAGCTCACAGAACTCGAGGAACGGCAGCAGTCGCAGGCTTCCGGACGGGTCGTCATAGATCGCAGCGTCGCGCGCGAGGTCGGTCGAGTACGCGAGCACGCTGTTGCCCTCCACCTCGACCGTGCAGCGGCTCCAGATCGTACCCGCGAGCTCGTCGGCCGCGTTCTGCAGGCGCGGCGGTTCGGCGAGCCGCCAGATGCGCTCGAGCGCACGCGCAAAAACCCAGAGGAGCACGTTGTCCCAGGTGACGTACGGCTGATCGGCCGCGGCACCATCCGGCAGCACTTCGCCCCGCGCGAGGAAGACATCGGGATGCAGTCGCGAGAAAAGCAGCTCATCGATGTCGCGCAGTCCGTCCTGCACGGTCGGTTCGTCCAGGATGGTCGCGTCGTCGGTTGCATTCACGTACTGGTCCACTGCGATGCCATATGCGCACAGGTTCGCCACGCTCAGCCCGGGGTCGAGCACCGAGCCGTTCACATAGCGCGCGTGAAACCCGGGCCGGTCGGAATACAGTTCGAAGATGCGCAGCAGCAGCTCGCGCGCGAGCTGCGGGTCCGTCTCGCAGAGTGCGGGCAACGTCCAGAGCAGCGCCTCGCGCTCGTTCACGACTGCCGTGTCGCCGTGCTGCGGCGATCGTGACGCGACGGGATAGATGAAATCGTCATCCACGCCGCGTGCGACACCGCAGTAGTAGCTGAACGTCAGGTTGCGGTTCAGCAGTTCCGACAGTGCGACCTGGTCACTCTGGCGCGCGAGGCGGGCCAGCTCGAGACGCGCGTTGCGCAGCAGCCGCTGGGCGCCGAGATGCACCATCCGGCGGGCAGTGGCGAGTGCGCCGTCCCGCTCGGGCGCCACACCGATATGGACGGCGATGCGCGCGCGCGCGTCCGGCCGCAATCGTACGGTGCCGAGCGCGCGGAACGCGGCGGTCCGACCGTTCGCGTGCGAATGCGTCGTGCCGGCGTCGAGGTGCTGCCACGAACCGTCATCGTTCCCGATCTCGTACCGGGCATCGTGGCCTTCGACGCAGAGCCCGAGTGCCACGCTCGAACCGGCCGGTCCCGCCTCGAGTGCAATCCCGGGGTTCGCCGCAGTACCGCCACTGATGCGGTTCGACTCGAGCAGCGCGCGCGGCGTGGCGACATGGAGCTGAGACCATGCCCAGCGGCCTTCCACGCCGACCTGCAGCGTCTGTTCGATGTTCGCGTGGTTCTCGAGCTCGAAGAGAAGGACCGCGCCGCGCACGATCGGGTCGTAGCCGCCCGGTCCGTATGCAGTCACGGCGAGCGAGAGATCCGGAAACGGGTCGGCGCGGTACTGCGGAATCCACCGGTCGACGCGCTCGTGCACGAAGCGGCCGGTGGCGAGCGGCTCGCCGGCACGCAACACGACCGGACGGAACAGACCGGGTCCGTCCTCGATCCCCGGGCCGCTGCTCCACTCGAGCAGTCCGCCGAGCCCCGCGTGCAGTACGTTCACGCGCTGGACGGCCGCCTCCTCGTCGAGGCAGAGCGTCACATAGTGATTTCCGGTGACTTCCCAGGCCATGACCATCCCCCGCCGGCTCCTGCCGGCACCCCGCCGATCCGTCCGGTCCAGCCGTCCCGCGGAAGATGCGGGTCGGTCTGCCGGCCGCAAGAGATGGGTGCATTTCCCGGGCCCTGCCATGGTGGAATTTCGCTTGACTCCGGGCCGCGGCGGCCGGTATACTGAACCGAAACTGCCGGCCGAAAAAGCATTGTCGTCATTGCGTTTACGGCCCGGCCCCCCGAAAGGCACCGACCGATGACGGTGAGGCTGTCACAGCAGCGCGGGCGCTGCCCTTCCCGCCCGGCCGGCTCGGCGCAGGGGAATCAGGGCCGCGGGGTCCGGGAATCCGGCCCGTCCTTCCACATCAATCCGAGGTCTTCCATGGGTTTGCACGCACGCAGGGCGCTGGTCTTTGCGTTCGCCTGGCTCGCACTCGGCGCAACCGCCGCGTGGGCCCAGAGCGGCGCGATCGTCGGCCGGGTCACATCGGAGTCCGGCATGGCCCCGATTGCTTCCGCACTGGTCGAGGCGCAATCCGCGGACGGGCGGACGGCCGGCTCGGCCATCACGGATGGTGACGGTCGCTACCGCATTATCGGCGTACCGGTCGGCACGTACACGGTCGTGTTCAGTGCGGTCGGGCATGCCGACCTTCGCGTGCCGAACGTGACCGTGACTGCGGGGTCGGCGGCGAATGCCGATGCGTCGCTGCGCGTGCAGGCCTTCGATCTGGACCCGGTCCAGGTCAGCGCCAGCCGCGGCACCATCGAAAAGGCGACCGACGCTCCGGCACACGTCGAGGTGCTGGGTGAACAGGAGCTCGCCGTGCGCCCGACGGTATCGCCGACGGATCACCTTCGCGGTGTTGTCGGCGTCGACATCGTGACGCAGGGCATCCAGTCGAGCAACGTGGTGCTGCGCGGTTTCAACAACATCTTCTCCGGCTCGCTGCACACGCTGACGGACAACCGCATCGCGGGCGTGCCGTCGCTGCGCGTGAACCTGCTGCACTTCGTGCCTTCGACGAACGAGGACCTCGAGCGCATGGAAGTCGTGCTCGGCCCGGGCGCGGCGCTCTATGGCCCGAACACGGCCGACGGCGTGCTGCACATGATGACGAAGTCGCCGCTCTCGAATCCGGGCACGTCGATCTCGGTAGCCGGTGGCGAGCAGAGCTTCCTCGAGGTCGCGGGCCGCACCGCCGAAGGGTGGCCCATCTGCGCGCCCCGGCG
>CAYLME010000275.1:0-3306 GCA_964384585.1 uncultured Gemmatimonadaceae bacterium | reverse complement strand
TTTCTCAATTCCGGTGGTGACAGCCTCGCTAAGCAGCGACTGGGTCTTGCCGTCACGGACGCGGCGCTACAGGGGCTCGAGCTCACACAACCCGTAGTGCTTGAGCCAGAGGCAGATCGTGCTTCGGCATTGAGACGACTTGACGGGAACGCTGGTGTGGTCGTCGGTGTCACGGGAGACATTCTCGGAATTATTACTCCGTTCGACCTCTTGTAAGATGGAAGTGTAGCTGCCCCTGTTGCTGCCATGCGGCTCCGACGGGCGTCGAGTACTGGTTAGCATTGAGTGGTGATTGACGTTGAGTCTGGTTGAGTCGATGTGGGCACGGGATCCGGTGTATGACCTGCCCTGCCAAGAGGAGCGATGAACGCCTACCTCGCAGTAACCGACCGTGACTGGTTCGATTTCCTGTCACAACAAGCCGGAATCGACGAGGTCAACTTCTGGCAGCCCCGCTCATGGGGCGGTCAGTTCAGCGTACTGCGACGTGGCGAACCACTGCTCTTCAAGCTGCGAAGCCCGATCAACGCGCTAGCTGGAGGTGGCTTCTTCGAGTACTACGCCGAGCTCCCCATGAGCCTTGCCTGGGACGCATTCGGCGTGAAGAACGGTGCAGCCTCCCTCCAGGCTGTCCGCGAGCGCATTGTGCGCTTGCGACGCACACCGGCGGACTGGTACGAGGACTTCACCATCGGATGCATCGTACTTGTCGAGCCATTCTTCTGGCCGCAGGATCTCTGGATCCCTCAGCCCCCTGACTTCAGCCCACAGATCGTTCGTGGAAAGGGCTACGACCTCACCGCCGGTGTGGGCGCTACGCTGTGGCAGGAGGTTGCACAGCGGTTGGCGGCGACACGGGATGTTACACAGGACGGCCTTCTTTCCGGTGGCTACGCCGAGCCATCGCTCGTGCGCCGCCGCATCGGCCAAGGCACGTTCCGCGTCGCCGTGACGCAGGCGTATCAACGGCAATGCGCAATCACCCGGGAGCGTGCTCTGCCTGCACTCGAGGCCGCACACATCCGGCCTTTCGCCGAAACCATCGAGCACTACGTGAGGCACGGGCTGCTGCTGCGTTCGGACGTTCACAGGCTGTTCGACAAGGGCTACATCACCGTCACGCCCGAGCGGCGCGTTGAGGCAAGTCAACGTATGAAGGACGACTTCAATGATGGCGACAACTACATCCGCCTCCATGGCAGCCCTATCTGGGTTCCAGATCGTCCCGAGCTTCAGCCTGATCCCGAAGTCCTCGCCTGGCACAATGAAAATGTCTACCGCGGCTGACGATGGCTGCTGACTGGCCTTCCGATCTGCAGGAGCGCCTGCGCGAGTTTGCGCGGGCGCGCAACTGGGAGCAGTACCATACGCCGCAGAACCTCGCGGCCCTGATCTCCAGCGAGGCCGGTGAACTGCTCTCACTGTTCCGGTGGGGTCAGGCCGCGCTTGTTGATCGGCGCCCGGACGTAGAGGACGAAGTCGCGGATGTGCTGCTGGGGCTGCTGCGCTTCGCCGATACTGCTGACATTGACCTGCATACAGCGGCCCTTCGCAAGATCGAGAAGAATGCGGCGAAGTACCCGGTCGGGAGCAATGGTCCGGACCGCGGAAGCAGACCCGGCGAGCCAGTCGTCTGCGGCATCGATGCCGGCACGTTCGCATCCAGCAGCTACGTGGCATGGCTTCGCGGCCGCGAGTTTCTGCTGTCTCGATACAGGCCGTCACCATCAAGCCCGCTTCCGTCGACGCCTTCTGAATGGCAGGCACCGGCCGTGATCGCACTCGACCTGCCACAGGGTCTGCCGCGTGCCGGTGCGAAGCGGCGACAGGCGGATGCGGATGCGACCACCCCTACGAGCACGCTGCCGGCCAGCCGTTCCGCGATCCAGAACTGGAAGCTTTACCGCGGCTTGATCGAGGCTGGGGTCGAGACATACTGGGCAATCCATACCGGTGGGCTGGGCGCGGTTGCTGGGCTCGGCTCCGGCTCGGACGGCAAGCCGTTGATCGTTGAGACGTACCCTCGCTACGTCCTCAAGCGGCTGTGGCCGGAGTTCAAGATCCCGTCCAAGCGGAAGGACCCCGACGAGTACACGGAGCAGGTCTGGGTTTTACTGAAGGATGCCGGCTATGTCGCCAGTAGCGAGCCCGGAAGGCCGGATCATGTGGATGCTATGCTATGTGCCATCGCAGCCAAAGCCTGCACTGAGTCACAGGAGCTGCCCTCCGGGACTGTCGGAGCCCCGCCATACATTGATGAAGAGGATGGGGTGATTCGAGAGGGATTTATTGTGGCTCCCTGAGGAGCACGTAACTGACTGTGAAGCCGCAGTTGCCATGACTGACCATAACTACGATGAAGTCCTCCGCGCCGCATGTACCCAGTACAAGCTGGACCCGCACGGATATCACGGTCCCTCTCACTGGCTGCGCGTCGAAACTTTCGGTCGGTATCTCGCCGACCGAGTCGGCGCTGACCTGACGGTGGTGCGGTTGTTCGCACGGTTGCACGACTGCTGTCGCGCGAACGAGAACTGGGATCCCGAGCACGGCCATCGTGCTGCCGACTTTGCCGCATCGCTTCGCGGCACGCTGCTGCGCATCACTGACGCCCAGTTCGAGCTCCTCGCCCACGCGATGCGGTATCACAACGATGGCCTGACAACCGATGATCCGACCGTGGGCACCTGCTGGGACGCCGATAGGCTCGACCTCGGTCGGGTTGGTGTTGAGCCGGATCCGCGCTTCATGTCAACAGCCGTCGGGAAGCTGCCGTACACGCTTCAGTGGGCGACGGAGGTTCAGATGGCGGAAGGCGTTTACGGCTCGTGACGTGAACTCCTGCCAGCAGGCGCGTGCGCTTGGAGAGCACCTAGACGGCAATGGTGCTGGCTGTGCGACCTAGGATGTAGCTCAAGGAAGGCGGTTGCGAATGACACAACGAATCGCGCTGGTGTCCTGTGTTAAGTCGAAGCTTGGGGTGCCATCACCAGCAAGAGACCTGTACACATCGACTCTTTTTCGCGGCCTCAGACGATATGCCGAATTGAATGCGGATCGTTGGTACATCCTTTCTGCAGAGCACGGGCTGCTGGATCCCGAGAAGGTCGTCGCGCCATACGAGCGAACGCTGAACAACATGGGTAGGGCGGATCGACTGGAATGGGCGGCTCGGGTGCAGCAACAACTTGCTGGTGTGCTTCCACCGGGCGCTGAAGTCATACTTCTGGCCGGAGAGCGATACCGGCAGGATCTGATCCCTTTTCTGCACACTCGCGGCTTCAAGGTCATTGTTCCCTTCGAAGG
>CAYLME010000274.1:0-3367 GCA_964384585.1 uncultured Gemmatimonadaceae bacterium | reverse complement strand
GTCTGCCTCGCCAGCGGCCCCAGCCTCAACGCAGACGACGCGCAGGCGGTCCGCCACTGGCGCGCGCAGTACCCAGCAGGCCGATCCGTCGTCGTCGTGAACAGCACCTTCCGCATGGCGCCGTGGGCCGACGCGCTCTACGCGATGGATCGCGCCTGGTGGCGTGAGCACATGGATGAGGTTCGGTCGGTGTTCCGCGGCGCGCTGTGGGCGCCGTGCGCGGGGCTGGCAGGCGTGAAGCGGATTCGGTTCGATCGGCAGACCCCACGCAACTCGGGCGCCGGCGCGATCGCGCTCGCGGCGCAGATGGGCGCCGAACGCATCGTGCTCCTGGGGTACGACGCGCAGAAGACGGACGGCCGCGCGCACTGGCACGACGACCACCCGAAGGGGCTGGGCAACGCCGGCACGGTGGCGAAGTGGCCCGAGCAGTTCCGCGCGCTGATCGGTTCGCTGCGCGGTGCGCAGGTCGTCAACGCGAGCCGTGCGACCGCGCTGACCTGTTTCCCACGCGCGAGCCTCGAGGACGCCCTCAGCGGCAGGAGCCTGCAATGAGCATCGTCACGCTCGAGCGCGCGCGTGCGCACGTGAACGCCACGCACCACGAGGACGACGCGCTCATCCAGCACTACATCGACGCGGCCGAGGACTATGCCGCGCGGTACATGGGCCGCGAGTCGCTCGCGGAGTTGCTCATCGAGCCCGACTCGGACTCCGAGCAGTCGAGCGAGGAGGCGCCGCGGCTGCCCGCGAGCGTCGAGCAGGCGGTGCTGCTGTACGTCGGCGACTTCTACGCGCTGCGTGAGGCGCAGGTCACCGGGACGCTCGCGCAGAACCCGGCGGCCGAGTCGCTCATGCACTTCTACCGCGTGGGCCTCGGCGCATGAGGGCCGGCACGCTCCGTCATCGCGTCGACATCGAGGCGTTCGGCGTCACGCTCGACTCGGACGGCGCGCAGGTCGAGGGATGGACTTCGATCCTCGACAGCGACGAGCCGCTGCTGGCGGCCGAGATCGTGCCGCTGTCGGGCCGCGAGTTCGTCGCCGCGCAGGCGGTGCAGGCCGGCGTCACCACGCGCATCACGATCCGCTGGCGGCCGGACGTGAAGCCGTCGATGCGAGTCGTGCACGGCGCCGACCTGTACAACATCAAGGCGGTGCTGCCGGATCCGACGCTGCGCACGCACCTGACGTTGATGTGCGAGACCGGCGTAAACGAGGGCTGATGTGCTGACCGTCCCCGCCGCATGCCTGCCGCTGCTGAGAGAGCAACGAACGCACTACGCGGACCCCGCTCGCGAGTACGGGGAGGAAATCGCGCGAACGTTCGACACGTTCCACCAGCACCTTCCGGCCGCAGCGGATCACGTGTTGGACATCGGCTCCGGGATGGCAGGGATCGACGTTCTTCTCGGCCTGCGCTACCCCGGCGCTACGCTGCACCTGCTGGACAAGCAGGGTGTATCGGCGCGGATCAATGCCGGATTCAACGCCCGATCCGAGGACTTCGCACACTACAACGATTTTGTAGCGGCAACGGAGCTGCTGCGGGGCAACGGCGTCGAAAACGAGATCGTCATACACGATGCAGCGCGATCTCAGAGGGTTCCTGATCTGATGTTCGATGTCGTCGTTAGTCTGCTGTCGTGGGGCTTCCATTACCCGATTGCAACCTACGCTCCTGCATGCAGAGGCGTCATGGTGGTTGATGTCCGCAAGGGCACGGACGGGGAAGATGCACTGGGCGAGTACGGACGAGTGACCGTCGTTCACGAGGCGAAGAAGTACCGGCGCGTGGTGGTCCAGTGCTGACGTTCGTCTGCTTCAAGTGGCGGAGAATCAAGACCGGATTTCAGCTGCCCGCGGTCTGCGACTACACGGCGCGGCACGTCAATGTGCTGCGCGCGATGCTGGCGCGGCAGGTGCGCATGCCGCATCGCCTGGTGTGCGTGACCGACGACTCGAGCGGCATCGACCCTCGGGTTGAGGTCGTGCCACTGTGGGACAAGTGCCGAGCGCTCGGCGGCTGTTACAACCGCCTGTGGGTGTTCAGCGAAGAGGCCGGCGACCTGTTCGGCTCCAGGTTCGTCTGCATCGACCTCGATGTCGTTCTGGTGCGCGACTGCACGTCGCTGTTCGATCGGCCGGAACCGTTCGTCATCAATGCGTACAACCCGTCCCGCGACACCGATCCGGACCAGAGCTACAACGGCGGGATGTTCATGATGGACGCCGGCGCACGGGCTTCCGTCTGGACCGAGTTCGATCCCGCGACCACGCCCGCAAAGGTGCAGGCCGACCCGCGCGTGATCGGGTCGGATCAGGCGTGGATCAGGCTGCACCTCGGAAAGGGTGAGGCGCGATGGACGAATGCGGACGGCGTGTACGAGGCGCGGCAGGTCCGCTACAGGCTGCCGGAAAACGCGAGGGTGGTGCTGTTCGCGGGGCGGCGCGATCCGTCACAAGGGACGATCCCATGGGTGAGGCGACATTGGCATGAGGACGATAGCGTGCGTGCTGCGAAC
Source organism: uncultured Gemmatimonadaceae bacterium (assembly GCA_964384585.1). Classification (GTDB taxonomy): domain Bacteria; phylum Gemmatimonadota; class Gemmatimonadetes; order Longimicrobiales; family RSA9; genus DASTYK01. The sequence goes on along the minus strand of CAYLME010000274.1, from coordinate 843 downwards.
AGGGTCGTTTCGCAACCGGCGCGCGGTCGTTCGGTACAAGCCGGAGCACGTGCAGTGGCTGCAGCGCATGGTGCACCGGTTCGTCCGCGTACCGCATAGGTTCGTGTGCTTGACGAACGTTGCGATACCCGGCGTAGAGGTGGTCCCGTTGCGGGACGAATTGCCGGGGTGGTGGTCGAAGATGGAGCTGTTTCGCGAATTCGATCAGGCGTTCTACCTCGATCTCGATACGGTGGTCGTCGGCGACATCACGGATCTAGTCGCGCACCCGCATCGCTTCACGGTGCTGCGGAATCTGTCGAGCAGTGCGACGAACCGGATCGGCTCGGGCGTGATGGCATGGGAGGGCGACTGCTCCCACCTGTATCGCGAGTTCATGCGCGACGCCAAGCGGCACATGGCCGAGTGCGTCACGTCCGAGAAGTGGGGCGACCAGGGGTTCATCCAGTCGGTGCAGAGCAGGCGCGGCGGATGGGAGCACTTCCAGGACCTGTTCCCCGGCCAGATTCGATCGTTCAAGACGGACATGCGACAACGGGGAAATCCGCCTGAGGGCTGCCGCATCGTGTGCTTTCACGGGCAGCCGAAGCCGTGGGAGCACCGAGCACCGTGGGTGCCCGAGATGGAGGCTGCGTGATGACGGACGACATACGAACGATGCTCTCGACCATGCAGCGCATCGAGTCGAAGCTCGATACGCTGATCGCCGCGCTCGCGTCCGACGACGAGGACGAGCCGCAGTACTCGCTCGACGGCGACCTGATCCCGGGCGAGCGCGCCGAGGGCACGCCGCTGTGAAGCTCGAGGTGCAGATGCGCGGGCTCGACGGCGTGCTCGACACCC
>CAYLME010000273.1:0-3388 GCA_964384585.1 uncultured Gemmatimonadaceae bacterium | reverse complement strand
CCGGCCATCGTCTCGTGGATGCGCTTCTGCGCCTGCGCACGCTTCTGCTTCGCGACCAGCAGGTTCTTCTTGCGCTTCGCTTCCTCGATCTTGTCGTTGAGCTGGCGCAGCGAGTCCTTCAGGCGCTCGGTCTCGTCATACTGGCGGCGCCAGGTTTCCTCGAGCGAGATCGCGCGCTCCGTGTGCTCCTGCTGACGGAGCAGCGCCTGCTTCGCGAGATCGTCGCGCCCCTCACGCACGGCCAGCACTGCGCGGTGCTCCCAGTCGCCGGCCAGCTTCTGCTCGTCATCCAGCTGCGCGCGCAGCTTGCGCTCGTCCGCGATCGCGACCGCGACTTCCTGCTTTGCCTTGGCCAGCTGCTCGCGCATGTCGATGAGAACCTGGTTCAGCATCTTTTCCGGGTTCTCGGCGCGTGCGATCGCGTCGTTGATATTCGAACGAAGCAGTGTGGACAGCTTCTGCCAGATGCTCATCGTGTTTACCCTTCCTGCGCAGCGGGGACGAGACCGGTCAGATCCGGCAGATGGCTCGACGCCGCGAGGACGAGGCTCTCGTACGAGCTGCGCAGCTCGCTGAAATCGAGGTCCTCGAGCTCCAGTGCATCGGACAGGATGACCTCCTGTGCTTCGATGCCGTAGCTGCCGTGGAGGATGTCGCCTGCATTCAGCTCGAGCAGGCGCCGGTAGAAGCCGGCCAGCCGCGTATGGTCCGGATCGGCCGGCAGGTCCATCACCTTCAGGCGCAGCACTACGAGCGGCGGTGTATAATCGACGACGACGGGAGTCGCCCCCTCCGCGGGTCGGATCACCCACATCGAATCGTCGACTTCCTCGAAGTCGGCATCCATGCGGATGAGGTAGCTCTCGATGTCTTCGCGCGTGGTCATCATTGCTCCTCGTGAATGGCCACAGGCTTTTCGTCCGCCTGTGCAGTCCGTCCGTCATTGTACGGGCGGCCGCGCCCTCCGGTTTCCGCCTCCGAATCTGCCACGACACGGTCGCCCGACACAAGACGAAGGGCGGACACCGTGAGGCGCCCGCCCTTCGTCTGCACGTCGGACCCGATCAGATGTTCGGGTTGTTGCGGATCTCCACATCCGGCAGCGGGAGGCAGCGCGCATCGCCGTACGTCAGGCCCTTGCGATGCGGCGTGCCGGCCGCCGGGAACTGCGGGAGATTGAAACGCTCGACGTCTTCCGCCCGGTGTCCCTCGAGGAACAGCACGGAACGACGCTCCTCGACCACGTGCTCCAGGACCTCGGCAGCCGTCATGCCGGTGAAGTCCACGGGAGCGAGGCCTGCCTCCGCGTGGAATGCATTGATGATCGTCTCCGCCGTGGCGGCATCCGAGAACTCCGCAATGATCAGCTGAGCCTCATCGTAGCTCGCGATACGGATCGGATCCGCGAGCCCCGTATACTTCTCCTGGTAGAACATCGGTGTGGCCTGGTCGGGTCCCAGCCCGATCGAGTCGGAAACCGGTACGCGCGGGTCCGCCGCACCGTAGTGGAGGTAGTGATGATACTGCCAGCCGACGGACAGGCCCTGGCCGCCGAGCGGCTGCGGGCCGTTCGAGGCGAAGATGCGGTTCTGCCTGACCGAGAACTCCGTCGCCGTTTCCGCCTCGTAGGCGAAGCCGGCCGTGACCTGCTGCGCTGCGGCGACGGCAGCCGCGCCATTGTTCAGGCCGCGGTGCGCCCGCGCCTGTCCGACCAGCGCCAGGTTGACGAGGTCGGCACGACCCGCGGCACCCGCGGCTGCCTGCGCTTCCACGAACCGTTCGATCGCCACGGCGAACAACTGGGCCGGCGTCCTTTCCTCCGACATGTCGATCGCCGCGGAGCAGAAGCCCTCGGCGAGCAGGAGGTAGGAGTAGCCGTTGTAGTTCGCAGCGAGCGCAATCAGCTCATCGCGATCGTGGCCGAGATCGGCCAGCTCCGTATCAGTCCACGTCCGAAGCGCGTCCAGGATGTTCTCGGATGAGAACCGCGCCCTGGACAGCGGCGTGTAGACGCCGAGCGCCGTGCAACCGAACGTGGCGTACTGTGACTGGTCCGGGGCCGAGTCGAAGCGACGCCGATCGACGTTCCAGCGTGCCGCCGTCGACGTCGCGTCGATCAGCTCACCCGAGAGAACCCCCGTCAGTGCGACGTACGCGCCGTACGCGCACTCGAAGTCCGCAATCGCGCCATTCACGAGCAGGCGCGCGTTCACCGGCGCCGTCAGGCCCTCCGCCGGCACCTGGTCCACCGGATCGACTTCGAGCAGGCTGTCGAGATCGCACGCAGTCAGTCCGGTGATGAGGGCAAGGCCGAGCGCTGCTGCCTTCGGGAAACGCCGCAGTCGATACATTGCGGTCATCCTCATCGTCAAGGTTCGCTGTTCCATGTTCGTCTGTTCACTCATGCCGCCCTCCTCAGAACGTCACGTTGAGGGTGGCAACGAACTGCTTCATCTGCGGCAGCGTGTTCTGCTCCCAGAGCGAGTGCCCACCGCGCGTACCGCCGTTGAAGACGGACTCCGGCTCGAGCCCCGGGAACTTCGTCCACGTCGCCAGGTTGCGTCCGGCCAGCGTGATGCTCAGGTCGCTCGCGCCGATCCGTGCCGCGTACTGGCTCGGCACCATGTAGGAGATGGACACTTCGCGCAGCTTTGCGAAGTCCGCCGGCTTGACCATGCCGCTCTCGTAGGCGCTGCGGATCTCGGCGATCTCCGTGGCCGGGAACTCCTGCGGATAGAAGTTCTCACGGCACATGATGAAGAGCACGCAGCGGACGCGGAAGTTGCCGTCCAGCTTGTGGAAGCCGGTCTTGAAATCCATCTGGCCGAAGATGCGTACACGCTCGAACAGCGTCAGCGTCGTGTTCACGCCGCCCTCGACCTTGGGCACCTGGCGACCAAGGTAGACGTGCGGTGCGGATGCACAGGCGACCGTGCCACCCGAGCCGTTGTCACACAGCGCCTCGGTGATCACGCCGGCACCGTCCATCTGCGCGCTGACCACCCTTCGGCCATACCATGCGGCGACGGGCGTGCCGATCTGGTGACGCATGAACGTGCCGGCACTGATGAAGTTCTCGTCCGTCACGTCGCCGAGGCTGTTCACCTCGTTATTGTTCGTGGCGACGTTGACCGACATCTCGAGCGAGTGCCGGTCGGTGCGCCACGGCTCGCCGCGCACCAGCACCTCGAAACCGCTGTTCGCGATCTCGCCTGCGTTCACGTACTGGCTTCCGGAGAAACCGGTGGACGGCGCGATCTCACGCAACAGGATGGCGTCCGTCGTCTTCTGGTTGTAGTACGTGGCCTCGATCCCGAGCCGGTCGTCGAACAGGGCGGCGTCGAAACCGAACTCGATCTCCTTGCCGCGCTCCGGTCCGAGACCCGGG
>CAYLME010000272.1:0-3432 GCA_964384585.1 uncultured Gemmatimonadaceae bacterium | reverse complement strand
GTGGCCGCAGAGGGTCGCAACCGCGCCTGGATCAACGGTGCCGCCAGTACGGCCAACCTCGTGGGCGAGATCGGTCGGCAGCTCGTCGACCTGCATGGCCAGCACGAGTACCAGACGCTGCTGCGCCGAAGCGAGCAGCGGCGCATTCTCGACGCGTATGCGGATGCAGTGCCTCTTGCGACCGAGGTCGAGGAGGCGCATGCGCGCTGGCGTGCCTCACTGCGCGAGCTGGACGCGCTCGACGAGCGGCGCCGCGAGACGGAGCAGCGCAAGGACTTCCTGCGCTTCCAGGCGGAGGAGATCGAGAAGGCCGAGCTGCGCGAAGGCGAGGAGGGGGAACTCGAGGCCGAGGCGGCGCGGCTCGACCACGCGGAGGAGCTCGCACGGCTGTCCAACTCGCTTCACCTCGAGCTGTATGCTGCAGACGAGTCGCTCAGCTCACGGCTCGGCGAGATGCGTCGTACGCTCGATCACCTCGTGCGCATCGATCCTTCGCAGCAGGACGCGCACGAGATGCTCGCCGCGGCGCTCTACAACCTGGAGGAGCTGGGTCGACGCATGGGCGAGTATGCGACCGCGATCGAAGGCGATCCCACGCGTCTCGATTACATCCGTAGCCGGCTGGACCGTATCCATCGCCTGAAGCTGAAGTACGCCGGTACCATCAGTGAGGTCATCGCGACAGGTGCGGCTGCGCGCGCGGAACTGGACACACTGGATCGCGCGGCTTTCGAACGTCGCCAGCTCGAGCAGGCTGCTGACGAAGCGCGCACGGCGTTCATCCAGGCGTCGGCAAAGCTGTCGGCGGCGCGGGCACGTGGAGCGCGGCGCCTGAGCAAGGCCGTCGGCGCGATGCTGCCGCAGCTCGGAATGGAGGGCGGCACCATGGAGGTGGTGCTCGAATCGCTGGACCAGCCCACCACGCATGGCGCCGAGGACATCGAGTATCGTATCTCGCTGAACAAGGGTTTCGAGCCGCGCGCGCTCGCGCGCATTGCCTCGGGCGGCGAGCTGTCGCGGGTCATGCTCGCACTCAAGACGATCCTGGCGGGCCTGGACGCCGTGCCGACGCTCGTGTTCGACGAGGTGGATGCCGGCATCGGCGGCAAGGTCGCGCATGCGGTCGGTGACAAGCTGCGCGACGTCGCGCGCGATCGTCAGGTCTTCGTGATCACGCACCTGCCGCAGATCGCGGCGCGTGCGCAGCATCACCTGCTGGTGAAGAAGGACGAGCGCGACGAGCGTACGACGACGACCGTGGAGGGCCTGCACGGCGATGCGCGGGTGGCGGAGCTGGCGCGCCTGCTCGGCGGTGACCCGGAGAGCGAGGCGTCGCTCGCACATGCCAAGGAGCTGCTCGCGGAAAAGACTGCGTAACGTTCAGTTTCGCGAGTCGCATGAACGAAGAAGGCCCGGCATTGCTGCCGGGCCTTCGTTCCTGCTGCGTGGTGCGGCTGCCTCAGTGACCGAACGCGTACTTCAGACGCAGGATCGCCATGCGCCCGACGTTCGGTACGCCCGGGAAGCTGCGATAGTCCTCATCGAGCAGGTTCGTCACAGCGAACTGGATTGCCGCACCGTTGAGGGACGGAATCTCGTACGACGCCGTCAGGTCGAGCAGCGTGTACGCGTCCACACAGTCCTCGGTGCCCGGCAGTGCCGGCTCGATGCAGCGCGTTCCGTTGTACACGCCGGACCGCACGGGGAACTCATCGTTGTAGCGAACGCGCAGTTCCGTCGACAGGCCCGTGCCGAGATGCCGGTACGTACCGCTCACGCTGGCCTTCGTCTTCGGTGCGTTGAGCGTAATGCTCTCACCGCGATCCGTCTCGAACACGTTGTCGTTCACGAGTGACAGCGTACCCGCGAGCGAAAACGCATCGCTCAGCAGGAAGTTCGCCGACAGATCGAGGCCGTAGTAGTCCAGCTCGTCATCGACGTTGTAGTAGGTCGTGAGGAGCTGCGGTCCGTTCGCATTGATGTCCGCCGAGGAGACGACACCGACCGGGATCGTGGCCAGGCCCGGTGCCGCAGCGCTGCCGGCGAGCTGCAGTGCAGCAGCAGTCGCCTGCTCCTGCGTGTAGCCGAGGTCCTGCATCAGGCGCGGCACCAGGAACTGCACGGTCGTGGTGCCGTCGAGCAGCACGAGCGGCGTCACGGGCGTGAGCGGCGTGACGAGGTTGTTCTTGCGTGCCCACCAGATGTCGGCGGCGAGGAGCAGTCGGTTCGCGATGACGCCGCGGTAGCCGCCCTCGACCGACGTCGTCGTCGATTCACGAATCGGATCCACGCGCGCGAAGGGCGGTGCAGCTACGACGTCGCCGGTCGACGCGTCCAGGAACGAAGTGCCGACGGCCTGTGCGGCAAGCGGCGCGATCTGCCGCAGGTATGCGGCCGTCTGGGCCGGCAGTCCACCGGCTTCCATGACGCCGACCGCCGCGTTCCAGTATGCCGCCGCGTTTGCCGGTACCAGCGCCGACGGATCTCCCGGCGTGAACGGCGAGCGCATCAGGTAGCTGCCGTCACTCTGCTGGATCTGGAACCCGTCACGTCCCGTCCCCTGCACGCGCACGCTGTAGCCAAGCCGTGCGAGGCCGGGATCCGGCGCGGCGCTCGGCAGGTCGAGGAACTGGTTCAGCGAGCTGGGCGTCGAGAATGCGCGGTTGAACGTTGCGCGGATCGCCTGGTTCTCGGCCGGCTTGAAGACGAGTGCGGCGCGTGGCGAGAAGATCGGATCCGGCAGACCCGAGTGATCGTCCACACGTCCGGCGAGTACGACGTCGAACTTCGGATCGACGGCCCACTCCCACTGCAGGTAGCCGCCGAGCTCGGTCGTCTCGTCATCATTCTCGTAGATGCCGTTGATCGTGCCGTGCGTCTCGGGCGCGGTGTAGAGCAGGTCGCCGCCGTAGGTGAAGTTGTGCTGGCCCAGGCGCACGCCATGCTGGATCTGGCCGACCCACAGCTTCGACTCATCGCGGATCGCCACGCCGTTGCGCAGCAGGTACGTGTCGCCTGCGTCGCTTGCGTTCAGGTAGCCCTGCACGAACAGGCGATTCCAGTTCGTACGAACCTGGTAGTAGGACGAGCGCCAGTTGTCCACCTGGCCTGCGCCGAGTCCGGTCAGCTCCACGCCGGTCCCGGCGTTCGTCATGCCGAAACCGAGGATCGTGTTGACACCGGCAGTCGGCACCCAGTCCGCGCGTGCGTCCACGCTCCAGCGATCGACGTCGAGATCGCGCGTGCCGATGCGGGCGATGCGCGCGTCCGCAGCTGCCACGTCACCGCCGAGCGCGTTGATCAGCTGGGCGCGGAACGTCGCCGCCTGCGGACCCGTGCGGTAGTTCTCGACTTCCTGTGCTTCGATCGGATCGTTGTAATCCCACTCCTCCGCCTGCATGTACATCCCCGACACCTTGATGCCGAAGTTGT
>CAYLME010000271.1:0-3491 GCA_964384585.1 uncultured Gemmatimonadaceae bacterium | reverse complement strand
TGTAGCCAATGGTTACAACAGAGCCAGCTGATGGACTAAAGGCTTCAAGCTTCGTTGCAGGGGGCAGCTGCCGTGCTGATGTCGAATCCGCGGTTGGCCCAGGAGCCGTCTGTGACCGCAGTTCTGGCGCCGCACCGAGAAGGACGCACGCAATGACCGCGACTCTTGAAAAATCACGCATGGACACTCTCCGGAGATGGTCCGCCTTGAACCTACCATGAAGTTCGGGCCAGGTTGCGCCCTTCGACGCTACTGGTATCCCAACCGCGATGCCCAATCAATTCCCGTGCGAAATCCAGCGCGCGCCTCATCGTGATCGCCGATTGTTCTTCCCCAGTAGATGCGATCGGTGTGAGGGGCGCGTCGAGAGCGCGCGATGTTCGCTTCATTGATGAGCGCTTTGGCGCACGCGACGAATATCTGAGCCGCCACCAGCACTTGGTGCTGTACTCCACGAAGAACGTAGTCACCGCGCGCCAACGTAGCGCCATGCACGATTCCGTTCCGCAGCTGATAGAAGCGATCCGCCCACAGTCCAAAGATGGTGCGCGACTCGCGGTGCTTCTGCCCCCGGATCGTGAACTTGTACGAGATCCGCGCTCGGCGGGCCGCGCACGGAACGCCTCCACGCGACTCTTGTACTCATTCCGTGGAGCTTGCTCCGGTAGGACAAGGAGGATCTCGAATGCGGACGCCTGAAGAAGCACGCGAGCATTGACATCGAGCGCCGGCGTGTTGTGATAACTCTCGCAGAACGCTGCAGCCGCTCGGATGATGCGCCTCAGGAGCCGCGCGTCGCCACGATTGAGGCGCTTGAGGGAGGTTAAGAGCGCCTCGTCGTACTCGAACCGCATGGGCGATGGTACATTTCCTGGCTTCACGAACTTCGTTGAGCCAATTCGATAGCCAATGCTCGTGAGAGTCAGGATGGCTCCAGTGCGCTCGGACAGCGAGTCCCTCCCAACTTCAAAGTTCTGGTAGACGAGCGAGAAGTTCTCCGCAGTTGAGAGCGCATGGCCAGCGTTCGGGCCTACATGGTGAATTCCTGAAGAAAGTGCACACAGGAACAGAAGCGTCCGGAACTCCTCAATCGCTTCCGACTGTCGCGCGGAGAGAGGAACGAACGCCTGGTCTCCGACCGTGAGAATGCCAATGCCGCGCTGGACGCCTCCCCACTCTGATGAGGCAGAGCTCCGATACATGCGCATCAGCGAACTCACGTGCGAACGGACGGGCTGATCAGAAGCCGATTTCGCGACCGACTCCCACGGCGCGAGAACGATCGTCCCCCAAGAGACACGATCCTGTGGGTGCATGCAAGCCCACGGCATGAACACGACCTGTCTATGACTGGCGTGTGCCAAGCGAATATCTCCTGGGGTCTGTACCACCGCGCTCGCGTGCAGTCCTTATCATGGAACAGTGGCCCCGCCGCCGCTACCGCTGCCCGGTTGTCTGTTCAGCCGCACGAATGCATCGCGCTTCCTCAACGAGCACCGCCACGATATGAGCACGTCCGCGACGCGATAAACTCGACTGTGCTCTGCGGCGGAATGGGACGCCATGCTTTCTCTCTCTCTGAGTCACCCGATGTGCTCTGTTCAATTCCTGCCATTCTGTCTCGTGTCGTGATTGACGACATTCGATAGCGACGCGCCGGACACTGCAGTTCGAGGAACATCGTCATCTCGGTCGAGGCGCGCTCAGTGGTGTCTTCCACACGTATCCACGTCTCGACGGTCTGCGCATCCACTCTTCGTAATGAGAGAGTATCGAAGTAGATCGTCTGACTGATCGTGCGCCGAACCACCCGCCAGCGCGGGTCGGTGGCTTCTACTGGCAGCGGACGTTGCAACGAGCGATCGAGCGCGTCAGCCAGTCTGACGGCAACCGGGTTCGTGAGGAACACGCGATCCATGCGGACCGGGCGCCCCGGCCCGTTCTCCGCCTTGATTTCGATGAAGCGGATGCCCTGCCGTTCGACAGCACCTATCGTGATCCGTCCCGCCGACGGCGTGGTCACCTCATCGGCGAATACTGAGTGCTCTACGGCAATACTAGGCTCTCCCGCCGGACGGAGCGAGTCGTTGACGGAAGCTCGAATGACCGCGGCCAGGCGCGCTGTACTTGCCTCGGACAGCAGAACTTTCACCATGGAAGCGGCCGGCTTGCCCGTGTCGAAGGCGGAGATCATCGTCCACTTCAGGGGAGCACCGAGGAGCGCCGCAACCCCAACGCCGCCAGTCGGCGTACCTCCCACATAGTCTACGATTCGCGTCTCGATGCTGTCCGGCTGCTGGGCAAAGGCGGTCGTGACTCCAGATCCCGCGAGCATAACGAGAGTTGCAGACAGCCCGCATATCCCTCGCTGAGCCTGCCTGCTGGGTGCAAAGGAACTTCGCGAACTCGCTGCCACGTGGACGCTCCTTGCGTGTGCCTTGTCTCTACGGTGAACGTGATTCTGGCACGAAGTTCTGGCCAGCGATAGCTCGATCTGCCTCTGGTCCCCGAGACCGCACGTTAGCATGGGCGTCGCTGACCGTCCGCGTCCAGAGCCCGAACAGTTGCCTGGCCCCGAGGCCGCATCGTGCAAGGACGGGCCCGCCCGCGGACTTCACGGCGAGGAGGCGCAATGCCTGACGGAGAGCGGCGGAGTGTCGGGATCGACGTCGCGAAGGCGACGCTGGATGTGCAGATGCGACCGACCGATGAACGGTGGACGGTGGCGAACGACGAGGCGGGCATCCGCACGCTAGTCGAGCTCCTCCGAGCGGTGGCACCGACACAAGTCGTGCTCGAGGCGACGGGCGGTTACGAGCTCGCGGCGGTGAGCGCCCTCGCCGCCGCTGCGCTTCCGGTCGTCGTCGTCAACCCACGACAGGTGCGCGACTTCGCGAAGGCGAGGGGTCGCCTGGCGAAGACGGATCGGCTCGACGCGGCGGTCCTCGCGCGCCTTGCGGAACAGATACGCCCCGAGGCGCGTCCTCTCGCGACGGCCGAGCAACAGGAGCTCGACGCGCTCCTCACCCGACGGCAGCAGCTCATCGAGATGCTGTCGGCGGAGAAGCATCGGCTCGGGCAGGTGTTTGTGCGCGGCGGCAAACAGGTGCGGAAGAGCCTGAAGACGCACATCGCGTTCCTCGAGCGTTGTCAGCTTACCGCTGAGGTAGACATTCGAAGTTAGACTTGGGACGGTGCCCATGGAGGAGACATGCGCCGTTCGAAGTTCACGGAGTCCCAGATCGTCACGGCCCTGCAGGAGGTGGAAGGCGGGGTGCCGGTCGCCGAGGTGATCCGGAAGCACGGGATCAGCCGCGCGACGTTCTTCACCTGGAAGCAGAAGTACGGCGGCGCGACCGTCGCCGAGCTCAAGCGCCTCCGCGAGCTGGAGGCGGAGAACGCGAAGCTCAAGCGGATGTATGCCGAGCTCGCGCTCGAGAACGCGGCCATCAAGGACGTCCTCAGTCGCAAGCTGTAGCGCCGCCCGCGAA
>CAYLME010000270.1:0-3511 GCA_964384585.1 uncultured Gemmatimonadaceae bacterium | reverse complement strand
GAAGCACGGGGGCAAGACCATCATCATTGCCCGCTTCGTGCCGATCGTGCGGACCGTCGCTGCGTTCGTGGCCGGCGTGGGTGCCATGCACTACCCGCGCTTCCTGGCGTACAACGTCGTCGGCGGGATCATCTGGGTGCTGCTGTTCGTATGGGCCGGTTACTTCTTCGGCAACATCCCGGCGGTGGAACACAACTTCACGCTGGTGATCTTCGCGATCATCTTCCTCTCCGTACTGCCGCCGATCATCGAGTACATCCGCCATCGGAGGTCCGCGGCGTGATCGGCCGCGCGCTCGCGGGCCTGCTGGCGGGCGCACTGCTCGCAGGGCACGCGCACGCGTTCGCGCAGGTCCCGGACACGACGCGCCAGCACGCGGACTCGACCGGCCGGTCGGGGTCCTTCGCGCTCGATACGCTCCGCGTGGACGTGACACGCACGCCCACGCCGCTGCGCCTGCTGCCGATGGCGGCAGCCGCCGTGCAAGGCGATGACATCGCGGTCGCGCGGCCCGGCGTGGGACTCGACGAGATGCTCGGTGCCGTGCCCGGCGTCCATGTCGCGAACCGCGAGATCATCGCGCTCGGCGCACGCGTGACCGTACGCGGCTTCGGCGCCCGCTCCGCCTTCGGCGTGCGCGGCGTCCGGATCATCGCCGACGACATCCCGCTCACGGCCGCAGACGGGCAGGGAAGTCTCGAGAATCTCGACCTCGTACGTGCTGAGCGGATCGAAGTGCTGCGCGGCCCCGCATCCGCACTCTACGGCAACGCGGCCGGCGGCGTGATCCGCCTCGTGACTGCAGCACCACCGGAGCTGACGGAAGTCACGGCGCGCATCACACTCGGCGACGAGGCGCGCGGTACGATCGGACGCCTGCACCGCGTCGATGGAGGCGTTGCCGGGCGCCTGGGCAGCGGCGGCTACCGCGTCGGGGCCTCGCAGCTCTCGCGCGACGGTGTTCGCCACCACTCCGCTGCGGAGCAGAACGGACTGAACGCGCTCCTCATACAACCGGTCGGTGAGCAGGGCATCCTGCGCTTCGTGCTCAACGGTGTGGACGCACCACGAACGCTCAATCCCGGATCGCTGCCCTGGGACTCGCTGCAGGCCGATCCGGCGATGGCCTGGCCGAACAACGTGCGTCAGGGCGCCGGCAAGACCATGCGCCAGCTGCAGGCCGGCGTGACGTACGAGCGACGTGGTCACCATCTGGACGCGCGGGTTACCGCCTGGGGTGCGCACCGCACGCTCGAGAACCCGATACCCGTCGCGATCATCGCGCTGGATCGCGGCAGCGGCGGCGCACGCGCACACCTGCTCGCACGCAGCGGGCGTCTCGAATGGGGCGGCGGCCTGGAGATGGAGGTGCAGCGCGACGATCGGCGTGAATGGGGCAACACCGCCGGCGCTCGTGGCGCACAGATGCGCGACCAGCGTGACGACGTTTTCACAATCGCGCCCTATGTGCATGCAGGAACACAACTTGGGCGCGCTCACCTCACCCTCGCCGCACGCTGGGACCGGATCTCCATCAGCACCGAGGATCACTGGATCGATGACGCCGACAGCTCCGGCGAGCAGGTGCTGTCTGCGCTCAGTCCCTCCGTCGCACTGCTCTATGAGCTGTCGTCGAGTGTCAGCGCATACGCGAACTTCACGAGCGCCTTCCAGACGCCGACGACGAATGAGCTCGCGAACGCGCCGCCCCCTCCCGGCGAGCCGTGCTGCCCGACTGGATTCAATGACCGCCTGAAGCCTGAACGCACGTGGGGCGGGGAGGCTGGTTTCCGCGGACAACTCACATCCTGGCTCGCAGTCGACGCCGCCGCATTCGCGTACAGTGTCAGCGATGCGATCGTGCCGTTCCAGATCGAGGGGATCGAGGAGCGCTCGTTCTACCGCAACGCGGGCGAGACGTCACATCGGGGGCTCGAGCTCGGCACGACGATCTCGCCTGCACCCCGCCTTCGCATCCGTGCAGCGCTCACCGCCCTCGATGTGCGCCTCCAGGACGACGGCGATCCCGACCTGGACCACGACCACAACCGCGTGCCGGGTATCCCACCGACGCGCCTCTTCGCAGATGCGCGCTGGAGCGGACCGATCACGCTCGAGGTCGACGTCGAACATTCGGCCGCGTACTACGCGGACGACGCAAACACGCCGGAGGCACGGACCACGGCCGCGACGGTCTTCGGCGCGCGCGTGCACACGTCGTTCGACGCAGGCACGGCGCGGTTCGCGCCTTTCGTAACGATCCGCAACATCAGCGACGAGGTATACGCGGGCTCGGTGGCGCTGAACGCGTTCGGCGGTCGCTTCTTCGAGCCCGCGGCGGGACGGATGCTGCTGCTCGGCCTCGAGGTCAGTCTGCGCGTGGAATAGCAGCGGCCGCGGACCGCACCCGGACGTTTCCATCCACGACAACCGGGTGCCCGTGACGACCGGCCCTCGTATCGTGCCCCCTCGCCCACCCGCCTTCATCGCGCAAAGCCCAACCAACAGCCTTTCGAGACCGGGCATCACACAATATCTTGTGGTGGCGCTTTCCCCGGCGACCCAGTCCAGGAGTTCGATGCAGCCCCTGCGTCGTGTCAGCTTGCCGGCACCGGCGTGTACGACACGCATCAATGGCGGGCCGCGTCTGCACGCGGTGACACCGCTGCCGCCCTATCGCGCGTCACCCGGCCGCACGAGCGCGCCTGCCGTCCGACACGCGCCTGTCGAACACGCCGATGACGCCGCGTGCGCCGTGGATCCAGGAGTGCCGATGACGTCTCCCCGCATTGCTGCGACGCACGACACGTTCGAGTGGATCGAGCGGACGCTGCCCGGTGAAGCCGTCCTCCCGGCTGCGCCGCCGTCGTCGGTGGAGTCTGCGGAGCCACCCGCTCTGACGGACGGCCTGGCGGGCGAGGATGGGGAGGGGACGTCGTCCTCCGACGAAGACTCTGTTCTGAGCGCCCGTCCATACTTACCGCCGGCCATCGTGGAAGAGAGCCCGACGTTCCCGATCGACGCGTTCATCATCCCGGAGGGCACCGCGCGACTTCCGAGCGGCGTGGAGGTGTACAATCGCATCATGGGTGAGGGCAGTGCGGAGGCGGAGGAGATGACGATTGCGCCCGTCGCGAGTGCAACGCCCGACCTCGTGGACAAGGAGCCACTCTCCGTGCGCGGTGAGCGCTCGACGCGGCCGCGCAGCGCGACGCTGCGGGAGCAACGTGCGCATGACGTCGCCGATCGGCTCGAGACCCTTGCCACCCAGTTGCGTCATCACGGCTACGAGGTGCTCGCGCAGGCGAGTGTGCGCGGCGACGCGCTGGACGCGCTGCTGGCGGGCGTGATCGCCGGGTACCTGGTGGCAGCGGAGTAGGACGCCCCGACCAGCCCTGGTTGGAGGTAGTGATAAGCGGGCGCGATTCCGTTAAATTTCCTGACTGGCGACGTTGCCGGGCCCGTAGCTCAGGTGGATAGAGCGGCGGATTCCTAATCCGCAGGCCGCGCG
>CAYLME010000269.1:0-3542 GCA_964384585.1 uncultured Gemmatimonadaceae bacterium | reverse complement strand
TCCTAAAAAACGAATCTCGGGCCCTGGAACGGCCCCACTTGTAGGCCGGAAACTCCGTGGCGTACGCTCGCAAGCCCGGGGCCGTGGCCGTCCGCTTTCTGGTGACATGGTGAGCCCGTTAAAAAACATGGTCCGGGGGTGGCCTGCGCACGTGTCAGTGGTGACGCCGCAAGGCGATCCCGTTTAGGAAAGTGTTCGAGTGCGCCGCCCCTGCCCCGGGGAGAATCCGAGGAGCATGATGGCGCCCCGTCCGAAGCGTCGCGCAGCCAAGCCGTTCTCGACGATCAATCCGCATGCCGCCGGCATCGATATCGGCGCGACACACCACGTCGTGGCAGTCGGCCCGGACCGCGACCCAACACCGGTCCGGACCTTCTGCACCTTCAGCGGAGACTTGCACGCGCTCGCGGACTGGTTGCAGGCCGTCCGCATCACGACGGTCGCGATGGAGTCGACCGGCGTGTACTGGATTCCGGTGTTCGAAATCCTCGAGGCGCGCGGGTTCGAGGTCGTGCTGGTCAACGCGCGGGATGTCAAGCACGTGCCGGGTCGGAAGACGGATGTCACTGACGCGCAGTGGCTCCAGCAGCTGCACCAGTATGGGCTGCTGCGCGGCAGCTTTCGCCCACGCGAGGCGGTCGTCCAACTGCGCGCCTATCTTCGGCTGCGTGAGCGCCTCGTGGAGTATGCGGCCTCGCACATTCAGCACATGCAGAAGGCCCTGATGCAGATGAATCTGCAGCTGCACCATGCCGTCACCGACATCACGGGTGCCACCGGGATGCGGATCCTTCGTGCGATCGTGGCGGGTGAGCGCGATCCGGAGGTGCTGGCACGCCATCGCGACGTCCGCTGCGCCGCGTCGGACGCCACGCTGCGAGCGGCGTTGACGGGCCACTATCGACCGGAGCATCTCTTCGCCTTGCAGCAAGCGCTTGAGCTGTACGACATTCACCAGGACAAGATCGCCGAATGCGATACGCAGATCGAGACGGCCCTCAGGGCGCTCGCGGCGGAGCGCACGGCACCGACGACGCCCCTTCCGGCACGGCGGCACGCGAAGGGTCGCAATGAGCCCACCTTCGACGTCCGGATGGTCCTGCACCGGCTCTTGGGCGCCGACCTCAGTCAGATGCACGGCTTCGGTCCGTATACGGTGCTGCGCCTGATCGGTGAATGCGGCGACGACATGACCCGTTGGCCGACTGCCAAGCACTTCACGTCGTGGCTCTGCCTCGCGCCGGCCAACAAGATCTCGGGCGGCCGCGTACTCAGCGCCGCGACTCGCCGGTCCTCCAATCGTGCGGCGGCGTTGCTGCGGCTCGCGGCGGTCAACGTCGGACGGACGCAGACGGCGCTCGGTGCGTTCTACCGCCGTTTGGCTGCACGCATCGGCAAGGCTCAAGCGGTCACGGCCACGGCGCGCAAGCTGGCGGTACTCTTCTACAAGGCCCTCCGCTTTGGCATGGCGTACGCCGATCCCGGGGTGTCCGCATACGAGGCGCGGTATCGCCAGAAGGTGGTGCAGCATCTGCAGCGCCGTGCGAAGAGTCTCGGATTCACGCTCGTCGAGCAAGCTGGCTAGCGGCAGGAGTTTCTTAGGAAAGCCGCGGCCTTCTTCGCGAAGCACCAGGCGTAAGGTTCGCCTGGATTGCTGCGGAGAGGGCCGACTTCAGCGTCGCCGAGTGCTGTCGCGCGCTGCGCGTGTCGCCGAGCGGCTTCTATGCCTGGCAGCAGCGGCCCGAGTCGGCGCGGACCCGACGCGATCGCCACCTGCGGCTGCAGATTCGCGCCTCGCATGACGCGAGCCGCCGACGCTATGGCCGGCCGCGGATCTGGAAGGACCTCCACGAGGCGGGCGAGCGCGTGAGCGAGAAGCGCGTCGCGCGTCTGATGCGGGTGGAGGGGCTGCGGGCCCGGCCCCGCAAGCGGTTCCGGTCCACGACGCTGAGCGAGCACGACCAGCCCGTCGCGGCCAACGTGCTCCCCCGGCAGTTTGATGCAGAGCGCCCGAATCAGCGGTGGGTCGGCGACACCACCGAGTTCGTCATTGGCAGCGGCGCCAAGCTCTACCTCGCGGCGGTGCTCGACCTCTACTCGCGTTTCATCGTGGGCTGGGCGCTGAGCGCCGTCAACGATCGGCACCTCGCGCTGCGGGCGCTGGACATGGCGCTGAAGCGGCGGTGTCCCGCGGCGGGCCTGCTGCATCACTCCGACCAGGGGTGCACGTACGCCAGCGAGGACTACCGCGCGCGGCTCGAGCAACACGGCATCGTGTGCTCGATGAGCCGTCGGGGGAACTGCTACGACAACGCCGTGATCGAGAGCTGGTTCTCGACGGTGAAGAGCGAGGAGGGCGAGCGCTTCGAGAGCTACGCGCATGCCAAGCAGGCCTTGTTCGACTACATCGAGGTGTTCTATAACCAGCAGCGACGGCACTCGACGCTCGGGCAGATCAGTCCGGCGGAATTCGAGCGACGGGCGGGTCACGCCGCATAGCTAACTCGTCCACCGAAACGGATCACGCCCACCTTTACGTTGACCGGGTCCAGCGAGACCTGATGAGTAATGCAGGGGCGAGGCGTCGGCGCGTCCACGTCACTGCCGTCACTACGCTGGGAGCCACAAGACGATCCGTCCGAGTCCAGTCCGGTCCCACGTCTACCGGCTGGCCTGCACCTGCCCTATCCAGAACACCCCATGGGGGAACGAAGGCGCACGAAGCTGCACACTCTCAAAGACGCCGCACTGAGCAGGGGTCAAGGAAGCACCTCCTTCGTGCCGTCTTCGTTGCCTTCGTGCGCTTCGTGTGCCCGTGTCGTCTAGGTCCCCGGTAGTTGCGCGGCGCTGGCGCTTGCCCCAGCAGGCGCTGCGCTTCGCGCAACCACTCAATACGTCCACCAGACCCCCAGACGCGCTCAACGACCCCCGTCAGAGACGAACCGAGATGCCGCCGCTAGCGAATGGGCGCCGCTGTCAGGATCACGCCCTCTTCGTTGCTGATGATCGCCAGTCCGCATGGGTCGTTGTCTTTGCGAATCGCGAACCAGTACCCGCGGGGGGTCACGTCGAGCCTGAGGCGCCACCCCTCGATCACCTGCGCCCCGGGTTCCAAGTTGAGCCGACCAAGGAACTCATCGCCGGCGGCAGGGGCCCACTGCGACAGCAGGATCGACAGCTCAGCCTGCGAAAGATACCTTCCGCTCGTCCGACCCGGCTGATTCGCCTGGAGCGTGTTGATCGTTCTGGCAACGCGAATCGCATCTCGCCTCGCCATCTGGTACTCGGCCGAGTCCCTGTAGGTCGGCAGACAGTCCTGGCCCAAGGCAAGGCCCGGCCCCAGTCCAAGGACGGCTGCCGTGAACAGCAAGCACCTCGCAACCATTTGCTCCCCTTCCATCCGCGGGACGTGCTAACTCAGAACGCTGCCCGCCAACACGGACGCAGCGCAGTCGGAGATCACGTCAGCCGTCCGTCGCGGAGGCCCTCCCATCAAAAACAGTTGTTCGTACACATGCAGCATCCCGGACTGCTACACTCAA
>CAYLME010000268.1:0-3546 GCA_964384585.1 uncultured Gemmatimonadaceae bacterium | reverse complement strand
CGGCACACCGCAGCTCATCGCCTCGGGTGCCGCCACGCTCGTCGCCTCCATGAGCGACGGAAACACCGCCACCTCCGCCGACGCGAGCAGCCCCGGCAGCTCCGTGTTCGGGCGCGCGCCGAGAAAACTCACGGCATCGCGCACCTCGAGCGACTGCGCGAGCGCCTCGAGTTTCGCGCGCTCGGGCCCGTCGCCCACGAGCACCGCCTCCACGTCCATGCGCTCACGCACGAGCGGCAGTGCGCGGATGAAGTACTCGACGCCGTTCTTCTCGAACAGCCGGCGCGGTACGATGACGCGCCGTCTCGTCGTCGCCGGCAGCACGCCCGCGCCCGGCGCGAACATGGCCGTGTCAACGCCGTTCGTGAGCGCTTCCGCTCGCGGATGCGGGTACAGTCGCAACGCGACGTCCCGGATCTCCGTGCTCGCGGCCAGCAGCCAGTCCGCGGCGCGGATGATCCTTCGCAGCACCGGCTGCCACGCCGGACGCTCGGCCAGTCGCAGAAAATGCGACGTATGCAGCGTCAGCACGAGGGGGTGGCCGTGGATTCGCTTCGCCAGCATGCCCGGCGGTGCGGAGGCGAACGTCTGCGCGTGCAGCACATCAGCGTTGCGCGCGAGACGCAGGTAGGCAGGGACCGTCGCGCTCGTATGGGCGATCCAGCCCGCCGGCGTCCGCGACGGCATCCAGTGCCGAACCACCCTGACGCCTTCCATCGTCTCCGCCCGCGCCAGTCCCGGCTGCGACAGCGACGTCACCATCGTGACATCATCGCCCATGCGCACGAGTTCACGGCACAGATACCAGGCGTGACTTTCCAGCCCTCCGACTTCCGGCGGAAAGTAGATGCACTGCTGCAGGACCTTCATGCCGTCGGGTCCCAGTCGCTGGTGCGGCGATCAGCGCCCGTCAGACGGTGCACCACGATGTCCGCGATTCGCTCGCCCGCCCTGCCGTCGCCATAGGGGTTTCCGACCTGGCGCAGCCGCTCTGCGATTCCCGCGTCGGCGAGGAGCGCGGTGGCGCGTGCGCGGATGGCATCGCCGTCCGTACCCACGAGCTCGGCGACGCCGGCATCAACGCCCTCCGGCCGCTCCGTCACCTCACGCAGTACCAGGACGGGTGTCTCGAAGCTGGGCGCTTCCTCCTGGATGCCGCCGGAGTCGGTGATGACGAGCGTGGACGCACGCAGCGCGTGGATCAGGTCGAGATAGTCGAGCGGAGGCACGAGCCGGATGCGTGGATGCCCTGCGAGCGTCGCATCGGCCGTTGCCTTGACCTCGGGGTTCGGGTGCACCGGATACACGACGACGATGTCGTCGTGTGCATCGGCGACCGCGCGCACCGCTTCGAACGCTTCGCGCAGCGGTCGCCCGAAGGACTCGCGCCTGTGGGCGGTCAGCAGGACGAGGCGTCGTCCGTCGGCGAGGACCTGGCGCAGCACGGGGTCGCGCACGGGTCGCTCACGCTCCGCAATCCGACCGAGTGCGTCCACCACCGTGTTGCCGGTAACGTACACGATCTCGTCCGCGATGCCCTCACCGAGCAGGTTCTGGCGCGCGAGCGGTGTCGGTGCAAAGTGCATGTCGGCAACCACGCTCGTCAGCCGGCGGAGCACCTCCTCGGGAAACGGCCGCCACTTGTCGTGGCTGCGCAGGCCGGCCTCGACATGACCGACCCGCGTTTTCTCGAAGAAGCCGGTCAGTGAGCCGAAGAAGACGCTGGCGGTGTCGCCCTGCACGAGCAGCAGGTCCGGATCATGCTCGGCATAGACCGCTCGCAGCTCGGTGAGGCAGCCTGCGGCAACGTCGTAGAGCGACTGCCCCTCGCGCATGATGCCCAGGTCCCAGCTCGGCTCGAGCCCGAACACTTCGAGGACCTGGTCCACCAGGTCCGTGTGCTGGCCGGTCAGTGCGAGGCGTGTCTCGACCTCGTCGCGCGCTAGAAGCGCCTCCATGACAGGCGCCAGCTTGATCGCTTCGGGACGTGTCCCGGCGACCACGAGCACCCGTGGCGTCCGCTGTTTTCTGCTCACGCGCGGTATTCGTCGCTGCGATCGTCGCGGACCGCGCGCGACAGCTTGCGCTGCAGCGCGTCCAGCTCCGACTGCTGCTGCGCAACGAGCTCTGCGATGAAGCCGAAGCCGACGAGCAGGAACCCCAGCACCAGGAGCAGGATCACGAGATACAGCAGCGGCCGGAAACCGAACGGCGGCATCCAGTGGCCGATGCGCAGCACGATGGTGATGAGCCCGACGAGAATGCCGAGCGCTGCCATCACGAGGCCGCTCGCGCCGAACAGGATGAGCGGCTTGCGCGAGAAGAAGAGGAAGAACGCGACGGACACGAGGTCAAGCATGCCGACCAGGATGCGGCCACGGCCCGAGTACTTCGCCTCACCGTGCCGGCGCGGCAGCAGCTCGATGTCGATCTCGGTGGCCGAATAGCCGCGCGCGTATGCGAGCACGACGAAGAACCGATGCCAGTCGTGGCGCAGCCGCACCTCGTCCAGGATCTCGCGGCGGAACGCCTTCATCGAGTTCGTGTCGCTGACTGGAATGTCGAAGATCGCGCGACTCAGCCGGTTGTAGATGCCGGAGACGGCGGCCTTCTCGTAGCGACCGACCTTGCGACCGCACACGATGTCCCAGCCCTCGTCCGCCTTCGCGAGGAAGCGCGGGATCTCCGCCGTGTCGTGCTGCAGATCGGCGTCGAAGAGGACGAGCCACGTCTTGTTCGTCGCTTCGGCGGCGGTCAGCATCGCCTCGGTCTTGCCGAAGTTGCGGCGATGCGAGAGCACGCGCAGGGCCGGCCAGCGCTCGGCTTCGGCACGCGCGGCCTCGGCGGTGCCGTCCGTCGAGCCGTCGTCCACCAGCAGCACCTCGCCCGAGAGGCCGTGGCGCTCGAACGTGTGGCGCAGCTCACTGACGAGCTCCGGGATGTTCTCGAGCTCGTTGTATGCGGGAACGACCACGGCAAAGTCACGCCGCATCCGCTCCGACAACTGCGGCTGCTTCGCCGTCGTCTGCTCACCCAGCGTCGTGGCCATGGATCGGTGGTGGAAACGGCGCCGCCCTCGTCCGGCGCGGCGCAGGATGAATCACACCCGCTTGCGCATGCGCGCCGACAGGATGCCCAGCTGATCGCGGTACTTCGCTACCGTGCGTCGCGCGATCTGAATCCCTTCCTGCTTCAGGATGTTGACGATCGCCTGGTCCGTCAGCGGCTTCTTCGGCTCCTCGTCGTCAACCAGCTTCTGGATCTTCGCCTTGATGCCCCGCGCACTCACATCTTCGCCCGACGTCGTGGACAGGCCGCTCGAGAAGAAGAATTTGAGCGGCAGCACGCCACGCGGCGTCTGCACGAACTTCTCGTTCGTCACGCGCGAGACCGTGGACTCGTGCATGTTGATGACCTCGGCCACCTCACGCAGCGTCAACGGCTTCAGGTACTGCACGCCCTTCTCGAAGAACTCGCGCTGCCGGTCCACGATGAAATTCATCACCTTCAGCATGGTCTGCCGGCGCTGCTCGATCGCCTGGATCA
>CAYLME010000267.1:0-3559 GCA_964384585.1 uncultured Gemmatimonadaceae bacterium | reverse complement strand
GAGGCCGAGGATCTTCTTCTTGGCCTCCGGGGTGAGATCGACGCCGCGTTCCCGCTTGACGTCGTCCGGCAGCTCGAAGGCCATGAACGTCTCGACCAGCCATTGCGGCGTCCAGATCGCATAGTCGCTGCCGAACAGGAGGCGGTCCTCGCCGAGCCAGAACAGGAGCTCCGCCATCACCTCGGCATCGTTCTGCCCCGTTAGCGCGGCCGCGACCTTTGCCTTCTTCTTTTCACGAGCCAGATCTTCCGCGGATTCAACGTACTGAAGAAAATCCTCCCAGACCTCGTCCACGGCAGTGCGCAGTGCAGCGCCGGGATCCGGCAGTGAGATTACGCTCATTGCCTCGGTGAAATATGCATTTGTCGCGGAGCGGATCAGCAGGTGGTTGTATTCGGGTTTGCCATCAATGCTGCTGCACTTCTCACCAGCGGCCGCGCCAAGCCACGGCCGCTGGCCAAGGCAGGCGCCGAGAGTGAAAGGTCGTGTGGCCTGCGCGAGCGATCGCTCCTTTCCGCACTCGCAACGAACCGTGATGTCAGCAAGATCGCCACTAGTGCCGCGCTCATCGAGCCAGAGCGGGCGCCGGCACCGGTCGTCGCCTCCGTGCACGAAGACGTACCAATCCACGTCGGAGATGTGGCCGTTACGACACGCCTGAACGAAACGAACCGGCACTACGCCATACTTCTTTCGTTCGCGCTGATAACGCCCGTTCACCAGCGCCTTCTGATGAACGAGCGGCCGCGAACGCACTCCGTCCGACGGGCGATCCTCGTACTGCGCCGTAAACCACTCGGGGAAGCGGAACACGTCAATGCCGCTCGGGGCTGCGTTCGGATCGGTCGATGCCGCCGGCGGTGTGAACAGCTTTACGTCCGGGATCTGGAGTAACTGCGTGATCTTCGCGGTCAGGCGCGGCTCGAAGAGTTGCTTCATCTCGCCCTTCCAGAACTCGAGTCCACCGATGATCACGGCGTAGTTCGGCATGTCCACCATCGCGCCGGGTCCCGAGCCCCGCAGCACCGCGCTCTGCCGCAGTTGTCCATGTGGTCGCGGCATTAATCGACCTCCTCAGGCACGTCGACACCGTCCAACCGGCGCACCCACAGGTTTACCTCGGGCTCGACATCGCGCATGGAGCGGTGTGCGCGAAATTTCCGTGCACCCGGCGGCTCGAGTGCGAGTGCGGGATCCAGGGGATCGAACAGCAGCGGTGGCGCAGCGCCCTCTTCGCGTTGATACTGAAGGCCTGCCCCTACCTTCTGCTTCTCATGTGCAATCCGGGACCACTCATCGAGCAGGTCTTGCACGCGACCACGGATCCGCACGCGCAACTCTTCCACGTCCGTCGCGCTCAGTTCCACGTTGTGCTCCTCGGCACGGCGAGTGAGCGTTTCAGTCACAAAGTCCAGCTCGGCACGGTGCGCTGCCACATTCGCCGCGTGTGTGGGTGGCGTAAGCGCCTCGTGTCCCTGTCGCGCGAGACCGACCACGACCGCGGCCAGGACACGATCAATGGCGCGAGGCGAGAACGGCGTCACGCTCGTGGCCTCGACGGCGCGGTAGAACGACGCGTGGTATGCGGCGAACCGCTCGTAGTGTGAGCGATCACGGTGGCGATGAATGTTGAGCAGTGTTACGACGAGGCCGGGGCGGTCTGCATCTCGACCGACGCGGCTCGTCGCCTGGATATACTCCGCGCTCGCCTTGGGTTGACCGAGCACTACCATCAGGCCGAGCCGGGTGATGTCGAGACCTACGGAGATCATGTTGGTCGCCAGAGCCACGTCCACATGCTCATCGTCCCGGAACGGGAGCGCCAGGCGCCGTTTCGCGTCGGCCACACGGTTTGTCGGCTCGCGCGATGTCAGCTCCAGCACTTCGTGCGCGATGCTGCGGTCCGCGAAGTCGCCCGTGGCCGCGCCGACGCGCATACGTGACCCGTAGCCCGCTGCGCGTGCGCGTACCTCGTCCTCGACGATGCGGCGGCTGCCGCCCAGCTCACGAAGCGCGTTGAAGTAGCCGAGCACCGTCATGTACGGGTCTGCGGGATTCGCGTGGTTCTTCCTGCCGCCCGCTTCCGCGTACGCCTTCTGCGCTGCGGTGAGCAGCGCGAGGTACGTGCGCATCAGCACGACCTTGAGGCTGCGCCCCTGCGCCGCGATGCCAATGTAGCGCCGGCCATGCCGGTCTGTTGTCGAAACGGTGCGCGCGAAGAAGGAGTCACGTCGGTCCGGGCCGGGCGGCGGGAACACCTCCACGTCGCTGCGTGTGAAGAGTGCACGAATCTGCCGGTCCGCGCGTCGCACCGTTGCCGTGGATGCGATGATGCGCGGCCGCACGCGCTTGCCGTCCACCTCACGGGTGGCGAGTGCGTCGATCGCTGCCTCGTACAGCCCGGCAACAGTGCCGAGCGGTCCGGAGATCAGGTGCAGCTCGTCCTGGATGATGAGGTCCGGCGGTGGCAGGTAGTCCACGGGGAGATTGTCACCGCGCAGCGGCTCGGTCGGGCCATAGAATCCGTGTTTGTCATGACGATGAACCCGGCCGAATAGTGCGCCGACCTGCCCGCTCCATGGCAGCGCTGCGAACTTGTCCACCGTGGCGATCAGGAAGCACGGTAGCCGCCTGTAGATCGGCTCATCGACGGCGAGGATCGGGAGCGGCTTGTCTCCGCGGAAGTCGCAGCGCCGGTTTACACAGGTTGCGCGCAGGTCAGTCGGCTGATCCGGGTTCGGCTTGAGCTGGAACGAGTTCCGTGTGAACTTCGCGCCGCACCACGGACAGTTCTCGAGCGGCAGTGGCGACGGCTTACGGTCGTCGTTCAGAAACGCGATCGTGCGCGCGCGCGCCGAGTATGAATCACCGTCGCCCTTGCGTCCCATCCGATTCGGCGTCGCGGCGCGTCCGACCCACAACCCGATCTCGAACGGCCACCTGCCGAGTTGCTCGACATCGTCCTTGCGCAGTAACTCGAGCGCACAGATCAGCGTCGCGGCACGGCCGAGCTGGTCGAGCGTGAGCAGCCGCAGCGTATAACGCATCAGCACACTCACACCGGCGGATGCGATGCCAGGGTTGCGCAGCCGACGCAACACGAGCGTAAATGCGGCAAGGCCAAGATACGCCTCCGTCTTGCCGCCGCCCGTCGGGAAAAACAGCAGGTCGACGAGGTCGCGGTCCGGGTGGTGCGGCTCCGCGAGCCCGGGCAGGTTCATCAGCAGGAACGCAAGCTGGAACGGCCGCCATGCGGGCGCTGGCACATCGGCTTCCGCGATCCCCTGTTGCATCGACCGTCGGCGCGCGGCCATCGCCATCGCGCGGTTGGAGAGTCGGAACGCCGTGAACACCTCGCCGTCCACAAATGCCTCGATGCCGGCTGCAATCCG
Source organism: uncultured Gemmatimonadaceae bacterium (assembly GCA_964384585.1). Classification (GTDB taxonomy): domain Bacteria; phylum Gemmatimonadota; class Gemmatimonadetes; order Longimicrobiales; family RSA9; genus DASTYK01. Next base: position 167 of record CAYLME010000267.1, on the reverse strand, counting down.
CCGCTTCGCGGTATCCGCCCGCTTCAGCATCTCCGCGCCTACTTCCGCGTGCTTGCCTTCACCGGGCAGTTGTTGCTTCTGCTCGTGGATCCATGCGCCATACTGCGTTACCAGCGGCTCGAGCATTACGCGCAGCTCGTCCGCCGACTGTGCATCGGCAAGTGCCT
>CAYLME010000266.1:0-3598 GCA_964384585.1 uncultured Gemmatimonadaceae bacterium | reverse complement strand
CTCGGGCGCGTCCTTCGGTGCGAACTGCAGCGCGACATCGCGGAAATCGATCGTGGGCAGCGCATCGAGCGGCACGGGCGGTGATGGCGGCGGGGCGGCGCCGGTGGCGGCCGCCGCGGCGTCGCGCGCCGCGGCCATGCGCCCCTGCAGCTCGATCAGGTCGGACATCCCGAACCCGGCTTCGCTCTCGCCCTTGAACATCATGCTGGTCGGAACCCCCGCCGGGCTGAACGCGACGGAGATCGCGACATCGATGTCTTTCTCGCCGATCACCATGCTCGCGGCGAAGCCCGGCTGCACACTGCCGGCAGGCGTGATGCCGAGCGCGAGTACGACGTCGTTCAGGATCAGCCACGGGACGCCGAACGGCTGCTGCCAGCCGTCCTCCGCGGACAGACCGCCGGCCAGAGAGATGCCGCTGCGCGCGAGCGCCGCGGCGACGAAGAACATCAGCTCCGTCTCGTCCATGAAGACGTTGATCTCGCCGACCAGGCGGACGGACGGATCGCCCGTCAGCTCGAGCGCGAGCCGGCCGGAGCGGAACCATTCGGGCGAGCCCGGCGGCCGCATGGGCGGCAGCTCAGCGCGCAGGTACAGGTCGCGAATGATGTCCATGCCGCCGGCGCCCGAGCCCAGCAGGGCCAGGCTGCGGCCGAGTGTACCCTGCAGCAGCACGGTCCCCTTCTCGATGCCGAGCGCGTCCATCACCGTGTTCAGTGGGTGGTCCGGCCCCAGCTCACCAGCGGGAATGGCGGCGATCAGGTTGATGCCCGGCCTCAACACGAGCCGGAAGTCGTCCGCCTTGTAGACCTCGCGGAAGAACGCGAACTCCTCGTCGAGCAGCTCGGCGGCGTCGACCTCGACGTCCTGCTCTGCGATGACGAGCGCAACGTTGGAGAACGTCAGTCCGTCCAGCACGGGATTCGACAGGGCAGGCAACGCTTCCGTCAGTGACCAGCCAGTCGGCTTCAGGCCGACCGTGAGCGCGCGCGTGCCGTCGTCGGTGCGCTTCGACGACAGGAGTACCAGTGCCTCGGCATTACCCACCCGCGTGGTCGCGGTTGCGATCAGCACGCCGTCGGCATCGGTCGTGACGACGATGTCCGACATGTCGAGGACACCGGCCGGCGGGTTCAGCGAGCCGAGCGCGAAGCTCGCGCTGCCCTGCGCCGCGACCGCCGAGGCGCCGAACAGCAGCGCGAGGAACATCGCACCAGCGTAACGCGGCACCATCAGTCCTCCTCCTGCCGTGCCGAGACCGCACGAACGGCGTTCCCGGCGAGGTCGAGCAGGTTCATGAACGACATGTTGCCCAGCGTGAGCGATGCTCTCCAGTACCACTCGGCGTCCGGGTTGGCCGCGGTCGCTCTCTTCTCGCCGCCCCGTCCCGCGGCCACGGCTGCCGAGTCCGTGCGCAGCTGCCGCTTCCAGTCACCCATGTCCGTGACATGATCGCGGTGCTTCTGGCGCCATGACGCCGCGGCCGCGGTATCGCCGCGGGCGGTCGCCTCGTTCATGCGCGCGACCGCGATCGAGTCGAGCAGCGCTGCCGCCTCGATGCGCGCGGCCGTCCGGCTCATGCTGGAATCGTTCGCGGCGTGGCGGCCGAACGTCACGGCGACGCGCGCGAGGTCCTCGCCGAACGCGATCAGCGAGCCGCGCAGCGTCAGGTCGGCATGCAGCTTCTGCGCGTCGCGCGCCTTGAGTGCGGCGATGAGACCGTCGTTGATGCCCAGGGCGAGCTCGGGATTGCCGAGCTGCAGGTCGACCTCCTCCCACGGCTGCCAGGCATGGTCGGTCGTCAGCCGGAGCGTCGGCGCGGCGCCCTCGGTGAAACCTTCCGTCAGGTTGAAGTCGAACTCCAGCGCGCCGATCCACGTGATGTCGCGCGTGGTGACGACGTCCACCGTGAGCTTGGCCGCGAGATGCAGCGACGCGTCATTGCTTTCCTTGAACCTCGTCTCCGCCATGTAGGGGTCGACGGTGGCACCCGCCGCGACCGAGTCGCTGAACGACAGCTCGATGCCGGTGCGCACGGAGCGGATCGGCCCGGTATCGATCACACGCTCGGGCATAGCGGCGCGCAGGGTCAGGAACTCCTGCGTGACGCCGATGCCGCCGCCCACCTGGTCGCTGCCGAGACGCCCCTCTGCGCTGTAAGTCGAATTGAGGCCCGCGTAGCCCTGCAGCTCGATCTCCGCCGTGGTCGCGTCGTGGCCGAGCGCCTCGAGCACCGGCCACACGCCCAGCAGGCGCGCGTCCAGCACGCCGAACAGCGTGAGGCCCGGTTTGACCTCGACCTCGTGGCCCTCGAAGAACTCCTGCACCGGGCGCACCCCCTCGGTCGTGCCGCCCACGGTCTCCTCGAAGGCCGACAGCACGGCCACTCCGAACTTCAGTTTTGCATCGGCCTCGCCGCGCGACGGGTCCCACGCGGTGTCCGAGGGGATCCAGTCGTGCAGCTCCTGCGCGTCGCCCGCCGTGCGGATCGCGATCCAGCGCGGCGTGGTCTCCTGGTTGAAGACGCCACAATCGCCGGACAGCATGACCGTGTGTCGGTCGTTCGAGCCGTACAGCGCCCAGACACGCCGTCCGTTCGATTCCGGCAGGGTGTCGCGCACCAGCGTCGCATCGACGTCGAGCACGCGCGGGAACGCGAACGCGGACTGGAGTGGATAGACGACGCCGTCGATCGGGTCGGCGGACTCCCAGGTGCGGCAGACCGCGGGCAGCCCGGTCACGGTTGGTTCCGCGCCAGTCGTGCCGGCGTCGGATTCCACGTCATTGCGCACGCTCAGCGCGATCGTCGTAACCGGCGGCGTGGGCGGAGCCGGGGTGTCGTCGTAGCGGAACGTCCAGATCTCGCTGCGACCTTCGTTCGCGGAGGCCGTGTAGCCGTTCTGGTCGAGCGCCTGCACCCACCACGCGTACCGCTTGCCCGACTCGAGCGGCTGCGCGTCGATCGGGTAGCGCAGGCTGGTGAAGGCGCCGTCGAGTGTCTCGAAATGCGGGATGTTCTCACGCAGCGCTTCACCGGGTGACTGGCCCGGCAGCACTTCGACTACGCGCAGCACGTAGGAAACCCCGAAGTCGATCGGCACCTGCACAGGCGTCCACTGGAGGAGCGGGTCCGGCTGATCGAGCGTCTCACCGTCGAAGGGGGTGAGCAGCATCGGCGGATCCGGGTAGACGATCGAGAAGGGCGCGCACGACTCGGCCAGAACGAAGCCGCTGCCGTCGACCGCGACCGCGCATGCGGTGTAGTCGCCTTCCGGCAGTCGGCCCGTACGCGCGGCCACCTCTTCCACCTCTGCGTCGTGCGTCGTGCTGCCTGCCACGTCGTAAGGGTTATCGAAGATGACGGTTGCGCCCGCATCGATGAACTCGGGTTCACTCGACCCCGTGATCAGCATGCGGTTCGACTGATCGATGACGTTGAAATGGATGCGCACCTGCAGCGCGTCCGCAGTGGGGTTGATGAGTGTGAGCGTCGCGATATTCGGATTCGCGTCCCAGTCGCTGTAGTACGGCGAGGGGTACGGCGCAATGGTGAGGATGGCGTCCCAGACCTGCGCGTGCAGCATACCGGAGGGAGCGG
>CAYLME010000265.1:0-3607 GCA_964384585.1 uncultured Gemmatimonadaceae bacterium | reverse complement strand
GGTCGCGGCGCATGCGTCGTGACGCGGTGACCATCGAGTCCAGATGCTCCTGCAGCGGCGGTGGGAGTCGCTCGTGCTCAGTCATCAGCACTTCCGATACATCGTGCACACGCGGCGGAGCCACGCCGCAACTGCGCAGCAGACCCTTGAGCGTGAGCTCGACGATCTCCTGCGCTTCGCGCACTACGTCCGCCCAGCTCTCCGCCTCGTACAGAACCGCCAGCGCACGAAGCCGGATCGCCGAGCGCCACAGGTAGTCGCGGGCGAGGTCGCGATTCTGCATCAGGCGGCCGACCACCATGAGTGACCGCCGGCGGTGCGTCGAACCATCAGACCACCCAGGATCGCGTGGCGGATACGGATGAGCTCACGCGCGAGAGCCAGCTCCGGATCGTAAACGACGACGCCCTCCACCGCGATCTCCGCCCAGAATCCGGAGATGCGATCGTCCTCGGTGCGCATCCTGGCGAAGTGCGGCTCCACGCGGTGGCCGTCTACCATGAACTCCTGCTCGTCCCACGGATCGTACAACGACCGTGTGACCTCGACCTTGTCGCTCACCACGAACAGCACGTCCACGTCCGAAGCCGGTCCCGCCTCGCCGCGGGCATACGAGCCGAAAATGGCAGCGCCGACCAGTCCGGGGCCGAGCTGCTCGATCGCCGCCGCTACGGCTTCGTTCAGGGTCGATTCCGGCAGAGTCTCGGATCGGGCGAGGCTGCGAACGCAGTGTTCGTTGAGCGAGAGGCCGAGCTTGCGCGCGGACCGCGTCAGTTGCGCGTGGAGGCTCGGCGGCAGTCGGAGGACGAAGCGGCCGGAGGGGGTCTTGGCTGCCATGATACTATCATTGGCATAGTAGTATCGTAACGTCAAGGAGATCGTCGATGGCGCCGGGCCGATACTACTACAAGCACTGGGGCAGGGGCTGCAGCTCGGCTCGTGACCTCCGCCTACCGAACAGATGCCGAATCGCCTATCCTCCCAAATGCGCGTCACCTTTCGCATCCTGTTCCTCGCCGATTCCCACCTCGGCTTCGATCTGCCGAAGCGACCGCGCAGCACGCGACGCCGCCGCGGCCACGACTTCCTCGCAAACCACCTCGCCGCGCTCGAGCCTGCACTGAAGGGCGAGGTCGATGTGGTCGTGCATGGTGGCGACGTATTCCATCAGCCCGACGTCGACGAAGCGCTCGCCTGGAAGGCACTGCGACCGCTCGTGCGCGTGGCGGAGGCGGGCGTGCCGGTGTTTATCGTGCCGGGCAACCACGAGCGTGCACGGCTCCCTTATGCACGCTTCGCGGAGCATCCGCTGGTGCACGTGTTCGATCGGGCACGCACGTTCACGATCGACGTGCGGGGAATGCGCGTGGCGTTCTCGGGGTTTCCGTACGAGCGACACGACGTCCGCACGCGGTTTCCGGCGATCGTCGAGCAGACCGGCTGGCGCGAGCACGATGCAGACGTGCGACTGCTGTGCATGCATCACTGTGCGGAAGGGGCGACGGTGGGGCCGGGGGATTTCACGTTCACTTCGGCGCGCGATGTCATACGCGTGCGTGATGTGCCGGCGGCGTTTTCGGCTGTTCTTTCCGGGCATATTCATCGGCAGCAGGTGCTGACTGCTGATCTGCGCGGGAGGGCACTGGATGTACCGGTGATGTACCCGGGATCGGTCGAACGGACGGCGTATGCGGAGATGGGGGAGGGGAAGGGGTATCTGGTCGTGGATGTCTCGGCTGGTGATGATGGGGAGAGGGTGCTGTGGGAGTCGCGCGAGTTGTATGCGCGGCCGATGATGTCGGTCGACGTTGCGGTGGACGGGCGGAGCGGGGAGGGGCTGGATGCGGCCGTGCGGGAGGTCGTGCGCGGGGCGCCGGCGGATGCGGTGTTGCGGGTTCGGGTGACGGGTGCGTTGCGCGAGGAGCATTTGAGGGTGCTGCGGGTGGGGCATGTGCGGGCGTACATGCCTGAGACTATGAACCTGGAGTTTTGCGTCGGAGATGGGAGGCTGGTCGGGCGTCGCTTCGAGCGGCGTGGTTCGGAAACGTCCCGGCGCACGGAGGCCAGAAGCGGCGCAGTGTCAGGGTCGCAGCTTCAGTTGCTCTGAGGGGCGTCGAGGGGAGCTACGTATCACGCCGTCTGGCACTCACGAAAATCATTGCAGAGACGATCGCTCAGTAAGTATATTTCAGTAGCCGCTCGATCGCAGCATCCGGATCGGCAGTTTGATGCCTACAATGGATAATTTCTCGGTCGCCGGCGCAGGCGAGGGCCTATAATGGACGGAATCATGGCTTTCTACGACTTGAAGCCCGGAGGCTAAGCACTCCGCAAAAGTCCGCACCATTCCCCAAATGGGCAGTTCGCAGCCAGACGGTTTTCGGCGTGAGTGAATCGTGCACTCCGAGCCTTGCCTCTGTACATTGCTGCCTCCGCTGCCCGTGATTCTCGTTGACGCGGCGACCTCTTGTGTCGCTGGCATCGCTTAGATTCGAATCGACTGCCTCCTGACCGGACCACTGACACCTGATTCGAAGCGCCGAAGCTCGATAGTTGCGAACGATCAGAGCGCAGGCTGTACGCCCGAGCTTCATAACAGTCAGCCATGAGGCAGACGTCGAGAAAGTGCGGGACTGGTGAGCAGGGTGCCCAACCTTCCGAGACAGCGGGTCAGATCAAATTCGGAACGCGCCGGCTCGGGACGCACCGCAAATGTTCGGAGACAGTAACGACATGTCCAGCGTCTTGTCCGAGTATGACCGCTTTGACGATGCCACACGCGTGTGGACGGTCCCCCTCCGGCTATTGAATGTCTGTGGGTTGGCCGATCCACTGACGGTTCACCTTCACCTCGACGCTCCAGGTAAGCTCCTCGAACCGATATCACTTCAGACCCTGAACAAGCCGGGAGCTTCGACGCTCGTATTGATGTTCACATCCTGCTCTCCGATTGATGGTACTCAGCTCATCCTTCTGATTGATGGCACTCAGCGCGCTCGACCGGAGTTAACCTCTAGGGGACAAAAAGAGGGGCCGGATGGGCCGGAGTACTGGCTCGCTTACGCCGTATCGCAGGAGCTGCTAGCTGTGATAGCTGCTGCTACTTCCATAGAGCTGCGCATCGGATCCGCAGAATATGTGATGCCAGCCAATAGTGGCGATACGTTCTCACGCTTTCTTGACCACATCAGTGCTGATGTGTCCCGGGAACTGCAGCGTGCTCGGGAGGAGTCGATGATCGCCTACGTACGTGATCGGGCATCAAAGGCGGCCGAGAAAGTTGATCTGCAACGTGACGACGATCAGTTGGTCTGGTATAGAAAGCGGTCACGCGGAAAGGGCCGCCGCTATGCGTCGATCATCGGTCGAGCTCAGCCGTTTGAGTGGCATTGCGAGATTACGTTGTCAAACGAGGGCGCTGAAATCGACTATTATCTTGGCTCAGACCTGCTCGCAACGGAAGAGGTGAGCGGGTCGCCACGTTTAGGTGCTGTACAGCGACGAGCAACAATCGGCCTTCGTGAGATCCAGTCGCGCAGCGGGCGCGTCAATGCGAGGCCGACCACGAGCAGGATCGAAGAGCTAGAGTCGAAGGTCGGCCCGCTTC
>CAYLME010000264.1:1771-3645 GCA_964384585.1 uncultured Gemmatimonadaceae bacterium | reverse complement strand
GCCCAATGTAGTCGATGGCGCCCGCGGGCGCCCTACGCCCCTTGCCATGCCCGCGCATCGGGCCATTTTCCTTCTGTTCCTGGAAATCCACAGTAGATATGGAGTCAGCGATGAAGCGAGCCCTGCTTGCCGCGATCGTCCTGGTAGCTGCACCCGGTGCAGGCGCTGTGAGTGCGCAGACGTTTGCGACGGACGATCCGGTACTGCGCAGCATCTGGACCGAGGCCATGGACAACTCGGAGGTCGAGCGGCTTGCTCAGGTGCTGCTCGACTCGGTGGGTCCACGTCTGACCGGCGCGCCGGGTATGCAGGCCGCGCACGACTGGGCGGTCCGGCAGTATGGCGCCTGGGGCATCGAGGCGCGCAACGAGCAGTACGGCACATGGCGCGGCTGGGATCGTGGCATCACGCACATCGACCTGATCGAGCCGCGCGTGCGTTCGCTCGAGGGGATGATGCTCGCGTGGAGCCCGGGCACGAACGGCCGGAATGTCGAGGGCAGCGTCGTGATCCTGCCCGAGTTCTCGAACCCGGCGGCGTTCCGTGCCTGGCTGCCGCAGGTGCGTGGTCGCTTCGTTCTGACGTCGTACGCACAGCAGAGCTGCCGCCCGCTCCGTCAGTTCGAGGAGTTCGGGATGGAGGGCGCACTCGAGAAGGCGCGCGAGGAGCGCCAGGCCGGCATGCGTGCCTGGAACGCGCGCATTCAGTCCACCGGCCTGTCGATGAATGACCTGCGCCTCGCGCTCGAGGGCGCCGGCGCCGCCGCGATCCTGCAGAGCAACTGGTCGAACGACTACGGTGTGAACAAGATCTTCGGCACGAACACGACGCGTACGCCGACGATCGACCTGGGCTGCGAGGACTACGGCCTCGTCTACCGCCTCGCGGAGAACGACCAGTCGCCGAAGCTGCGTCTGCGTGCAGATGCACGCTTCACCGGCGAGCAGCCGACGTTCAACACGATCGCGACGATCCCCGGCAGCGAGAAGCCGAACGAGTACATCCTGCTGTCCGCCCATTTCGATTCCTGGGATGGCGGCTCCGGCGCAACCGACAACGCGTCGGGCACGGTGCTCATGATGGACGTCATGCGCATCCTGAAGAAGGTGTATCCGAACCCGAAGCGCACGATCCTGGTCGGCCACTGGGGCGGCGAGGAGCAGGGACTGAACGGCTCGCGCGCGTTCGCTGCCGATCATCCCGAAATCGTGGAGGGCCTGCACGCGTCGTTCAACCAGGACAACGGCACGGGCCGTGTCGTGAACATCTCGATGCAGGGCTTCGTCGATGCCGGTGAATACTTCGGTCGCTGGCTGGGCCGTATCCCGAGCGAGGTGACGCAGCACATCGCGCTGGGCATCCCCGGCATGCCGGGTGGTGGCGGCAGCGACTACGCATCGTTCGTATGTGCCGGTGCGCCCGCGTTCAACCTGAGCGCGCTCAACTGGGGCTACGGCACCTACACCTGGCACACGAACCGCGACACGTACGACAAGCTCGTGTTCGACGACATCCGTAACAACGTCGCGCTCGCGGCCATGCTCGTTTACCTCGCCGACGAGGAGCCGGAGAAGATCGGTCGCACGCAGCGCATGCTGCCGTTGACGAACGACGGCCAGCCCCGTACGTGGCCGCAGTGCCGCGACGCTCAGCGCGCCGCACCGTGACGCAATGCGCCGCGTCGTACTGAACCTGCGCGACAATCGTCCGGCGTGGGCGCTGCCAGACAGCGCCGCCGCCGCGATTGTCGCCGCGTTCCCTCCCGGCGAGTGGGAGGTGGTCGACGTGCGCGCACCTGTATCCGGCCGTGGTGACGGCGGCGGCGTCTCGCAACAGGCGCTCGCCGCCGTCAGCGGTGCGGAAGTCTGGATCGG
>CAYLME010000264.1:0-1671 GCA_964384585.1 uncultured Gemmatimonadaceae bacterium | reverse complement strand
GGCGGCGCGACGCTCGGCATCCTCGGATACGGCGGCATCGGCCGTGCCATCGCGACGCGTGCGCAGGCGCTCGGCATGCGCGTCGTCGCGCTGCGTACGAAGCCGGCCGACGATGAGAGTGGCGTTCGCATGGTACATGGAAGCGATGGGCTGGAGGCGATGCTGAAGGAGTGCGAGTACGTCGTGTGCGCGCTGCCGTCCACCGACGCTACGCGTCATATCCTGGACGGTGACCGCATCGCGCTGCTGCGCAGCGATGCGGTCGTTGTCAACGTGGGGCGTGGTGACGCGATCGACGAACGGGCGCTGACGGACGCGCTCGCAGCGAATCGCATCCGTGGTGCGGCGTTCGACGTCTTCGAGCGCGAGCCACTGCCGCCCGACTCACGCCTCTGGACGCTCGACAACGCGCTCGTCCTGCCACACATCAGCGCGACGACGCCCGGGTTCTGGGACCGACAGGTCGCACTGATCGTGGAGAACGCTCGGCGTTATCGGGAAGGCAGGCCGCTGCTGAACGAGGTGGACAGCGCGCGCGGCTACTGAGCGGCCGCCCTCCTCACCTGTAGTTCCCGAAGTTCAGCTCGATCCCGTAATCCTTCTCGCGCAGGAACCCCATCACCGCCTGCAGCTCATCCTTCGACGGTGAGGAGACCCGCAGCTCGTCGCCCTGGATCTGGACCTGGACCTTCTTGAAGCCGCCGCCCTTCACGTCCTTCACGATCTGCTTCGCCGTGTCCGCGGGGATGCCCTGGGCCAGCGTGATCTCCTGGCGCGCCCGGCCCTGCGTGGCCGGCTGCACGGTGCCCGCCTTCATGTTCTTGATCGGAACACCGCGCCTGACGAACTTGGACTGCAGGACGTCGTAGACGGCTTTCAGCTTGTAGTCGTCGTCGGCCTCGAGCGTCAGCAGCGACTTGCCGCGATCGAATTCGATCGTGCAGTTCGTGCCCTTGAAGTCATAGCGCTGCTGGATTTCCTTGCGCGCCTGGTTGATCGCGTTATCGACCTCCTGCAGGTCGGCGCCGGTGCTCACGTCGAACGAGCTGGTCGTTGCCATTGCGGGACTGCCCCCTGTTGCGGGTTGAACTCCCGGAATCCATAGGCCCGTTCCGCGTCCGGCGCAAACCGCGACGCCCGAAGTCCCCGGGTCCGGGCCCGCCATCTCGTGTTGAAAAGGAACCGTGTCCCGCATCTTCCTGCTTTCTCCCGCGAGCTGCAGCGGCCGACGCGCGCAGATCCTGCTGCGCGAGGAGGCGTCGTTCGAGCTGGCCGTGCGACTGCGAACCGAAGGCGTCCCGCTCGCTGACGCCTTCACGTTCATGAGTGGACTCTATTTTCGGGGGAAGGCGACCTACGCCCGTGCATTCGGCGATCCGCCGGCCGGCGCCGCCGGTGCGTACGTGATCACACCCGCGCGCGGCCTGGTCACGCTCGACACCATCGTGGACGTTGCCGAGCTGTGCACATACGCCGATATCCCGATCTCGCTCGACGAGGCACGCTATCGCGAGCCGCTCGTCACGAGCGCTGCCGGACTCGCGGCGTCGATCGCTCACGACACGGACGTCGTATTGCTCGGCAGCATCGCGTCGGACAAGTACGTCGGCGTCCTGCTCGATCACTTCGGTGACCGGCTGCTGTTCCCGGCAGATTTCGTCGGACGCGGCG
>CAYLME010000263.1:0-3654 GCA_964384585.1 uncultured Gemmatimonadaceae bacterium | reverse complement strand
CGTCGCCGTTTCGACGGCTGTGTGGAAGCCGAAGGTGACCTGCGTATTGGCGAGGTCGTTGTCGATGGTCTTGGGAACACCGACGACCGGCATGCCCTTCTCGGCCAGGCGGTGCGCGATGCTGAGCGTGCCGTCGCCACCGATCGAGATCATTGCGTCGAAGCCGTGCGTGCGGAACGCCTCGAGTACCTCGTCGGAGCGGTCGATCGTCTGGATCTTGCCGTCGGGACCGATGGTCGGCCATTCGAACGGGTTGCCACGGTTCGTCGTGCCGAGGATGGTACCGCCGAGGTGAGTGATGCCGCGTACCGAATCGCTGTCCAGCCGCACGATCGAGTCCTCGCCGAGCAGCGCACCATAGCCGCGGCGGATGCCGTAGATCTCCCAGCCGCGGCTGAGCGAGCTCAGCACACAGGCGCGGATCACCGCGTTCAGGCCGGGGGCATCTCCGCCGCCCGTGTTCAGCGCAATACGTCGGATCGTGCCAGTACTCATCCGTATTCCTTCTGGTTCGGGGCGCCCGGCCGCGCGACCGGGCCGCCCGTGAGGCTACGCGGAGGCTCCGCGGGGTGTCAACCGAGGCCGCGCCGCGACGTACGGGTGGACGCCACGCACGATTGAAGCGATTTTGCAGGTTCGGAGCCGCTCGCACCCCCCTGGCTGCCGGCGGCCTCCCGGATTCCTCCTGATGAGCAGGACTATGGTTACGGAGAAGGACGTACGTCGCGCGCTGCGGAAGGTGAAGGATCCCGAACTGAACCTGGATCTCGTGGTGCTCGGCCTGATCTACGATATCGACGTCCAGGAATCGCACGTGCACGCGCGTATCTCGCTGACGTCGCCGTTCTGCCCCGTTGCGCCGCAGATCCTCGATGAGACGAAGGCGGCGATCGAGGGTGTCGAGGGTGTGGAAACCGCCGAGGTCGAGCTTACATTCGATCCACCATGGACGCCGGAGCGGATCGATCCGCTGATCCGGGCCTCACTGGGCCTCTGAGCGGCTGGCGGGTGGACGGGGGGACGCAATGAAGGCGACGATCAACGGTCGTGAACTGGCCTGGGACGAGACGGGATCGGGTCGTACAATCCTGTTCCTGCACGGATTCCCGTTCAATCGTCAGCTCTGGTACAACCAGATGCGCGCGATCCCGTCCGGCTGGCGCGGTGTCGCCATGGACCTGCGCGGCTTTGGCGAGAGCGCCGGCAGCAATGATCCGCAGTACACCATGGACATGTTCGCTGACGATGCCGTCGCGCTGCTGACGCACCTCCGTGTACGGCGCGCCGTCATCTGCGGCCTGTCGATGGGCGGCTACATCGCGCTGGCGATGCAGCGCCGTTACCCGTCGATGCTGGGTGGACTCGTGCTGGCGGACACGCGTGCGACAGCGGACGGCGAGCAGGAGCGGAAGAAGCGACTGGAGACCGCTGAACGCGTGAAGGCGGAAGGCAGCAGCGTCGTCGTCGATTCGATGTTGCCGAAGCTGTTCGCGTCGACCACACCGTACAGCAAGCCGCAGGTCGCGCAGTTCGTGCGCGGCATGATGGAGGCCGCACCCGCAGCGTCGATCGCGCGGGCACTGCTCGGCATGGCCGCTCGTCCGAACTCCGAGCCCGATCTGCGCAACATCAATGTACCGACGCTGGTCATCGTGGGTGCGGAAGACCAGATCACTGATCGCGGCCAGGCGCAACTCATGGCACGCGCGATCCGCGGCTCGCAGATCGAGGTGATCCCCGAGGCCGGACACGTGTCCAACCTCGAGGCACCGGACGTCTTCAATGAAGCGTTGCGGCGACTGCTGACGTCGCTGCTGGCCTGACGTCAGTCGATCAGATCCAGCTGTCTGCCGGCAGCGCTGCGCCGCGGACCGGTGGTTCCCGCATCGCTGCCACGCTTGTCGTCACCCGCACCGTCCCCGCCTTCACGCGCGACCCGCGCGACCTCGACGACTGGTGTGTCCAGCTTTGCGAGGCGTTTCCCCTGCGTCGCGCGCCCCTGTACCGGCACGTCGTCCGCGCCCAGACGGACCGCAGTCCCGTCAGCTGCGACGAGCATGATCTCGTCACCCTCCAGCAGCTCCTTCACGGCCACGAGCGGGCCGGTGCGGTCGGTCACGTCCAGCGTGATCGTGCCGAGGCCGCCGCGGTTCTGCGCCGGGTAGTCACCGATCGGCGTGCGCTTCGCATAGCCATTCGCAGTCACGGTGCACACGCTCGCATCGCGCCGGACGACGACCATGCCGATGACGCCGTCGCCCTTGCGCAGCCCGATGCCCTTCACGCCCTGCGTCACGCGCCCCGTCGGCGGGACCTGTGACTCGGCGAAACGGATGGCGCGGCCCTGACCGGTGACGATGACGACGTCCGCCCTGCCGTCCGAAAGCTGCACATCGAGCAGCACGTCGTCATCCTGCAGTCTGATTGCTGCAATACCGCCCGTGCGGATGTTATTGAACTGCTCGAGCGTGGTCCGCTTGATCGTGCCTCCGGCGGTCAGGAACACGAGCGCGCGCTCCTCGTCGAACTCCGCTACGGGAATCAGCGCAGCGACCTTTGCGCCGCGTTCCAGGGAAACGAGCTGTGCGATTGCGCGGCCGCGGCTCTGCGGGCCGCCTTCCGGTACGTTCTGCACTTCGAGCGCGTGCGCCTGGCCGCCGTCCGTGAAGAAGACCAGCACGTCCGTCGTGCTCGCGACGAAGACGTGTTCGAGGAAATCGTCCTCGTAGCGATCCATTCCTGCCATCGCGCGACCGGTCGCGAGCCGCCGCTGATGCAGTGCAAGCGGCACACGCTTGATGTAGCCGCGATGGCTGAGCGTGATGACGACCTGCTCGTCCGCGACGACCTCTTCGACCTCGACGACAGCGCCACTCTCCTCATCCAGGATCTCCGTGCGGCGTTCGTCCCCAAAGCCCTCGACGACCTCGTCCAGCTCTTCGATCATGACCGTGAGCTGCTTCTTCTCACTGCCGAGCAGCGCCTCCAGCTCCTTGATCTGCTTGCGCAGTGCGGCAAGCTGCTTCTTGAGATCCTGCGTCTCGAGCGACGTCAGGCGGCCGAGGCGCATGTTGAGGATCGCATCTGCCTGCTCCTCACTCAGCTCGAAGCGCTTGCGCAGTGCGGCCGCGGCCTCCTTCTGGTCCTTCGATTTGCGGATGATGCGGATGACGGCGTCGATGTTGTCCAGCGCGATCAGCAGGCCGTCCAGGATGTGAGCTTCCGCGCGTGCGCGGTCGAGCCGCCACTGAGAGCGGCGCTGTATCACTTCCAGGCGGTGATCCCGGAACCGCTCGAGCATCTCCTTCAGTGTGAACTCGCGCGGCACACCCTTGTCCAGCGCGAGCATGATCGCGCCGAACGTCGCCTGCAGCTGCGTGTTGCGGTACAGCGCGGTGAGCACCTTCGGGATCGCGGCATCGCGCTTCAGCTCGATGATCAGGCGCATGCCGTCGCGGTCCGACTCGTCACGCAGGTCCGCGATCTCCTCGAGCTTGGTGCGTGCGAGGTTCGCGATCTGCTCAATCACCTTCGACCTCCAGACGCCGTACGGCAACGCAGTCACGATGAGTTGCTCGCGGGCGCCGCGTCGCTGCTCCCGCTGGATCACCGCGCGCATCACGATGCGGCCGCGACCCGTGCGATAGGCGTCCT
>CAYLME010000262.1:0-3705 GCA_964384585.1 uncultured Gemmatimonadaceae bacterium | reverse complement strand
CCACAGCCGCCGCGTAGGAGTCGGTGATGCCGTAGCCAACCTCGTAGAGTGAGCGAACGCCGAGAGCCGGGTCGACCGGGCTCATCATCCCAAGGAGCGCGGCATGCGACATGAACGCTCCGCCGCCACTGGTAAACGCACGAAGCACTGGCGCAGCGGCCGCGAGTCCGAGGACTGCCGCGACAACGAGCGCGAGAACTCGTACCACCCACGGGCGTCTGGAGTCGATCGGCCGTACCAGCGCGATCACGACGACGAACGGGGGCACCAGGATGAGTACGTCGTTCCTGAATCCAAGCCCAAGGCCGGCCAGCGCTCCGAACACCCCTGCCAAGCCCACCACACGTCGAGCCGACGGTGACGGCCTCAGCAGCATTGCCGTGATGAAGACAAGCGCCAGCAGGAAGGGCACCTTCGAGTAGTCGCGAAAATGGGTGAGCTGATCGAGAAACAGCGGGGAGCTGAGCACAAATAGCGCGCCTACCGCGGCCAGCGCATCGCGGATCGACTGTCGAAGCAGCAGAAACGACAACGCGACGGTCGCCCCGAAGAAGAGCCCGGCGAGCGGCGCCAACGCGGTCCACGACACGCCCTGGATCCTCCAGAAGACCGCGCTCACTCGGAGGAGATGAGCCCAAGTGAGCCAGGGCTGAGCCTGCGCGTCACGCTGAATCGTACGTGTCTGCGGCAGGGCCCCACAGGGATAGCTGTCAATCGCGCCCGAGAGGAACTCGGCCAGTAGTGGCTGAGGCTCTGGCTCTGTGAAGCCCGCACCACAAGCCCACGCAACAGCGGGCCCGAAGGTGACCTGATAGAACCAGGGCATCTGCCCCGATGACAGAACCGTTCGCGCGTGCAGCGTCCCGGCCAGGGCGCCGGCGATGAACAGGGAGACGACGAGTACCGCGGCCGTGCGCGGGCGTAACGAGAACATGCGGGGCAATCTCTTATGGTACCATTGGCGCTGCGGCTGCCGCTCACCCATGCTGAGTCTCGTCATTCCCGTCTACAGGAACGAGCTTTCGATTCCCGAACTCCTGCACTCGCTTGTCGAGTTGCGCGGCAAGGTGCGCGACGAACTCGAGGTCGTCTTCGTCGACGATGGCAGTCCCGACCAGAGCCGGCACATCCTGGTTGAGTCCCTGCCGGCCTCCGGGCTCCGCGCAACTGTTGTGACGCTCTCGCGAAACTTCGGATCGTTTGCCGCCATTCGAGCAGGCCTTGCCACCGGCCAGGGCGACTACTTCGCCGTCATCGCCGCCGACCTGCAGGAGCCGCCTTCACTTGTCGCCAGGTTCCACGAACTCCTCTCGAGCGGCACCCTCGACGTCGTCGTCGGCACGCGCGACCACCGCGCAGATCCCATGGCAACACGAATCGCTTCGACCGTGTTCTGGCGTCTCTACCGACTGCTGGTGCAGCCGGAGGTGCCCCGGGGCGGCGTCGACGTATTCGGGTGCACGCGGATGTTCCGCGATCGCCTTCTGAAGCTGGATGAACGGAATTCCACCCTCGTGGGGCTGATATTCTGGCTTGGCGGCCGCCGTGCAGAGGTCGGATACGCACGCCTCGCGCGCAGGCACGGTGCCAGTGCGTGGTCGTTGTCGCGAAGGCTGCGCTACCTGATGGACAGCGCATTTGCCTTTTCAGACCTGCCAATCCGGCTGCTGAGCGTCACAGGGCTGCTCGGCATGACCGTGGCCCTGACGCTTGCGGCCGTGGTACTGTTGGTCAAGCTCTCAGGCGGCGTCGATGTGCCAGGGTACACCGCGACGGTGCTTGTCGTCATGTTCTTCGGCGGGCTGAACTCGTTCGGGCTGGGAGTGATCGGGGAGTACCTGTGGCGGACGTTCGAGAACACGAAGCAGCGCCCCGAGTACGTGGTGCTGCACACGCAGGGGTTTGATCCCAGATGAGCCTGGTCGAAACCCCGGGCGGCTGGTTCAGGCACCCGGCGTCCCTCGTCGAAACGGAGGCGATCGGACCCGGTACACGCGTGTGGGCATTCGCGCACATCCTGCCTGGAGCCAGAATCGGGGCCGACTGCAACATCTGCGATCACGTGTTTATCGAAAACGACGTCGCCCTTGGTGATCGCGTCACGATAAAGTGCGGCGTCCAGCTCTGGGATGGCGTCACGATCGAGAGCGATGCGTTTGTCGGCCCCAACGCCACGTTCACGAACGATCCGTTTCCACGAAGCCGAGTGACGCCGGCGCGTTTCACTCCCACCCTAGTGAAACGGGGCGCGTCGATTGGCGCGAACGCCACCATCGTGTGCGGTGTCACCATCGGGGTCAACGCCATGGTCGGCTCGGGCGCCGTCGTCACGCATGACGTACCTGCAAATGCCATCGTGGTCGGCAACCCTGCGTCGATTCATGGATACGTTGATGCCTCCACAGGTTCGCCGGGCGGTGGTGGTGTACCGGGTCAAGGGGATGCCCCGCGCGACGCCGGAGGCGTCATGCTTCTGAGGGTTCCCGAGTACGCAGACCTGCGCGGAAGCGTGATCGCATGGGAACATCCTCAATCGCTGCCGTTCGCGCCACAGCGCGTGTTCGTGCTGCACTCGATCCCAACCAGGGAGGTCCGCGGCGAGCATGCCCTTCGTACCCAGCAACAGTTCATCGTCTGCCTTCGAGGTGAGTGCAGCGTCCTGGTGGACAATGGCATCGAGCGCTCCGAGATCCGGTTGTCTGAGATCGGAGTGGGCCTGCTGGTGCCGCCGATGACATGGACGGTGCAGTATCGATTTTCGTCGGACGCTCTCGTGTTGGTGCTGGCATCCGCGCCTTACGACCAGGCTGACTACATCCGTGACTATGCCGAGTTCCTCGCAATGGTGAACCGCGAGAGCGACTCGATCGGGATGCCTTGATGCTGAGGCCCCTCGTCGATCGTCTGCGCTGCCCGGCGTGCATTCCTCAGACCCACCCCCTGACCCTCGTCGAGTTCGGCAGCACAGACGACGACCGTGTCGCTCTGAACGGTGTCCTCGTCTGCGATGCCTGTGGCGAGGTCTATACCTTGGAGGACGGCATCGCGGAGGTCGTCCCGCGGGCACTGAAGGAACTGGACCGGCTAGCGCTCTTCCGATCGAAGTTCTCTGATTCGCTGGCGCGCGCTGGACTCCAGTCCTCAATCGACGAGATGGCCGTGCCTGTAAAGCGCGACGACGTGGCAGGCCAGTTGCGGCAGAGACAACACTTCGACTGGTATGCCGCCAACGACCTGCAAGACTACGCGTCGTACCAGCAGGCCCCGTTCTGGCGGGCGGCAGACGCCGCCGTCGTCCGGCGCTGGCGGCCTCTCGTAAAGGACGGCGCATGGATTCTCGATGTCGGCTGCGCAGACGGTCGAGGTGGGGCGTACTTCGCAGACGTTCCCGGAACAACGGTGGTCGGCTTCGACGTATCACGGAAGCTGGTGGAAAGCGCGGTCGCGCGCGCACGAAGGCAGGGCTTCGAACATCGAGCGTCCTTCCTTGTCGCGGACGCCTCACATCTGCCCTTTCTGCCACGCAGTTTTGACGTGGCCATCACGTTTGGTGTGCTGCACCACCTCCCTGACCCTGCCGCGACCTCCCGCGACCTGCAGGACATCTTGCGCGACGGCGGAGTACACCTGGCCTTCGAGAACAACCGTACAATGGCACGCCCGTTGTTCGATGCCTTGATGGCGGTGTTACCGCTCTGGTCAGAG
>CAYLME010000261.1:0-3728 GCA_964384585.1 uncultured Gemmatimonadaceae bacterium | reverse complement strand
GCACCTGCAGCGCATGACGGAAGGGTATGTCGATGCAACGTTGAGCCTGGTGTTCACGACGTTGCTGACGGAATACCGGCGCATCCGCGCGCACACGACGAACATCCACGAGGCGGCGTCCGGCAAGAAGGCAGTGGAGCTGGTCTAGCGGACACCATCTCTCAGCGCGGCAGTCGTCGCGCCCCCGCCAGCAGCGCGACGATGCCGACCGCCAGTGCGGCGGCCACCGCGAAATCGACGATGCCGCGCCACGGATCCGGGAACATCCGCACGATCACGACGGCTGCCGCGATCGCGGCGACGCCGGCCCAGTGGCGCACTGCAGTCCGCCATGGCACCGCGACCAGGCCCATCGCATGCAGCGGCGCGAGCAGCCGTGGCAACAGCCGCGTCTCACCGCGCAGCGCGGATGCACGGGTGAGCGTGCGCGGCACCCACTTCCGCGCCAGGGCGAAATAGCCTTCTCCCACCACGAACAACACGCTCAGCAGCAGGAGCGCGAGCCACTCGCGCGGGGCAAGCCCGGCTGCGATCACAGCGAGACCGCGCTCGCCCAGGCGGAACACGGCACTACCCAGAAGGAGTACGAGGCCTGCAACGGCCCATGCAACGACAGGATTCACGCGCGAATCCTGTGTCGCAGCGCGAGGGACCACAAGTGCCGCAACGTCACGGCGCGCGCCTTTCCGTGGCCGGCCGCGCGTCGCATCTTCCCGGGGACACGACCCCTGACCACCTGACCGGAGACAGAGATGATCAGTCGTCGCGAATGGCTCGGCCTCACGCTCGGCGCCGGCGCCGCACTCACGCTGGACACGCGGCTGCTGCGCGCCGCGCTGCGCACGCCGGGCAGCCTGAAACTCGTTACCCGACGGATCCCGTCCACCGGCGAGGAAATCCCGATGGTCGGACTGGGCAGCTCGGCCACGTTCTCGCAGGTCGCTCGCAGCGAGGACGTGAGTGCACTCCGCGAAGTTCTGCGCACGCTCGTCGAGAACGGCGGCAGCGTGTTCGACACCGCACCGAGTTACGGCGCCTCGGAAGAGGTGGCCGGCCAGCTCGCCCACGACCTCGGCATCACCGACCGTATCTTCTGGGCGACCAAGGTCAATGTCGCGGGACGTGGCGGCGGCAGCGCAGACCCTGCAGCCGCACGCGCACAGATCGAGGCGTCGTTCAGCCGCCTTCACAAGCCCGTGATCGACCTGATCCAGGTTCACAACCTGGGCGACGTCCCGACGCAGCTCGCGATCCTGAAGGAACTCAAGGCCGAGCAGCGCATCCGCTACATCGGCGTCACGACCACGAGCGAATCGCAGTACGGCCAGCTCGAGTCGATCATGCGCAACGAGCCGCTCGATTTCATCGGCATCGATTACGCGATCGACAACCGGACCGTCGAGGAGTCGATCCTGCCACTCGCGCAGGAACGCGGGATCGGCGTGATGGTCTACCTGCCCTTCGGACGACGTCGCCTGTGGAGCCGCGTCGAGGGACGCACCGTACCGGACTGGGCAGCCGAGTTCGGCGCGACGACCTGGGCGCAGTTCTTCCTCAAGTACATCGGCGCGCACCCCGCCGTCACCGTGATCACACCGGCGACCAGCCGCCCGCGCAACATGCTGGACAACCTCGGCGCTGCGATGGGCGAGTTCCCGGATCAGGCGACCCGGCGCCGGATGATCGAGGTGGTGGACGCGCTGCCGGAGGCATGAGCCGGCTTCGGCTCGCGGCATAACCAGTGGCCGGGGCGCTTTGCGGGTGCCTCGGGGGCATGGGCGCTTCAGGCTCTGTTCAGGGGCCTGAGGCGGCCACTGGCCGCGGATTCCGCGCGCTGACGCTCGCACCGCGCCCCGGACGCTAGATCACCCCATACAACGACGCCCCCTTCTCCCCCAGCCTGTCCACCTTCCTCTCCACCGCCGGATCCGGAATCAGGGGCGGCGCATGGAACGGCTTGCCCCTCGCATCGATGATGAGCGGCCCCCTGCATCCCCAGTGCTTGTGCTCGACGAATGCACCCACACCGTGCACGTCGTGGGACGGGTTGCTCCGTGTGAAGGTGACCCACACGAAGTTGTCGATGGACGCTGCGGTGAACGCGGCGTCGTCGCAGAGCACGATCAGCGGCACGCCGGACAGGTCTTCCTTCTCCAGTTCGCGCGCCCAAGCATCGATCTCTCGCAGCGTCGTTTCTTCGTTCGTGTATGCCGGACCCGAGGCGGCTACCACGCCCGGCATCACGAACCGGTGTGCGTCGAACGGGCGTGACAGTTGAACGCCCTGTGGCAGCGACGACCACAGCTCACGACGTCGTTCACCAGCCGCCGCAACCGCGACCTTGGATCCCTCGTTCAGGCCCGTGCCGGTGTAATCGAGCGTGTCGATCGTCGTGCGCGTCTGGAAGTGCAGGTCGCGGGCGAGGTCGATGCGCTCGAGCACGTGACGCATGAAGCCGCCGATGTCATGGATGTCGAGTGACGGATCGTCCTCGTGTGCGGTGATGAACAGGTACTTGGCCAGGCTGAGCTGGTTCTTGCCGAAGATGTGGTTCGCGATCGTCAGGATCTCCTGCGGCCTGCGCTCGCGCATGAACGGCGTGTATCGCTCACTGCCGATCGCGAGCAGCAGTGGATGCACACCCGCTGCGTCCACTGCATGCACCGCCTGCAGTCCCGGGATCTCCTGCGGAATCGCGTCACCGGTCAGTTCGTGGATGAGTGCGCCGAACGCGGTATCCTCCTGCGGCGGCCGGCCCACTACCGTGAAGGGCCAGATCGCGTTCCGGCGGTGGTACACACGATCGACGCGCATCACCGGGAAATCGTGCACCAGGCTGTAATAGCCGAGGTGGTCGCCGAACGGGCCCTCGGGTTTCGTGTCGTGCGGATGCACGGTGCCCGTGATCACGAAGTCCGCGTCTGCGGAGATGCAATGGCCCGCGTCGTCACGCAGGAAGCGGAACGCACGATTGCCGAGCACACCCGCGAATACGACCTCCGGCAGCCCCTCCGGCAATGGCATGACCGCGGCCAGCGTATGTGCCGGCGGCCCGCCGACGAAAATGCTGACCCGCAGCGGCTGGCCCGCAGCGTTCGCGCGCGCCTGGTGCACACCGATGCCGCGGTGAATCTGGTAGTGCAGTCCGATCTCGCGGTCCTGCTCGTACTCGTTACCAGCCATCTGGATGCGATACATCCCGAGATTCGCACCCATCACACCGGGCTTCCTCACGTCTTCCGTGTAAACCTGCGGCAGCGTGACGAACGGACCGCCATCATCGGGCCAGTTCACGATCTGCGGGAGCAGCCCGACCCGCGTCCGCCCCTGCATCACCGGCGCACGACGCACGCGCCGCGGCAGCGCGGACGGCGCCAGCGTTGCCGTCGTCGCGTGACGGATCGGATGGCGGAGCAACCGGATCGGATCGTACTTCAGCCCGACCAGCCGCTGCACCCGCTCGAGCGTGTCACGAAAGAGAAAGCGCGCGCGATCGAGTGTGCCGAACAGGTTCGACACCGCTCGGAACGGCGTGCCGCGTACGTTCTCGAACAGCACGGCCGGCCCGCCCGCCGCGAACACCCGCTCGTGGATCGCCGCCATCTCCAGGTGCGGATCCACTTCCTCGCGAACCCGCACCAGGTGACCATGCGCCTCGAGATCCGTGACGCACTCTTCCAGGCTCCTGTATCCCATCCGCTCCGATATCCCTGGACATGAACGCCGCG
>CAYLME010000260.1:0-3792 GCA_964384585.1 uncultured Gemmatimonadaceae bacterium | reverse complement strand
CACTGCCCGTGGGGCCGGCGTACGGCTTCGAGCTACGGACGCCGGCGCTCATGACACCCGAGTACGCCGCTGCGCTCGAAGCAACAGGGACGGCGCACTGCTACACCGTGCACTCGAGCATGCTGTCGCTGCGCGCGCAGCTGGAGCGGATCCCGGCGCGCGCGAATCCGCTGCTACTCGTTCGCTGGATGCTGCGCGAGGGACTGGATTACGGGACCGCGCAGGAAAGCTACGCGCCGTTCAACCGCCTGGTCGCAGAAGATCCCGTGACACGCAACGAGATCGCGCGCGCCAGCCTGGACTGCGCGCGCGATGCGCTGGACGTCATCATCTGTATCAACAACAAGGCAGAGGGCTCCGCGCCGCTCTCGGCGATACGGCTCGCCGAGGCGATCGCGGAAGGAGGCTAGCGTCCCGCGAGAGAAGCCTGCGGGACCTCCGTCTCAGGATACATGGCCGCTGTCGGTGCTGTAATGCCGCGGGCCGCGAGCGAGCACGCCGGGCAGTACGGCTGCCCGCCGGTGACTGCGACCTTCCCCGAGTCCAGCACCCAGATTGCCTCGTGCTCGCGGATCCAGTCGCCACACGAGCCGGCACACGGGTACTCGACGACACCACACACGGAGATTCTGGCGTAGATCACGGGCCTATCCTCCAGTGCGCTGACCCGGGTACCGCCCGGTCCCCGTCGGCCGACGCATCCTCACAGCAACGCAATCGGCTTGCCAGACCTGCGTACTGCGCTTGCGGGGCTCCCGCGCTGCGGCCAACTTGCGACCAGAGTCCTCATCGCACTCCGCAGGACGCGCCCGGATGTCAACAGGCAAGAGAAAGCGCGGCGGCGCATTTGCCGGCGCCGGCCTCCGTCCGGCGCCCAAGGGACGTCAGATCGATGCAGCTGCGCTGGCACAGGTCCAGGCACTGCTCGGCGAGCGTCCGCGTCGGCCCGATCTACTGATCGAGTACCTGCACCTGTTGCAGGACCACAACGGTCACCTTCCGGTAGCCCAGCTCAATGCACTTGCCTTCGAGCTGCGGCTCACGCCCGCCGAGGTCTACGAGGTCGCAACCTTCTATCATCACTTCGATGTCGTGAAGGAGGGCGACGCGCCGCCACCGCCGATCACGGTGCGCGTCTGCGATTCGATCGCGTGTCACGTTGCCGGTGCGGACGCACTGCTCGATGCACTGCGCGACGCACTCGGATCCAGCGTCCGTGTGCAACCTGCGCCCTGCGTCGGCCGCTGCGATGCGGCGCCCGTCACCGTAGTCGGCAACAATGCTGTCGAACATGCGACCGTCGCATCGGTGAGCGCGGTGGTGCGCGAGCGCCGCATCGAGCCCGTGCTGCCCCGTTACACGGATCTCGATGCGTACCGCGCGGGCGGCGGCTATCGCATCCTTGCCGAGTGCGTGAGTGGCGCACGCAGCGCTGACGACGTGATCGCGCAGGTCGATGCGAGCGGACTGCGTGGACTGGGCGGCGCCGGCTTCCCGGTTGCACGCAAGTGGCAATTCGTACGCGGCACGCCTGAGCCACGCTGCGTCGCGATCAACGCGGACGAAGGCGAGCCGGGCACGTTCAAGGACCGGTATTGCCTCGAGTCCGACCCGCACCGCGTGCTCGAGGGCGCGCTGCTCGCAGCATGGGCCGTCGGTGCGAGCGTGGTCGTCATCTACCTGCGTGACGAGTACGCCGCTGTGCGGACCATTCTCGAGCGTGAGATCGCCGCACTGCTTGGCGATCCGCCGTGCGCCCTGCCGTCGATCCATCTGCGCCGGGGTGCTGGCGCCTATATCTGCGGCGAGGAGACGTCACTGCTGGAGTCTGCGGAGGGAAAGCGCGGCGAGCCGCGGCTGCGACCGCCGTTCCCCGCGCAGGCCGGCATCTTCGGCTGGCCGACGCTCGTGCAGAACGTCGAGACCGCGTACTGGCTGCGCACCGTCCTCGAGAGCGGACCCGACGCGTTCCGTGAGAAGGGCCAGCGCGGCCGCACGGGCCAGCGCTACTTCAGTGTGAGCGGCCGCGTCGCGCGCCCGGGCGTATACCTCGCCGGCAACGGCGTCAGCATACGCGAGCTGATCGAGCTTGCCGGTGGCATGGCGGACGGGCACGAGCTGTACGCGTTTCTGCCAGGCGGCGCGTCCGGCGGGATCCTCCCCGCATCACTCGCCGACGAACCGCTCGACTTCGACGTGCTCGCGCAGTACGGCTGCTTCATCGGCTCCGCCGCGATCGTGATCCTGTCGCAGCACGATAGCGTGAAGGATGCGGCGCACAACCTGATGCGCTTTTTTGCGCACGAGTCGTGCGGCAAGTGCACGCCGTGCCGTGTCGGCACTGCGAAATCGGAGATCCTGATGCGCGAGCAGCAGTGGAACCTGCCGGTGCTGCAGGATCTCGCACAGGTCATGAACGACGCATCCATCTGCGGTCTCGGGCAGGCAGCACCGAACCCGTTCCGCAGCGTGCTGCGCTTCTTCCCGCAGGAGCTGCAATCATGAGCGGCAGGAATGGTGCTGCACCGCTCTATCCGGGCGAGAAGCCGGTCGGCCCGCCAGGTGCACGTACACCTGTCGCCCTCCTCGAGACGCGCCTCGGCTACGGCCGCTACGCACCGACAGGCGATGCCGTACGTTTCACACTGAACGGTCGTGAGATCGAGGCGCGCGCGGACGAGACGATCCTGCAGGCCGCCGCGCGAGAGGGTGTCGAGATTCCGCACCTCTGCTACATGGAAGGCATGCGGCCGGACGGCAACTGCCGCGCGTGCATGGTCGAGGTGGAAGGCGAGCGCGTGCTGGTCGCATCCTGCAGCCGGCGCCCGATGCCGGGCATGAACGTGCGCACGGACAGTGATCGCGCACTGCACTCACAGCGCATGGTGCTCGAGCTGCTCGTGAACGATGCGCCGCAGCCGCCGAATCTCGATACGGAGCTTGGCCACTGGGCCGCGCGGCTCGGCGTGAGCGCCGGCCGCTTCCCGATGCGCCCGCAGCCGGCACCCGACCTGTCGCATCCCGGCAT
Source organism: uncultured Gemmatimonadaceae bacterium (assembly GCA_964384585.1). GTDB lineage: Bacteria > Gemmatimonadota > Gemmatimonadetes > Longimicrobiales > RSA9 > DASTYK01. The sequence goes on along the minus strand of CAYLME010000260.1, from coordinate 764 downwards.
GCAGGTCCATCTCGAGGCATGCATCCAGTGCACGCGCTGTGTGCGGGCGTGCCGGGAAGTGCAGGTCAACGACGTGATCGGCTACGCGAATCGCGGGAACGCCGCGAAGATCGTGTTCGATTTCGATGACCCGATGGGTGAATCGACGTGCGTCGGCTGCGGCGAGTGCGTGCAGGCCTGCCCGACCGGGGCACTGCTGCCGTCGCTGTCGCTGCTGGCGCGATAGTGAGCATCCGGTGTGAGTCCCGGGAGGTGCTGACATGATCCTGCGTACACTGAATGAGATGCCTGCGCGCCAGGTCGCATCACTCTGCCCTTATTGCGGGGTCGGCTGCCAGACTACGTACAACGTCAGCGACAATCGCATCATCAGCGTCGAGGGCCGCGACGGTCCGGCCAACCGGGGCCGCCTGTGCGTGAAAGGGCGTTTCGGTTTCGACTACGTGCACAGCCCGCAGCGCCTGCGCACCCCGCTCATCCGCCGCGACGACGTGCCGAAGGATCCGTCCACGCTCGTCGATCCGGCAAACCCGCTGTCCGCGTTCCGTGAGGCGTCCTGGGACGAGGCGCTCGACCGTGCAGCCGACGGGCTGCGTCGCATTCGCGACGAGCATGGCGGCGGCGCACTTGCAGGCTTCGGCTCGGCGAAGGGCAGCAACGAGGAGGCGTACCTCTTCCAGAAGCTCGTTCGTGTCGGTTTCGGCACGAACAACGTCGATCACTGCACGCGTCTCTGTCATGCGTCGTCCGTGGCCGCGCTCATG
>CAYLME010000259.1:0-3860 GCA_964384585.1 uncultured Gemmatimonadaceae bacterium | reverse complement strand
GCTTCCTGTCCGCGTTCCTCTATGGCGTGAGTCCGTTCGACCTGGTCACATTCGCGACCGCCACACTGTCGCTGCTCGCGGCCGCACTGTTCGCGAGCTGGGTGCCCGCGGTGCGCGCCGCACGCATCGATCCGGTGGACGCGCTACGCTCGGGTTGACCCGATGCACGACGGCGGCGCAGAGATATGGCTCCGCGCCGCCGCCTGCAACTCGTCCGAGCAGAAAGCCATTGTTGGCTCGCCTACAAATGGTCGACCAATGCTTGGAGCGTCACGACTTCTTTTTCGCCGAGCGCCACATGTGCGCCCACGAGTTGTCCGGAGCAGTCCATAATCTGCACTGCGCTCCGTTCACCGACGAGTATTACTTGCGTGGCGTTTGCCGAGATCGTCCGGGCTAGCCCGTTCATGTCGCCGGTAGCAACCAGCCACTCGACCTCCTTCAAGATTGCCCCGAAAGTGTCACTGCATGGACCAATCTGCTCGCACGTTGCTTGGAACCTGTCGGAGCACATAATTGGACCCACCCAACCGTGGTCAGGATTGGCCGTGATTGAAAACGCGATCGTAGTCGGCGAGCACTGATAGCAACCGCCACAAGACAGCGCGACGTCGGGTGTATTTGCCGCAACTGCTTCCGGAATGAGGTGCAATGCGCGACCTTCAAGTGACTCCGGGCCGCCTCCGAGACCTAGCAGCAATGCAAACCCGGCCGCAGCAATCGAGTTCATCGACTCCTCCTTTGGGAATTGGTGAAGGCGAGTTCCAACCGCTGAATGTGGATCTGGCCAACGTCGAACGAGTCTCGGACGAGCTCCCACCCCCTGCCAGGTCCTGCCAAGCCCAAAAGGACGCCATCCCTTCGGAGCGAAGCCAGTACGGCACCCCGATCCAGATCGATAACCTCGATGACAGTATCGTGCAGGTCATCGACATTCCCAGTATTGCTTTGCAGTACCCTGACACCGCGCGCCGCCTCAGGGCCCAAGGTCAAACGTTGCCGCCACAGGCGGTCTCGAATATAGATGATGACCCATAAACGGCCTTCCGTATCGAGTCCAGCATCGAGCACTTGCGGGTTCAATGCGAACTCGACAGCATCCGGGGTGACCTCTACCCACCATGGGGGAGGTTTTCGCTGCATGCGTGCCAACAGACGGCCGTCTACGTGCCAGCGATCGATTGTGTAGTTGCGCCCGTGGATCGCCAGGAAGGTGGTGTCTGTTTCGACCACCAAAGTCCGATCGAGCGCACCGGGGGGTAGCTGAGAGCGGATTCGCAAAGCTTCGATCCCGCCGAACGACTCCCGAATACCACTAGAGCCGAGTTTGTGGAACGGATATCCAAACTGTTCCCGAGTGCGGAAGTTAGCGCTTATCAGACGCTCACCCGAGGCCAGTTCGACGAACCCTCGAACGACGCCTGGCACGACCCGGACGGTTCGGACGTGTTCGAGCGTCGGCGCAAACACGGAATATGTTGCCAGCCCCTGGTCGAAGACATGGATGCTGTCGCCTGCCCCGACAAAGAAGTTCTGAATCCATTGAAACTCGCCCGGCCCCTCCCCCTTTCCTCCGAATGAGCCCAGGAAGTCGCCGTCCTCGTTGAAAACGAGGATTCTGGAAAGGTCGAGGATATTCCGATGAAAGTAGCGGCCTCGACTGTCGCGCCTGAAGTATCCATCGGTAACGCCGCCATGCGCCTCGGCACCTGAGCCGACAGTCCCGTCGGGTGTCAAGACAATCTGACAACCGCAACGCTCGACCGGCTCCAAGGTGATGGCAGACTGCGCCGGGCTCTGATCTGCGCCAGCGGAAGTCGCTGTGAAGACAGCAGCCAGCGCGACTGAGAAGGAGATTGTACTGCGCGGACTTGTCACCTGGCCCCCCGAGCGAACTTTTCCGGTCGTGCCAGTGGGGATGCGCGCTACATGGCTAGTGTACCCCCCCCCGGGCGGACATGTCAAGGTTGATGGGAACAGATGATTTCGGACGTGCACGGCCGCGGAGATACTGTATCCGCGCCGCCGTCGCTTCAGGCTCGGTGGTCACAGCATTGGAATCCGGTCGCGCAGACCGTCTACGCCGGACTTCACCTTGTCCATTCCGGTTTCCATCACGTCGCCTGCGCGATCCGCTGCTGCCGAGACGGCGCGTTTCACCTTCTTCATCGCGCCGCGGCCGCCTTGCGCGCACTCGCACCACGCATCGACTTGCGCGTCGTTCGCTTCGCGGACTTCTTCGCCGGCGCGCGCTTCGCCGTGGACTTCCGGACTCCGGACTTCTTCGTGGCCGGTTTCCGGGAGGCCGACTTCTTTGCTACCGGTCTCTTCGCGGCCGACTTCTTTGCCACCGGCCGCTTCGCACCGGACCTCTTCGCCCCCGGCTTTCTGACCGCGGATTTCCTCGCCGCGGCCTTCTTCGCGGTGCCCGCGCGGTTCTTCGCGACGCTGCTGCGCTTCGCCATGCCGAATTCTCCGGATTCCTGTCCGGGGATCTCACACGCTGCGCGCCGCCCCCGTGCCGCACGCGAGCGATGCATAGCTACCTCCGGAGCCGCCCCGATCACAAGGATTTCCGCGCCGTGCAACCCTCCGACATGCCAGCGCATCCCACGACCTGTCCCAATGAGACATGGCATCATCCCGCGGACCCCTTCCCCGGCGCGGGAAATTGCCACATACTAGGGAAGCCGTTGATCGTCCGTCGTTCGTCGAAAACCCAGCCGGGACGAGCATCCCACGGTCCATGCCCGGGTCCGCCCGCAGGAGCGGGAGCCGGCGCATACCCCTTCACAGGACCTGACGTCCGATGATTGCACGCAGCAAGCTGATTGGAATCTCGATCGTCGTTCTCGCCGCCAGCGCGCTCGGCGCGGGCGTGTATTTCCGCCTGAACGGCGAAGCGGAAGGCGAGACGCCCGAAGGCGAGACGACCTCGACCGAGGGCGTGGCCGTCTCCGCTACGGATGCGTTCTCCACCGATGCGCCGATCCCCGTCGAGGGCGCGGCGGCCGTGCGCGATACGCTGGTCATGCGCGTGGAAGCGAACGGCCAGGCGGCGGCGGACCGCACGACGGTCTTGCGCGCGCTCGTCGAAGGTCCCGTGGCCGGCGTACCGGTGCGTGAGAACGCGGCCGTCGGCGAGGGCGCGACGCTGGTCGAGGTCGATCCGCTCACCTACCGCCTCGACCTCGCGGAAGCCGAAGCCCGCCTCGAAACCGCGCGCAACCAGATGCGCGAGATCACGCTGCTCGACGACCGCATCGAGGATCCCGCGATCCGCGCGGAGCGCGAGCGGTTCGCGCGTGCGAAGAGCGGACTGGACCAGGCGGAGATCGCGGTCGAGCGCGCGCAGCTGAACCTGTCGAGGTCGCAAGTGAAGGCGCCGTTCGGCGGCCGTGCGGCGAACATCAAGGTCGTGAACGGCGCATACGTGCGCACGGGCGACGAACTGATGACGATCGTCGACATCGACCCGATCCGGCTCGAGGTGGACGTGCTCGAGAGCGAAGTCGGCCACCTGATCCCGGGCGGCGGCGCCGAAGTCACCTTCTCCGCGCTTCCGGGCGTGGTCTTCACGGGACGCATCGCCACGATCAATCCGATCGTCGAGGAGGCCACGCGTACGGCGCGCGTGACGGTGATGGTGCCGAACCCGCAGGGCCGGATCCTGCCGGGGATGTACGCGCGCGTGTCGCTCGAGGCGCAGCGTTTCGCGAACCGGCTGCTGGTGCCGAAGGAAGCGGTGCTCGAGCGCGATGACCGTCGCACGCTGCTGTTCGTCTTCCAGCCGGACTCGCCCGGATCGGATGTCGGCATCGCCGAGTGGCGCTACGTCTCCCTCGGCCTCGACAACGGGC
>CAYLME010000258.1:0-3882 GCA_964384585.1 uncultured Gemmatimonadaceae bacterium | reverse complement strand
CGGCGCCGAAGGCTCGAGCGTGTTCGTCAACGGCGTGCTCGACCGCATCGCCGAGATTCTGGGGCGCTGACTGCGACCTTCGCGTAGACGATCAGGCCATCCTGTGATGTTCTGATCGGCTGTCGGAGGTGGGGACATGACGCGGACGGCTTGTGTGTGTGTGTGTAGTGTGGGCGTCGACGGCGGGATGCATTCACCCGTCGCTGTATGGCTCGTATTCCGGCGCAGGTGCCGCAGGTTTCACGTGCTCGACGAGCAGCTCATCCCAGTGGGGCCACAGCCCGTGCCGGGCGATCCGCCGGGGTACCTCGTTTGCCGCGACGTGGATCGTTCCGTGATTGATGTTTCGCCGAGGGCACGGTACCGGATCGCACGCGTCTCCGAGAATCTCGACCGTTGCTCGTTGCATCGGCACATCCCGACAAGAGGCATGGGCCTCACGCGAACAAGCGGACGGCCATCGCGCGCATCGTCTTCGACGCAGACGGGACGGCCAGCGTCGATGGCATCGTGTATCGGCCGAAGCCGCTGGCGCTGGCGCCGCTGGTGGACGCGGCGGGATACACGCTCGCGTTACGAATCAACGATCACAACCTGCGGGTAAAGGCGAAGCGACGCCGCCACCTTCCCTACCATCCCGCCAGCCTGGCGGATCTCGACCTACAGCTGTGATGGCGAGCGTGCGAATCATCATCGGCGGCTTGTTGTTCGCGCTTGGCACGTGCGCGGCGTGTGATGGGGCGCAAACACGTATGCCGACGACGAGCGATGGTGGCGCCGGGATAGGGGGCGCAGGGGGCAGCGCGCCTGCAAGCGGCGGGGGCGGCGCCGGTCCGTGCGAGCCGGCGCCCCTTCCGGACGGCGTACCCGAAGGCTGGGTCGAGTACACCGACTGGTCGTGCGGCTGTCGGTTCTATTTTCCTGGGCCGACGGCGCGGGCGGTGCCGCCGATCCGCTGGGAGGGTTGTCCTCCCGGCGCGAACGCTGTCCCGGGCTGCGAAGCCATGAAAACCGATTGGACGGATCATCACATCCCCATCACGCCGTTCAATCACCTGGACGTCCGTGAAGACGGGACGCCGGTGCTTCAGTTCCGACGGAACGTCCTGGATGCGCCCGTGCCGCACTTCAAGTACATGGTTGCCGACGCCGATGGTCCTGTGCACGTTGCGATGCAAATGCTCTACGAGGTGGACGAGTTCACCGCGGAACCGAGCTGCGTCGTCTTTCAAGAGGGCCTACGCGAGGGCCGCTACTTCTGGCAGGTTGCCGGACACAAGGCGTTCGGAAACTACAGCGAGTCGCCACACAAGGGTTTGCTTGCCGCGAACGTCGCCGATTTTGCCCCGCCAAGCGTCGTGATCCATCACGTCGATGACGTACAAGCGTACAGCTTCCGTGGCAATGCGCGATGGCTGCTTCAGGTGCCGATGGGCTTTTATACTACTGCTCGCTCGTGGGACCTCACCGAAGAGCACGTGGTTACTGCGCCGTCGTTGGACCCAGAGGGGCTGCACCTGAGCCAGCCCCAGCTCGTAGGTGAAGCCATATTCTTCACCACCTCCAACTCGAAGCGCCGTGGCGTCAACGTGTGGACCCCCACCTCCGGCGCGCTTCCGCTGGTGCGCTGGATCGGCGACGCGACACGGGGCGCCGCGGATCTCGGCACCGACGGCGTCGATCTGGTGTGGAACCAGGGCGAGGGCAAAGCGCCCAGCGAGACGAAGTACCCCATCCGCGACATCATGACGGCGCCGTACACGACCCATCCGGATGCGCTAGCGCCGCGCCGCCTGCGCTCGCAGCCGCGCAATTCCTTCGGCGTCTACGCCTTCGCGGTGGGCTGCGGCCGGGCGCTGTATCCTCTCGGCAACGGCACCCTGCTGCTCGTGCGGATCGCGGACGGCGCGAGCTGGACGATCGGGCCCGACGAGCACACCGAGTTTCTCGAGCACATCGGCCTGAGCTGCGAGCACCTCTACGGTCTCGCGCAGGTCGACGGGGTGCTCACCATCGCGCGCGTGCGGCTCGATGCGCTGGGCGAGCCGATGCCACCCGACTGAGACGCTCACTCAGGCGGTGCTATGCTGCCATGGTGACTCACGATCACAGCGCCAGCATGATGTCCGTCGACGCGTGGGCGCAGCTGCCGGAGGACGAGCCCGGCGAGCTCGTCGACGGACAGCTCGTCGAGGAAGAGATGCCGGATGCGGCGCACGAGATCGTCGTGCTGTTCTTGGGTGGCGCCTTTCGCGCTTGGCTGGCCGGAGCTGGTTTCGTGCTCTCGTCGGGCGTCAAGTACGCGCTCACGGCAACGCGCGGACGCAAGCCGGATTTGAGCGTGTTCCTGCCTGGGGGTGTCGTGCCTCCGCGACGCGGGCCCGTGGGGCATCCCCCGGATATCGCGATCGAGGTGGTATCGAGCGCGCCGGAGGATCGGCGGCGCGATCGGGTGAAGAAGCTTCGTGAGTATGCCGCCTTCGGGGTGCGGTTCTACTGGCTCATCGATCCCGAGGCCCGCACGCTCGAAGTGCTGGAGCTAGGGGCGGAAGGTCAGTACACGCACGTCCTCGGTGCCGAGCAGGGAAGCGTCGACGTTCCCGGCTGCGCCGGCATGACGCTCGATCTCGACGTGTTGTGGGAGGAGATCGACCGCCTGGGCGCCGACTGATGCGCTCGACGACCTTCGTCCTGAAGATGCTTCCGGGACGCCAAAGCGGGTACGCTTGTGGCGCATCGAGGATCTGCTCGAAGGCAGCGTCGATGACCGCCACCATCTCCACGCCTAACCCCACTCGCTTCGATTCGTACCACTCGGCCGCCTGAGCAAACTCCAGCTCGGCCTCCGGCAGGACGCGCAGCGTCATCATGAGCGCGCGAGGCGCTGCAGGATGCGCGCGCGAACCTCGCGCCATTCCGAAGCGGGCTCGCCGCGCTGGCGGGCGGCTGCGACGCGGCGGTCGAGCTCAGCCGTCCACGTGCTCTCCCAGTCTTCGTCGGGAGGACCGTCGACGCTGGCGATGATCTCCGATGCCAGCTCCAATCGCTCCGCCTCGGGAAGGGCGAGGACATCCGCGAGCAGTCTGCGCGCCGCGCTCGTCATGGCACTAGTGTAGCGCGTGACCTATTCCGGCTTCGTCTCTTTTTCGAGGTAGCGGAAGATGGTGCGCGGATCGACGCCGAGATCGCGGGCGGTCTGGGTGCGGTTGCCGTTGTTGCGCTCGAGGACTTCGAGCACGTACTTGCGCTGGAACTCCTCCTTGGCTTTTTCGAGCGGCATGATGTTCAGCTCGGCCGTCACGCCCAGATCGAGGTCGTCGGGGCTGAGGAGCTTCTGCTCGCACAGGACCAGGGCCTTTTTGATGCGGTTCTGGAGCTGGCGGATGTTGCCGGGCCAGTTGTACTTCTTGATGGCGGCGGTGGCGGCGGGGCTGAAGCCGCGCACGGGGCTGCCGAACTCCTCGGCGTACTTGCTGAGCAGCGTCTTGGCGATGATGAGCACGTCGTCGCCGCGATCGCGCAGCGGCGGGAGCCACAGGTTGACCACGTTGAGGCGGTAGTAGAGATCTTCGCGGAAGGTGCCGTCGCGGACCATCTGCTCGAGATCGCGGTTGGTGGCGGCGACCACGCGGATGTCGACCTTCTCGGGCTTGCTCGAGCCGACGCGCATGACCACGCGCTCTTGCAGCACGCGCAGCAATTTCACCTGGAGGTTGAGCGGGAGCTCGCCGATCTCGTCGAGGAACAGGGTGCCGCCGTTGGCGATGTGGAACTTGCCGGGGCGATCCATCACGGCGCCGGTGAAGGCGCCCTTCACGTGGCCGAACAGCTCGCTCTCGATGAGGTTCTCGGGGATGGCGCCGCAGTTGATGGTGACGAAGG
>CAYLME010000257.1:0-3898 GCA_964384585.1 uncultured Gemmatimonadaceae bacterium | reverse complement strand
GGTGGCCATCGTCTACCCGGCCCACAAACCCATCATCCGACGTGAGCGGTAACACCTCAGAACCGAGCTTCCTCGCAGCGATCAAGCCCGAGGTCGCCATCATCAGCGTGGGCCTGAAACAGAACGCCAGCTGGCAGCATCCCCGCTGCGCCACCTATCAGAGCTTGAAGGACGCTGGCGTGAGGCTGGTGTTGCAGACCGAGCTCGGCAAGTCCGACTGCCAAGCCAACCCACCGATCACGCCCGTCGTGGTGAACGGCACGATCCGGATCGACGTCGCCGGCTCCAGCTAAACCATCCAGAACGAAGGCACGTCGTCACCCGTCAACGGTGCACCGACTCTTGCCCTCAACCGCACCTGCACCGTTTCGGCGGGCTGCTGCTGTGTGACGTGCTCGACCGGCAAGCCCTGCGGGAACAGTTGCATCGCCGCAACGGCAAACTGTTCGCAGCCGCCAGGCTGTGCCTGTGGACAGCCGTAGGGATACGCGTACTGCAGGACCACCGAACCGTGGCCCTGATACTCTGCCCTCGTGAGCTGGCAAGCGCCGCAGCCACCGTATCGTCCTCCAACGCCGCCGCCGAGCCCGCTTCGGACCGTCAAGCTGGTCGCGCTGGGTGCGGTCTGGGTGTTGCTCGTCATCACATTTCTCGTGATCAAGTTTGCCCGTCCTGGCGGCAAGGCGGATGGAAAGAAGGCCACAGCGGACGGCGATCATGGGGAGACATACGATGACCGCACCGAGGAACTCGCCGGGCTCGGCCGATCCGGAACTCGCAACGCTGACGGCATCGCGGATGTCCGCGCCAGCGGCTGATGCACATCTCGTCGAGCGCACGTTTACGGCGGGCCGGTACCAACGCTGGGTTGCCGACCTCACCCGTTGCGATCTGTGGTTCAGGACGGCCGCTCGTGTTTGCCGTGCGGCCTCAGTCGCGCCCCTGACGGCTGTACACCAGCTCCGCCTCCAACAAAAGGTTGAGGACCTGGTCAAGAGTAACCGCCTCCCACGGATCATCACGGCTTGGCCGATACGAGATCTCGTAGGTCGGTGCCAACGTCGACAAGGCGACGAGCTGAGAGCGCACTTCAGCGACACGCTGCGACAGTCGCCCTCGAGCGAATAGTCCTCGGTGTCCCATGAGGCGACGATGGTGTTCGTGCTCAGGCGCTGCTGGATCTCGCTCAGCGTGGCCCCCGTTGCGGCCCGCAGCGCCCGCAGCAGCCCGGCTGGAGTCAACGCTCGGGTTGGCGTCCTCTATCGCGATTCCGTAGGTAGCCATCTTGTAAGCGCTGATGTCCTCCAGCGCGGAGTTACAACAAGTGACAAGCGCGATGCGCGCGCTCGACTGTTTCCACTGGGACGGTGCTGACTTAAAGTGGGCTCGGTGATCGATGAGAAAGTGGCAGATGCCGCGCGCGCGCTCGCGCTGCGCGCTGGCGGCGTCGGTGAAGTCTGTGACCGCGAGGCGCTGCGCGCTCTGAACGAACGCGCCGACGGCGCGATCCCCGCGTGGTACATCGACTTGCTCGCCACCTTTCCTCTTGCCGGCCTCGAGCTGGGTTGGCAGTCGTTCGATCCAGAACCTGACTTTGACGGCATGACGTGGATCGTCATCGCCGATGTGCACATGTTGGAAGCGATCATGCTCGACGCGTACCCGGGCATGTACCTCTACGGGCATGGGTACTTGCCTTTCGCATACGGCTCCTTGAACGCCGGCAATGTCTTTGTTCTCGAGACAGCGTCCGGTGACCCGCCGATCTACGAGGTGTGGCATGACATCTCCCAAGACCCGAACGTGTTGGTCCAGGCCATCAAGTCCGGTGAGCCCGGCACGCGCGTCATCGATCGCGCGCTCTCTTCTTTTCTTCGCTCGGCCCCGGTAGGGAACACCTAGCGCGTGCCAGTCAAGGCAACGGGCCTGGATCTATCCACTCATCGGGGTTGTCGGGGTTCGGGACGAGACGCTCCCCCTTGTTGCGCCAGTGGTCGCGGATCTCTTTCTGTCGCTGCGTCTCACCACCGGGGGTATTCCTGAAATAGGACGGTCCGGGATGGCGGTCGCGACCGTTCACATTCTTGGTGTGGTAATTGCCGCTGGGGTGACCTGGCCCAGGGACCTCGTCGATGATTCCCCCATGCGTATCAACCGGAAGCTGGTGACGATGGTGAGGGCTCAGTTTGGTGCCACCCGACTTGCCACGTAGGAATTCGTCGCGCTGCTTGGCGCTGTACGGCCCCGTGTCGAAGATTGGCCTTCTCGTCATCGGCGGGTCGAGTGGGCTCCACGCGTGGCCCGGGTACTGCCTAACCGGCCGTCCGAAGTAATTCTCGCCACAGAGACCCGAAGGATCGGTCGTTGTGGTGGGGCTACCATCGAACCCAGTGAGGTTCGATCCACCCTGGTATCCAAGGGGGTCAGGGCTGCACCAGCGACCACAAGCGGGATCAAAGAAGCGAAACCGCGTGTAGCACAGGTCTGTCTCTCCATCGTGGTATTGGCCCAGCGAGCGGAAGGGTGATGCGATGTGCTGTACGCCTGCGTCTCGCGTCGCGTCGATGACTCTGCCCCATGCTGAGTGCTGGGCCGCCCACGCGACGCGACCGCGTGCATCGACGAGTTCTTTGGGCATGCCCAGGTGGTCGTTGATGACCACGAACGTCTCACCGGGCTCAACCTGCAAGAGTGGCAGGTAGGTACCCGGCTCGTGCACGTGCACCGTGACGCTCGGCGGAGTCGAGGCGTCAGCACGGACGCGCAGCTCGGCGTACAGGACGTCGCCGTCGTAGATGAAGCGGGTCGTGTCGGCGGGTGGTTTCGCGCCGCTCAGCACCTCGAGGACGCTCACCTTGGGGTGGATCGTCTTTTCGACCCGGCGCGCGAAGGCGTCGTAGCGGTAGCTGGCGCGGCGGCCGTCGGGGAGGCGCACCTCGCGCAGGCGATCGCGGACGTCCCAGCGGTACTCGGTGACGGCGAGGCTGCCGTCGGCGCGCTCCTCGGTCTTCTTGATGCGGCGCTTGTGCTCGTCGTTCTCGTAGTGGACGCCGTCCTTCTCGACCAAGATGTTGCCGCGCTCGAGCTGCCAGGGCCTGGTAACGGCAGCGGCGCCCGCTTCGCTGAGGATGTTTTGGAGCGAGCCGGCGGGGTCGTAGTCGAAGATCTCGTTGTGGCTGCCGCGATGCGCCTCGAGGAGCTGGCCGAGTGGGTCGTAGCGGTAGTGGGTCGTGCCCCAGCGACCGTCTTCGATCTTTGTCGGCCGACCGTTTCGGTCGTAGCGCCAGCGGCGGCTGCTCAGCTCGCGTACTGCCGCGCCACCGGGCTCCGGTACGGACGCCGCGACCGTCTGGCTGACGATGCGGTCCATCGCATCATAGGCGCGTGCCATCTCGAGTTGAACGGAGGCTGAGGTCGTGATCACCCGGCTCTCCTCGCGCCCGAGCACGTCGCGCCCGACATCGACGGCGTGGCGTCCGTGGGGCGCGTGGTGGACGATGCGGGTGCACGCGCCGAATCGATCGTAGCTGTAGTGCGTGGTCTGCGACTCGACGTCGGCCGGCAGCGCTCGCGAGGTCACCCGGCCGCGGACGTCGAGCGTGTACGCGATGCGCGCGCCGTCTTGCACCTCGGCGGTGATGCGACCGAACGCATCGCGCTCGAACGCGGTCACGACGTCTCGGCCGTCGCGCTCTTCGACGGTAGCCCGCAGCAAGCGGCCCAGTGCATCGCGCTGGTAGACGATGCCGCCGTCGCTCGAGCGCTCCTCGATGACGTTGCCGAGCCGGTCGTAGTGGAAGCTCCGCCAGCTGCCGTCGGCACGCTCGATGCGGCTGAGGCGCCCGGACTTGTCGTACGCGTAGCGCAGGACGCGGCCGTCGAAAGGGCGCTCTTCTTC
>CAYLME010000256.1:0-3921 GCA_964384585.1 uncultured Gemmatimonadaceae bacterium | reverse complement strand
GCCATGTGGTGGAGTGCGTGGCTCGAATCCGGGGAATGACCGACTGAGGGGCGGCACGTGCCGCCCCTCGGCATTTCCGCAGTGTCGTTGCGCGTACCGCGTCTGCGCCCGGCCTCCTACCTCTGCCGGTACTGCTGCAGCAGCTCCTGCTCGCGCGCGGCGCTCAGACCAGTCTTCAACTGCTGTCGCTCCGCCGGTTGCGCGTGCCACCATGCGAGTGTGTCCGCAGTCGTCTGTGCCAGCGAGCGGAACGTCAGCCCTGCCGTGACTTCGGGTGTGAGGTCGAAGCGGGCGAATCCGGTGTTGCGACCACGCGCCGGCATCCACACGGGCAGATCGCTGTAGGGACGCACGTTCTGGCCGAGCAGCCAGTCCGTGTCCACCCACGTGAATGACGTCTCGGCAGTCGTGACCGCGCGGATGCCGTAGAGCAGCTCGTTCATCGGCCGCGGGTTGAATGGGCCGACGGCGTTGAAAGTGCCTGGTGTGTCGTTCTCCGCAAGCCGGATCATCCATTCGCTCAGGTCTCGTGCATCGATGATCTGTACCGGATCGGTGCCGTCGCCCGGAGCGAGCACCTCGCCGCCGCGCTCGATGCGCACCGGCCAGTACGTGAAGCGATCCGTCTCATCGCCAGGTCCGATGATCAGGCCGGGACGCACGATCGTTGCACGCTCACCGAATGCGACGCGTGCTGCCTCTTCGCAGAGCGCCTTGCGCAGACCGTAGGGCCTGCGCTGTCCGGGCTCGACGGTCGTGTTCGCGAGCGTGTACACCGGGGCGGCGGACGTCGATGGCACCTTGCTCAGGTCGGAGTACACGGAGCGCGTCGAGACCAGCAGGTAACGCCGCACGTTTTCACGCAGCACGCGGCCGGTCAGCTCGACCCATTCCGGCTCCTGCGCCGAATTGTCGAGTACCACGTCCCACTTCCTGCCCTCCAGCGCACTCACGTCGCCTGTGCGGTCGCCGATCAGCGTTTCGAGGTTGCCGAACAGTCCGGGGTTGGTACGGCCGCGATTGAAGAGCGTGATCTCGTGTCCGCGCGCCAGCGCGTACTCGACCTGGTGCGGGCCGATGAAGCTGGTGCCGCCCAGGATCAGAATGCGCAGCGGACTGCGCGGGCGAGGAGCAGCAAAGGTGCTGGCGCGCAGCGGCATCAGGCCCGCGGCCGAAAGGCCGAGAGCAGCGGTGGCCGACATGGCAAGGAACTGCCGGCGGTCCTGGGGCATACATGCCTCGCATCGGATGAGGGAATGAATGCATAATGCGCGTCGGCTGATGCGCTGACCAGACCGGCGGTGACGGATCACTCGCCGCGGAGGAGGCCGGATGCGCAGATCGATACCGGGAGTTCTCGCCGTGCTTGCGTTGGGGTCGTGCCTGGCGGACGACGGCCCGAGCGCTGACACGGCCACGGTGGATCCGGCAATACCGGTAACGACGGGGGTGGCGTCGGCCGGTGCGACCCCGTACCGGGCGCTGCCGGGCGATGGCGGGGCATACGACGAGCGTGCGGACATCGGCCGCGGGGTGCTCCACCTCACGGTCCGGGCTGACTCGGTCGGGCGGATACGCGAGGACACGATCGTCGTGCGTGCCGCGCCGGGCGATGATGCGGACATCATCGCCCGCTGGATCCACCGCTACGGGGTCGACTGGACATGGGAGTACCGGCTGGAAACGTCGCAGCAGGGCCTGCTGCGCAATGATGTCGAGTGGTCCTACGAGGAAAGCGGACTGCCGATCGACAGCGTGACGGCGGACGGTGCCTGGGTGCGCGTGCTGCACGCCGTCGACGCGCAGGGTGATCAGCAACGCGGCTGGGCGCGTACCGCGCAGGAATCCCGTATCGAGTGGTGGACGAACGTCCTGGCCGAACACACCCTCTTCTTCCGTAACCAGGACAGCCTGGCCGTTCACGAGTCGCCCGACGGGCGGCGCCTGTGGCCTGACATCGCGGGGGCCAACACAGGGCCGGACTACGCGCTGACTCCACTGCAGCGCAGCAATCAGTGGATGCGTGTCATCCTGACCACTCCGTCAGACTTCTGCGTCGATCCACCGGTCGTGCGCAAGGACACAGTGTGGATCCGCTACCTCGACGAGCGCGGCAGGCCGCGGGTGTGGTACTACCCGCGCGGCTGCTGAGCCGTGTGCTACGCCTGCTGCATCCACCGCATCGACTACGAGGACGCGTCCGCTTCGTCCGCGAACATCTTTTTCATCGACGCGAAGAAGTTCTCGCGCAGTGCCTGTGACTCTTCGGGTGCGCGGTCGACGTTCGGGCTGATGCGTTCACACAGCTCGGCCGGGATCTCGTCCAGGTAGCGTGACGGCAGCACCTCGTACGCACTCCCCGCGCGCCGTCGGCTGCGGCACCACGACAGTGACAGTCGTTCGCGTGCCCGTGTCACGCCGACATAGAACAGCCTCCGTTCCTCCGCCAGCGCGTCCGTGCCGCTTTCGGCCGCATCGTCGAGCGATCGGGTGTGCGGCAGAATGCCCTCCTCGACCCCGATGATGAACACATCGCGGAACTCGAGTCCCTTCGCGGAGTGCATGGTCATCAACGCGACGGAACGATCGTCGGTGCGCTCGTCATCCTCGTCCTTGTCGTCCATGTCGGCGAGCGCAAGGCGGCCGAGCGCATCGTGCAGCGACGGTGGGGCCCAGTGCTCGTCGTCCGTCAGGCGATCGGCCTCGAGCACTTCGCCAAGCCGTTCTGCCCAGATGCGTCGCTCGTAGCGGGTGATCGCACCGACCAGGTCGCGCAGGTTGTCGCAACGCATCTGTGCCTGTTTCGGATCGCGGAACTCGGCACGCAACGCGTCCTCGAGTCCGATCCGCTCGAACAGCTGCTGCGCCCAGTACGCGAGCGGCGTCTGCTCCCCGGGACGCGGGGCGTGCGAGGCGGCTTCCGCTTCAGCGGCCGCGAGCGATGTGCGTGCGTCCGCGAGCAGCGCGAGAAACGCTGCGATTGCACGCGCTGCCGGTGCGCCAACGTCGCCTGCCTCCGCCTGCGTGAGCGCCGCTACGAACGACGTCGAACGCTCGCGCGCCAGTTCTGCAATCCGCAGCACCGTCTGCCGGCCGATGGTGCGTGCGGGATAGTTGATGATGCGGCGCAGCGACACCTCATCGTGAGGCCACGCGACAGCGCGCAGGTACGCCGTTGCGTCCGCCACCTCCTTCCGCTCGAAGAACGACACACCGCCGATGACGCGGTACGGAATGTTCTTGCGCCGGAACACCTCCTCGAGCGGCCGGGCCTGGGCATTCGCGCGGTAGAGCACGGCAATGTCGCCCCACTTCATGCGGTGCAGCAGACGACGCCGGGTGATCTCGTCCGCGACACCTTCGGCCTCGAGCGTCTCGTCCTCGAACTCGTGCAACGTGAGCGGGCCGCCGATGCCGGACGTCGAGCGCAGTCGCTTCGCATGGCGGTGGCGGTTGCCGGCGATGATGGCGTTCGCTGCGCCCAGGATACGCGCCGTCGAGCGGTAGTTGTCCTCGAGCGTTACGACTTTCGCGCCGGGAAAATGGCGATCGAACTCGAGGATATTGCCGACATCGGCACCGCGGAACGCATAGATCGACTGGTCGTCGTCTCCAACGACACACAGGTTGCGACGCGTGCCGGCAAGCAGCCGCGCCATCTCGAGCTGTACACCGTTCGTGTCCTGGTACTCGTCGATCATCACGTGGTGCCAGCGTTTCCACAGTGCACGACGCACTTCCTCGTCCTGCTCCAGCAGCTGCACAGGCAGCAGCAGCAGGTCATCGAAATCGACGGCGCCTGCGGCGCGCAACGTCTCCTCGTAGCGGGGGTAGGTGTCCGCCGCGAGCACCGCGTAATCGTCCGCGCGCGTCCCC
Source organism: uncultured Gemmatimonadaceae bacterium (assembly GCA_964384585.1). Lineage (GTDB taxonomy): Bacteria > Gemmatimonadota > Gemmatimonadetes > Longimicrobiales > RSA9 > DASTYK01. Next base: position 45 of record CAYLME010000256.1, on the reverse strand, counting down.
TCCGCCTGTTCGGCCGCAACCAGCCTGCGTGCGGCATCCGGCCCG